>JAQGOV010000486.1 GCA_028293425.1 Verrucomicrobiales bacterium
GGCCTCGGCTTTTGGTGCGGGTGTAGACAACATGGTCAAGGCTTTGGATTGCTGCTCGGTTTTGAAGACGCCGTCCGAAGGCGTTCCGAGACAAGGGCGGCCCGCTTGGCTTCCGCCTCACTCAGCCTGGCGAAATTTTCGAGGAGCGGCGCAATTTCGGTTTCCTTCATGAATAGCAGGATTTTGACAATTTGATCATCATCCATCTGCTTCAGAATGAGAGCGGCGCCTTCTGGGGTCATGCCCGAATACGTCTTGCCGAGTTTGCGCAGATTCGAAGTCTCCTCTTCTTTGACGCGCACCACGTTGCGGTCGAACTCGGCCTGCATGCGGTGAACAGCCTGCGTGACAACAGTCAGTTCAGAACGTTCCGCATCAAGGCGCGCTGCGAGATCGCTCAACTCCTTGGCCTTCGCTGCAAGGCCCTCTTTCTCCTTTTGGAGTTCCTTGACCAGCAGGTCCACTTCCGGATTATAAAATTCCCATGAGGGAGCAAACTTGTTGGGAGCTTCTTTTGCCTCTGAATGGGTGACAGACATCGGTGTGGACATGATAAGCATCGCCGTGGTGGCACAATAGGCGATACCCCCGAGGAGAGCGGTTACCCAACCTGATTGAATTATTTTTAACATATTAGTTCCAGAGGTTCTGCTTTTTTAAAGACCACAGCGCCGACCCGGAGGAGTTGACAAGGTCATCCAGGGCCTTCTGCTCTTCCTTGCGGCATTCCTGCTGATGCCGCTTCTTTTGGTTCTCGAAATATTTAGTGACGACAGCCTTTGCCTGACGAGCGGCTACCAGTTTTGTGAATGCCTGCTGGGATTTGTTTTGTGCCACCTTGAGAATGTATTCGCATTCGCGGCGCTTTTTCTCAACGGCAGCGCAAAAGTCCTGGAGCTGCGCAAGCTGGCCGGCCGGGCCTGAACTGAGAAAACGTTGATGAAGCCGCGCATTGGCTGAATCGAGTTCGTGCTGGACGAGCTCCAGCTTATGCCGCGATTCTTCGAGCTGGCGGAGCGCCTTGCCGTATTCCTGCAGCGCCACATGTTCCTCGCGCTCGCGCAATGTCAACAGCGCCTGAAGAGAACATTTAAAAGGTTTCATAGGTTAAGATTCGTCGGTTAGCTAAGCAGCTCGGGCGGTGTTTTTAGATCCTTTGGCAGCGGCGGAAGCCATCGTCGCTTCGAGCAGTTTCCAGCTTTCGGCTGTCGTAAATCCCTGGTGCACCGCTTGTCGTAGAAATTTTTGGAGGTGGTCCTGTGCCTGGATGGCGTGGTCTATGGCGGGATTACTTCCAGCCGGGTAAGCACCGATGGTGATTAGGTCCTGGTTCTTGCGATAAATCGCCATGGCTTCGCGGGCATGCCCAGCCAGCTCCCGTTGTGGGGGCTGAAGGAGATCGCGCTCAAGCCGGCTTACGCTGCCAAGCACATCAATAGCCGGGTAATGATTTTGGGTGGCCAATTCGCGCGAGAGCACAATATGGCCATCGAGAATGGAACGAACGGAATCGGCGATGGGATCATCCATGTCATCTCCATCTACCAGCACGGTAAACAGACCAGTGATAGAGCCCGTCTCACCCATGCCGGCCCGTTCTAACAACTGGGGAAGCAGGGAAAACACGGAGGGTGTGTAACCGCGTGTGGCGGGCGGTTCACCGACTGCCAGGCCGATCTCGCGTTGAGCGGTGGCAAAACGCGTCACCGAATCCATCATTAAAAGAACATTCAGGCCAGCGTCCCGAAAAAACTCCGCAATCGACATCGCAAGGAAAGCCCCTTTGAGACGAACCAGTGCCGGCTCGTTGGAGGTAGCCACCACTACAATGGATTTGCGACGCCCGGCTTCATCCAGGTCTTTCTCGATAAATTCACGGACTTCGCGTCCCCGCTCGCCGATTAAGGCGATCACATTCACATCCGCTTCAGCCTGGCTGGCCATCATGCCGAGCAGAGTGGATTTGCCAACACCGCTGCCTGAAAAAATTCCCAGGCGCTGACCTCTGCCGCAAGGCATGAAGGTATCGATCGCCTTGATCCCTGTTTGAAACACCTGTCGAATCCGTTGGCGTTTCAAAGGGTGTGGCGGCAGCAAATTGAGTCCGACCTTGTGCTCGACCTCAAGCGGTCCGAGACCGTCCAGCGGACGTCCCAAACCATCAATGACGCGGCCTTTCATGCTTTCCCCAACCGGAACTTGGAGAGAATGTCCCAAGGCAATGACCTCACTGCCGGGATGAATGCCGTGGAGTTCTCCTAAAGGCATGAGAAGGAGATGATTATTGCGGAAGCCCACAACCTCAGCCAGCGTCGAGGCGTCATGTCGAGGAGATTGGATCCGGCACACTTCACCGACTGCCGCGAGTGGCCCCTCCGATTCGATAACCAAGCCGGTGAGTTGAACCACGCGGCCCCGGGTTTCCAACACGCGGGCGCTGCGCACCTGGTCCAGGGCGCGTGCGAGTCGGCTTTTCAAAAGCGGGGCTGAAGGAGCGGGAGCACTCATGAGCATAGACTTTTTTGGAGAGCTTCCAACTTCACTTCCCGGCGTGCGTCAATCACGCCGAAGGGGGTTTTGATCATGCACCCGCCCCGCGTTACCTCGCCGGAAGCCTGAAAATGCAAGCCAGGGGTCTGGTCGTGCAAAATGGGAGACTCGATCCGTTTGAGCAACTCCAGGTCTTCAATATTTAGATAAACCTGATAGTCGAGGTTCTTCTCCAAATCACACAACGCATCCCGTACCACTGCCTCGATCATTTCAGGGACAATGGGCAACCCGGCCACGAGTTTGCTGGCGATTTCGACAGCCAGCTCGGCCAATTCGGTTTCACACGTTTGCAGGAGATTTGGGACCGCTTCAGCAAGGCTTTGCAGCACCCCCTGCTCAAGGGCCAGCAAGTCCGCGCGCTGCTGGAGCAGTTGCTCGCCTAACGCACGCTCGCCCTCACGCCGCCCTTTTTCGTAGGCGGCCTGCTCACGCAAAGCTATCTCGCTTTCGCGTACCGCTTGTTCCGCATCGCGCAGGCGGACGTCGCGAAGGTTTGCCTGGAACTGAAAGCTGTGGGCGCGGGTCTTCATGCGGCGGCTGAAGCAGGGGCCTGGTGGAGGGATTCGAGATCAATCTCACCATCGTTTTCGAGACGCCGGACAATCTCAATGATCCGTAATTGGGCGGCATCGATCTCCTTGAGCTTGACCGAGGCCATGAAGGCCATTTCCTCGTTGACCGTTTCGGCAGCACGCTTGGAAATGCCGCCGAGCATCGCATTTTTGAGAACCTCATCCGCTTTTTTGAGCGAAAGAGCCAGGTCCCGCATGTCCACTTCGCGCATAATTTTTTGCAACGCCGCGGCATCAAGCCGGGCCAGATCTGTAAAGGTGAGCATCTTCTGGCGGATGGCCTGGCCCAGTTCAGCGTTGCGCTCTTCAAGGGAGGTCAGAATGGTTTTGCTGACGTTTTTGTTCAGGGCGTTCAGCACGTCGGCGGCGGATTTTAATCCGCCACTCTGGTTGAGGCTGCGCGTGGTTCGGCCACTGAGTTTCCGTTGGAGCGTCTCGCAAACTGTCTCCAAAATTTCAACCGGCACAGGCCCCAGTGTGGCGAGCCGTTCTATCACCTGATCCCGCAATTCCGGACGAAGAAAGTTTAGCAGCTCGGAACCTTTGGTTGGATTTAGATAGCTGGTGACAAGGGCGATGACCTGGGGATGCTCATCCTTCAACGCGCTATACAGGTTGCGCACCTCCATCTCGGTTACATTTTGCACAGCCGCGGTGACAGGTCTTTGCGAGACACGGCTTAAAATGTCGGTTGCTTTAGTGGAACCGACCGCTTTTTCGAGAGCCGTCTGGGTGAACTGGACCCCGCCCCGAAGCGCTGTGCCAGCGGTCAGCGCAACCTCCGACATCTCCTTGAGGATCTCGTTTCTTACCTCCTGGGTAATCATCGGCAGCCGGGCCATTTCCGCGGAAACAGTCTCCAGCTCCCTCGAATCGAGAGTTTTTAGAATTTGAGCCGCGCTTTCTGGACCGAGAATGATGAGCAGCGCTGCCAGTTTCTGCACCTTGGACATCTTGCTGACATCCAGGGTGGAGGAGCTTCCTGTAAGTTCTTCAATGCTAGCCATGGTGTATTAGTTGGCGGAGTTGCGGCCTAGCCATGTTTGGATGGCTTGAGTGACATTGGCGGGATTGTCCCTGACAAGTTGATTCAAGGTTTCAACGGTGACAACGCCCGGGTTATTCATGGGCTGGCGTCCCCCATGTCTGCTCGGAGCATTTCCATAGGCTTGAGAGGCAGATGAAATCATGAAATCATCCGAACCTGCTGAGGCCGGCATCTGCTCGGAAGAAGTTTTTTTCAACATTCTCCAAAAAATGAAGAGCACTCCAAGCGCGAGGCCGATGTAGGCAACATTTTGGGCCTGAGCCCACCAGAATTGTTTCTTCTCGGTCTTGGAAAGGTCCTGGGCGACGTCGGCGAACTGATCGGTAAAGGGCATCTCTTCCAGGGTGATTTCGTCTTTGCGGCTTTCCCCGCTGACCTGGATGCCGAGCGCGCTTTGCACAATGTGACGCAGTTTTTCTAATTCCTCTGGTGTGCGTGGCAATGCTTTGCGGGAAGTTCCTGTTCCCTCGAAACGAGAGGCCACAAATACCGCTGCCGCCAGTCTTTTAACCCCCCCGGGCACCTGGTTCATGGTGCTCACGGTTTTGTTAATTTCATACTGGTTGTTCGTAACCTTTTTCTTGGTCTTGGTGGTATTTACCGAGGCAGTGGTGTTGGTATCGAAGCCCAGGTTTGAAGTGATGCCGGGACTGCCACCAGGACCAGAGGAAGTAGTATCCGTTTGCTCGTCATTCAAGGTGGTGCTCCGGGCAACCTGGCCGTCGGGATCAAACTTTTCTTCAGTACGGCTGAGGCTATCCAGGTTGATTTCGGCTGAAACACGCACTACCGCCTGGCCAGGGCCAAGGACCGCTTCGAGCATCCCTTCGGCTTTTTTGGACAAATACTGTTCCGTGTTTCGGCGGGCAGCCAATTGCGTCGCAGTAAGCCCAACCAAAGAGTCGTTTTCCCCGTTCTCCGAAAGAACATTTCCTCGGTTATCCACAACCGTGACCTGGTTGGCTTGAAGACCTTCCACAGCATTGGCAACCAGGAATCGGATGGAGTTAACCCCTGATGGCGCGAGAACGGTATGGCCTTTGGTCCGGATGAAAACAGAAGCGGTCGGTTTCTTCGCGGAATCGACCAGGAGCCGATTTTCAGGCATCACAATCATCACCCGGGCCGCTTCGACTTCATCCAGTTGGCTGATGGTGCGGGAGAGTTCTCCCTGGATGGCACGCAAGTAATTGGCGCGTTGCACAAAATCCGAGATCCCAAAATTCGGCTTATCGAAAATCTCAAAACCCACGCCATCACCCCGCGGAATTCCGCGCGAGGCAAGTTGCATACGAGCGTAATGAACTTTATCACGAGCCACGTAAATGGCTCCCCCGCTCTGCCCCAGCTTGTGAGGGATCTTGGATTCGTCCAGGTAAGCCAGAACCTTGGCCGCTTCGGAATCATCGACCTTTCCATAAAGGAGTGCGTAATCGACGCGGCTGGACCAGAACACGAGGCTGAACAGTGCTGCCAAAGCAACCACCGCCGCGAGAACAACGCTGATGCGCTGGTTGAGGCCAAGCTGTTTCCAGATGCCTAGAAGCTGGCGACCGAGTTGGGAAAGTGAATTCATGGAATTTTACATCAGATCTGCATCCGCATGAGCTCTTGGTAGGACTCAAGCAATTTATTGCGCACTTCGGTCATCAGTTGGAAAGAAACACTGGCTTCTTCCATCGCTATCATGGCCTGGTGCAGGGAAACATTTTCGCCTTTGATCAGCCCCTGCATGGCCGCGCTGGCATTGGCCTGCTTTGCATTTACCTCGTCGACAAAATGTCCGAGCATGTTTCCAAATGAACCGCTCGCTTCGCCCGGTCCGGAAACAGAAGTTTGCGGAATAACCGGCGGCAGTTCCTGCAGTTCTTGCAGAGGAATGGCGCCTGCCCCGGCCCCTTTCAGGTCCGGCTTCGGCAAAGGCAAACCCTCCAGCCCGGGGCTGGTGTATTGCCGTATGGCCGAAAGCATGTTCATTTAATTAGGACCGTTTACCGATGGAGAGCTCTTGCATCGCCAGGGCTCGGGCGTTTTTTACGACCGCTAAGTTAGCTTCGAAGGAACGGGACGCGGCGATTAGATCCACCATTTCCTCATGAATGTTGATGTCCGGCATCGCGACCATGCCACTGGCATCCGCGTCCGGGTGACCGGGATTGTGCACCAGGCGCGGGGGACGGTTGTCGTTGGCTATCCGTCCGACCTGCACGGTTCCGGACACACCGGCGTCCTCCCCGGGCTGGAACTGTTTAAGAACGGTTTCGAACACCACGTGCTGGCGTTGGTAAGGTTTTCCGTCCGGAGCCTTGGTGGTATTGGCGTTGGCAATATTTTGCGAAATAACGTCCAGCCGCATTCGCTCAGCATTGAGTGCGGCGGAAGTGCTTTGAACCCCAGGTAAAATATTAATCATAGCTCAGAACGGTTAAGCAGATCGTCCAGTGATGGCGAGGCGCAGTTTCAGGAGGTTGCCCGTGACAAGTTGCGTTTCCAAGGAATGCTCCACGAAGTTTTTGTTCATTTGCAGGAGCTCGTTCTCGAGTTGAACCGAGTTGCCATCAGCCGAATTGGAGACAGCAGTGGCATCGGTAGAGATTTGCGGCTGCAAGGAGGCAATCTGGCCAGTGCTGTTGGAAGACATCGCGTCCCGCAACTGTGATTGGAAAGAAGGGGCGACATCGAGGCGCTTGTAATTGGGCGTTTCAACATTGGCCAGGTTGCTGGCAATGGCTTCATGCCGCAGGACCGTGGCGTCCAGCATCTTTTTGGCAGCCACATAATTGGTTTGGTCAAATAATCCGCTAATCATAAGCCTAGATTTTCCACTGCCTTGAGCAGTGGCTATGCCATAAGGCAAAAGCGGGTCATTTGGGGCAAAAGCAGGTTCCCGCAGCGGGCCAGCGGCAAAAGTTTCCCTTGCGGAGGAACGCAGGGGAAAACTTAGCCGCTAAATCCGATGAATTACCTGCCCGCGTTGTCGATTAAGGTAAAGCCGTGGAGCGCTGTGGTTGCCGTTTCGCTTTTTGGATTCAAGCGGGAGACTGGACGTGGTTAAATGAACACTCATGTCGCGGTTTTTCCATATCGTGCTCTTCGCGCTGCTCGCAGCTCATGCTCGGGCCATCAGCTTCACGAATGATGTCGCTCCTATTCTGGTTCAGAAATGCCTCATCTGCCACGGTGCGGAGAAGAGCAAAGGAGGTTACCGCCTCGATACTTTCGAAGTTCTTCTGAAAGCCGGCTCCAGCAAGGAAGGACCGCTCTCGCCGGGCAAGTCCGAGAACAGCCAGTTTTACCGATTGTTGGTCACTACAGACGAGGACGACCGAATGCCTCAAAAGAATGAGCCACTGTCGAAAGCGGAGATTCAGCGGATTCGCGAGTGGATTGAAGGAGGATCTAAGTTTGACGGAACCGATGCTACCGCCGCGCTGGTTTCATTGATTCCACCCATTCACCAACCGGAGCCCCCTTCAGCATATCCCGCCCCCGTGCCAGTGACGGCTCTGGCCTTTGCACCGGATGGGTCTGAGATCTCCGTCAGTGGGTATCACGAGATTACAGTGTGGAGTCCGGAGGACGGCAGGCTGTTGCGCCGAGTAAAGAATGTGGCTCAGAGCACTTTGTCCCTGGCTTATCAGCCCAAGGGCAACCTATTGGCAGCGGCGAGCGGCACACCCGGGAAACTCGGAGAAATAAAACTATTCGATGCCATTTCCGGCCAGTTGGTGAGAGTGCTCGTGACAAGCGCGGATGTGATGCTGGCGATCGCTTTCAATCCCGACGGCACAAAACTGGCCACAGGCGGCTCAGACAACAAGATCCATATTTTTGAAGTGGCGAGTGGGAAACTGGAACGAACGATTGACCAGCATTCCGATTGGGTCACCGGCCTCGCCTTCAGCCATAACGGAAAATGGCTAGCTTCGGCCAGCAGGGATAAATCAGCCCGCGTTTGCGATCCGACCACTGGCGAGGTCGAACAGAGCTCCTTGGGTCATGGTGATTTTGTGTTCAGCGTAGGCTTTACCGTAGACGACAAGCAGGTGTGGAGTTGCGGACGCGACCGTAAGATTCAGCGCTGGAGGCCGACCGAGGAGAAGAAGGAAGGTGAAATCTCCGGTTTTGAAGGCGATATCCTGCGACTGTTGATGACCTGTAACTCTGTGTTCAGTTGTTCCACCGATGGCCTTGTGCGAGAGCATTCCCTCGGGAAGGAGCCCGAATTGCTCTCCGTTTTCGGGAAGGAAGGGGTCGCGGTATATGCAATCGCCCTGGATGAAGCCCACTTCAGACTGGCCGCAGGAGCCTTCGATGGGACCGTCAGAATCTGGAATACAAAGAGCGGGAGGGAACTTTTGAAGTTTATGGCTGCGCCAGGGTTTCGGAACTAGATGCAAAACGCGCGGTCGTGTTCCAAGGCGCGCATCTCACTTTTCAGCCGGCTTCCTGATTCCGAGGGCCACCCAGCCATCCAACTCCCGGGGAGGCCAAAGCTGGAGGGGATATTGTTTGCGCAGAGCGGGATGGGTCCTGGCAATGGTGGAGAACTCCCGGCCTTCAGCCGTGCCCCTGATCTTAAAGAGCATGAGTTGGGCAGGCACAGCACTTTCGGGCACCGAAACTTTTATGGTCGTCGCGTTGGTCGTGGATGTGATCACGTTCGTGGAAAGGGTGAAGCCCTGCCCTGCCCCTTCCAAGGCAATCCGGATTGGCCCATCATAACCAGCCTGACGGTTGGGAAGGAGCTTCAGCTCGAAAGTGCCACCCGGAGAGACGTTGAAAGTGTCTGTATCCAAGCTCAGCTCAAATCCTGCTTGGAAACGATCAATCTCAAGCTGATAAAAAAATTCGGGGCCGCCCTGCTGGGTAGCCTCTTCGACAAGCAACTGGCAGGCGCCTGATTGCTTGAAGGTGTTGGTGAGACTGGTTTCGTCAGAACCGGACAGGTTGGATTCAGCGATAGTTTTGCCATCCGCACCTTGGAGCTTCAGATATAGATCGCAAGGCGATCCAAGGCTCCGGGTCCTGCTTTGGAAGATGAGACGATCCCCTTTTTTAGCTTCGAATTGATAAAGATCCCGGTCCCTGGGTTTAGCAAAACGTCCTCTGATCTCGGTGGGAACTGCAACGTGTTGTGCCGCCTTGTCATTTGGTTCCACTTCAACGGTCACAGGGAGCGCGTCTTCGGTTTTCTGTAATCCAGGCCTTGCGAGAAAGGGGAGCGGCAGGGTCTCGCTCTGAAGGTCGCCGACCCGAAGCCGGTATTGGTAATCGGAACCTCCGCCATAGCGGGTATCTCGGAGTTCTAACCAGTACTCTCCGCCTGCTTTGAACGTGTAGGTAAAGCGGCTGTCCGATCCGGCCCCGGGAGTGTCCTCGCAATAGGCAAGTTCGCGCTGGTTGGCCGCGAGCAGGCGGACCACTGGATCCAGCGCCGATCCTATGCGTTGGGCCACGATGTCAAAGGTGATCGGCTGGCCTTTGCTGGCTGAAAACTTGAAATAGCGTGGAGCTTTTTCTTCGCAATGACCGTCGATCGCACAAGGAAGCTTGAGTAACTGCGCGTCCGCGGGGCTGCCATTCGTGCTGCTCGCGGGAAGATTAGGGATATCGTCAATCATCACCCACGCCAATTTGGAAACGCCATTGGTCCCAATAACTCGAATGGCGCCCAAGCCGGCCTTCATCTTGGAATCCGGTTGAATAACGAAGGTGGCACGCTCTCGTGACGTGGCGCGTCTTTCTACTTTGGCCTCGAAACTAGTCCAAAGTGTGGCAGCCAAATCGAGCTCGCTGCCAAGCACCGTTAATTCAGTGGCTTTGTCGGTCGAAACCGCGAGGGGCGTCATCCGCGATATAACCGGCGGATCAGCCAGCGTGTTCCAGACAACGAGGATTATTCCTGTTACAATGGAAAGCGTGATTTTCTTCAAGCGATCACACCCATGACAGGCTTGCCGTTAGAAATCAGGACGGGGCGGTTCACGGAATTGTAAACCTCAGTGTGCGGGTCAATGCCGAGGAGGTAGTAAATAGTGGCAGCCAAGTCTTCGGGGCGGACCGGATCCGCCGCGGGGTAAGCGCCCGATTTGTCCGAGGCGCCATACACGAATCCACGCTTTACGCCTCCGCCCGCTAGCAGCGTCGTGTAACAATCCGGCCAATGATCGCGGCTGACATTTCCATTGATGCGCGGGGTGCGGCCGAACTCCCCAAACCACACCACGAGCGTTGTGTCGAGGAGCCCGCGCTGATCCAGATCGTTGAGCAACGTGGGGAGCGTCTGTTCGGTGATCGGCAGGTGATACTTTTCGACAATCGGGAACATGCGAGTGTTGTTGAACCCATGCGTATCCCATCCGCCGGATTCCGTGCTTTGCCCTCCGATGCTCTCGGAGAAATAAACCGTAACAACCTTGGTCCCTGCTTCCACAAGGCGGCGGGCCAGAAGGCAGCCCTGGCCATAGGTCGTGCGGCCATAGGCATCGCGCACCACCTGTGGCTCGGCGGAAAGATTGAAGGCATTCCGCAGCCGCGGCGAATCAAGCATCATAAGGGCTCTGACGTAGTAGTCGTCCAGACCTTTGGCAGCGGCGGATTGCTCGATCAGCCGCGATTGCGCATCGATCAGTTGTTGCATCTCACGCCGCGCGTGGAGCCGATCCACGGTCAAGCCTGCGGGCAAGCTGAGTTCGGGCAGGCTGAAGTTGGGACTATTCGGATCCTGCGGAATGAACAGCGGATCATGGGCTTTGCCCAGGAAGCTGGCGTGTTGCCCAGGGGTAATGGAACCGTCCGCAATAACATGCGGGTACGAAACGAACGTGGGCATATCGCCCTTGATCGGAGCAAGTTTGTCCACAAAAGAGCCATAGGCTGGAAAAAGCTCCAGGGAGTCTCGTAAGCGCTGGTCATCGCTGGGTGGCTCGTGGCCAGTGATCGCATAATAAGCTGCCGAG
>JAQGOV010000518.1 GCA_028293425.1 Verrucomicrobiales bacterium
ACGATCACTCGCTGTCCATCTGGCTGTCCGCCGGTGATTTCTTTGAGCCGATCGATCTCTTCGTCAAGCAACTCGAATTCAGCGCTGCAGACCACCTGCGAGTCGGCGCGTTCGCCCCGATGACCCCGCGGCCAATCACGCGGAATAGAATAGGGCTCGTTCTTAAAAGGGTTGAATTGATGCAGCGCCCTGAGCAGAGAGGTCTTTCCCGCCTCGTTTTTGCCAATCAGAACCGTCAGCTCATCGACATCGACCCAGCCGGAATCGACCACGCACTTAAACTTCTGCACCCTGAACCGTTTCAACTTCATGGTTTATCTCTTTGCTAAACAACCGACTCACTCAATCAAATATTCCATTTTTCTTTGTGGGAGGAATGGCAATCTTTGCCATACTCCATGATAATATTTTCCTGCAAAAGATAAGGAGAGCATAGGAGGCGAGTTACGGGCGTGTTGCCCAAAGGCAACGGAAGCAACTGGCTACAATGCGGCGATCAGGGCGGAACAAAACTTGGCTTTCATGTGCTCGTATTAACCTCACCGCCATTCAGAAACGATCTCCCAAGTTTGCTTGATCCGTAAAGCCACTCCGGTAATCCTTCCCGGGCAGAGCATGGATTTTTTGAACCTTAAATGCTTCGGTGTCGGAGATGGAACGGCTGGCACCGAACGCTTTCTGTCGTCGTTTCTTTACCAATTTCCGGAAACCTCATTGGTCCTGGATTGCGGGGAACCGCTCAGCCGCTCATTCAAGGCTGCCGGCTTTTCTTACGACGCCTTTGATCACATTTTCATTTCGCACCTGCACAGCGACCACTTCGGGGGCTTTTTCATGTTCCTGCAGTCACTCTGGCTTCAGGGTCGGACCCGTCCGCTGACGGTTCATTTGCCGGGAGAGGGCATTGCCCCGGTTCGACAAATGCTAAATGCGTCCTATCTGTTCGATGAGTTGCTGCCGTTCACTCTAACCTTTCAACCGCATAAAGCGGGGAAATCGGCCACGGTCGGAACAGTGCAAGTCACTCCTTTCAAAACGACCCATTTGGCCGACCTGGAGAAAAGGTACTCGGCGCGCTATCCCGGAAGCTACGAGGCATTCTGTTTCCTGATGGAGAGCCCGGGACTCCGGATCGGCCACAGCGGCGACCTCGGCTCGCCGAGAGATCTGGACTCCCTGCTGGAACGCCCGCTCGACCTGCTGGTTTGCGAGCTCGCCCATTTTACACCGGAGGAATTATTTGCATCCCTGCGGGGCCGAAGCGTCCGGACGCTCGCCTTCATCCATCTGGCTTCCGAATACTGGGCCAACCGCGAAGGATTGCTCCAACACGCCAGGCGAAAGCTGCCGGAAACGGAGATTGTGATTGCCAGCGACAACGGGACGGTCGCGGTGAAGGGGCTTTAGCACTACTGCCACTGAGTTAAGATAAGACTCAAATCGGTGCAGTATTGGGCACAGGGCCGTTCACCGATCCGGAAGCGTCCAGAGTCGCTGGTTTGTGCAGCTAAGCCCCTCCTTATAGCTATTCCAAAAGTTATTCAGCATTGGCGAGAAGAGGGGATTCATCGCTTCGGACACGTTCGGTTTAATTAATGAGGCTGATGTTTAGTGCCCGTTGGCAGCTTTACTCCTTGCCTTAATTGTCCTGTCTTCCGAAGTATCTCTCAGGAATGTCGAAAATGCTGAAATCGTCGGGCGCGCTTGGCGCTGCGACTCTGACGAGCCGGGTGCTTGGCTTGGTTCGCGAGATTGTGTATGCCCGGTTCATGGGGGATGGCTGGGTAGCGGGCGCGTTTATGCTCGCGTTCATGGTTCCAAACCTTTTTCGACGCCTGCTGGGTGAAGGAGCCCTCACCGCAGCGTTCATTCCGATCTTCAAAGAAAAGGAGAAGCTGGAAGGCGAACAGGAAATGTGGCAGGCGGCCCGGGCTGTTATCTCCGCGCTCCTGATCGGTGCTTCCGGAATCATCGCGCTTGGGATTATCATTATTTCGATCATTCTGGCGTCTGGCCGGGTGGAAGTTGGCAAGACATTGCTGATGTTGGAACTGCTGCGGATCATGTTTCCCTACGTGCTCCTGGTTTGTCTGGCGGCCATTTTCATGGGCATGCTCAATTCGCGGGGACACTTTTTTGTCCCAGCCATCGGGGCCACCATGCTCAACCTGGTGATGATTGCATCGGTGCTCTGGCTGGCTCCGCGCATGGGTGCCGCGCTGGACCAGCAGATCAAAGGGCTCGCGATTGGCGTGGTAGTGGCGGGTTTTGTGCAGGCATTCTTTCAATCGCCGCTCCTGCGGAAGGAGGGCTTTCGCTATCAGTGGGTTTCGCCTTTCGGTAACGACACCGTGCGCCGGGTTGTGCGGCAGATGCTGCCGGCAACGCTTGGCGTCGCCGCTTACCAACTGAATGTGATGTTCACCCAGGGTTTAGCCTTTTGGGTGGATGCCGGGGTGGTCGCATCCTTCCAATATGCGGTGCGCTTAATGGAGTTGCCACAGGGTGTGTTCGGCCTTTCACTCGCGACCTACCTGCTGCCCACGCTTTCCGGGATGGCTGCGGAGAAAAAGTATCCTGAATTTCGGTCCACGCTCGGACAGGGATTGGGCTACCTGGTTTTCATCAACCTGCTGGCATCCGTGCTCCTCCTGACACTGGCCGAGCCGATGATCCGGTTGTTGCTGGAACGCGGGAAATTCCACGAGGATTCCACCATGCGGGCCTCGTTAGCCCTGGCTTGTCTGGCGCCCGGGTTGGTTGCGTATTCCGTTGTAAATATCCTCGCCCGAGCTTTTTATGCATTGAGCGATACAACAACCCCGATGAAGATCAGTGTGTTCTGCCTGGTGTTAAACGCGGTGTTCACCCTCGCATTGGTTTGGCAATTCAAGCAAGTAGGGCTGGGAGTGGCTAATTCGGTCACGGCTATGGTGAACATGATCTTGCTCTTCGTGGCGTTGCGAAAAAAACTGGGCAAGCTGGAATTGGCCGATTTGATGCGTCATTTGCCATCACTGCTTGGCTCGGCGTTTGTCGCCGGCGTGGTGGCCTGGAGTCTGGCAGGCTACTGGACCCGACAGTTCGGCCACGCAAATCTTTGGACCCGCATTGGGGAAGTCTTCCTGCCTATGACGGCAGCTTCGCTGATTTACTTCGGTCTGGCCTGGTGGTTGAAGGTGCCATTTTTGAAAGATTTAGGGAATATGGTGCCTGGCCGGCTGCGAAGATTTCTGCGCAAATAAAGGGCTCCTGACCCGATTAGAGGCTGCCTTTTCAGCTTTGTTCGCGGTTTTGAGGCGCTAGCGGCTGAAAAACAAGACATTGCATTTGACACCCTTTTCTTCGCTGATATTCTCACCCGTCCCGTGAGGCTGGGCTTCTGCCGCGTTCCACACGAGGGAAAGTAAGAGCAAATTGGAATTTTAGACATGAAACGACAATATCAACCTTCGAAAATGCGCCGCAAACGGCAGCACGGGTTCCTCAGCCGTAACTCTACAAAGAGCGGAAAGGCTATTCTGAGCAACCGCCGCCGACAGGGTCGCAAACGCCTGACCCCGGTATAATCCATTTACTCTTTATTGGGGATGGCTGCCGCTCCGGCCAGTCTGGGTTTTCCTCGTTCCCGCCGGATTAAACAAGGGCGGGATTTCCTGCGGGCTAAAACACAGGGCAAGCGAGCGGTCAACGGGTGTTTGATTCTCAATTGGCTTCCACTTGCAGCAGGCTCCCAGACTCGTTTGGGAGTGATTACCAGTAAGAAGGTTGGCAATGCGGTGGCAAGGGCCAGGGCGCGCCGCCTTCTTCGGGAAGCCTTTCGCCTGAACCAATTGCGCCTGGCGCAGCCGCTCGATCTGGTTGTGGTTGCACGGTTGTCAATTGTAGGGAAAAGTTTCGCAGAGGTGGAAAAGGACCTCCTCCAGGGCCTTCGCAAGGCTGGCCTGTTAAAAGAAACCGTTTGAAAGCGGCACAACATATTTTGATCTTTTTGGTGCGGTGCTACCGGGCGATGGTTTCTCCCGTCTTCACCGCCATCTTCGGAGCCAGCGGCCTGGGTTGCCGTTTTACCCCCACCTGCAGTGCCTACGCCCTCGAGGCCCTACAAACGCATGGAGCTTTCAAAGGCTCCTGCCTAGCTGCTCATCGCCTTTGCCGCTGTCATCCCTGGGGCGGAAGCGGGTTTGATCCCGTGCCCCCGATGACCGATGGCACTCAAACCGCCGGGGCTCACCACTAAATTTTCATGGATCGTAAAAGCATCATCATTCTGGTTCTTTCCGTTTTGGTCATCTTTTCCTGGCCAATCGTCACAACAAAAATTTGGCCACCCAAACCAATTCCAGGCTACAAGGCCACGAATAACGTTGCGCTGGCGACCAACAATCAGGCTCTGGCCACCAATCAGCCCTCGATCTCGGCCAATACCAACGCGGGCGCGGCAGTGACACCCCCGGCGAATGCAGGTACACCGGAGCAAACCCTCGTAGTGACCTCGGACCAGGCGCGCTACACCTTCACTTCCCGCGGCGGCGGCATCAAACAGATTGAGTTACTGAACTACCCTGAGACGGTGGACTGCCATAAGAAAAGCACAGAAACCAATCTTGCTACCCTGAACCGTTCAGCCATGCTGCCTGTGCTTGGTTTAGGTGGAAGTCCAGCCCTGCAGGGCGATGACATTTACCAGCTCGAAAAAACCGCCAATGGTGTAATTGCCAGGAAGCAACTTCCTGATGGACTTGTGGTAGAGAAGGAATTCGAGGCTCAATCGAACTTCCTCATGAATGCCACGGTCCGCCTGCGGAATACGGGCAATCAAAACATTGCAATCCCTTCCCAGGAAATCGCGGCGGGCACAGCTACACCCATGGGGCCTTTGGATGACGGTCACTTGGTGGGCGTGCGCTGGTACAATGGCACCGGGGATGAGGGACTCGATACAACCTGGTTTGCAAACAAAACCTTGGGATGTATTCCGGGAACGCCTCGAGAGCTGTACTCGGCGGGGGCGAACAACGTCCGCTGGGTGGCTGCACAGAACCAGTTTTTTGCGTTGGCCCTGATGCCGGTGGACCCAGCCGCGCAAATCGTGGCGCGGAAGATCAGTTTGCCCGCTCCGAGCAGGGAAATTATCGCATCCACTCCCAAGGTGAACCTGAACCCAATGGGCCTCCAGGCGGCGGTTGTTTATGGCGCGACCAATCTGCCCCCGAACCAGGTGGTGGAACGGAAATTTGCCATTTTTAGCGGCCCAAAAGAGAACCGGACGCTGGAACGCCTTGCCCTGCAATATAAGAACGATATCGATCGGATCATGGGCTACACCGGTTTCTTCGGCTTTTTCGCAAAGGCCCTGCTGTGGTCAATGAATGGCATCCACTCGCTCGTACCCAGCTACGCGTTTGCAATCATCGCCATTACCGTCATCATCAAAAGTCTTTTTTGGCCCCTGACCGCTGCGAGCACTCGCTCCATGAAGCGAATGCAGGAGTTGCAGCCGCAAATGAAGGCACTCCAGGAGAAGTACAAAGCGGATCCGGTCAAGATGAACAAAAAGCTCATGGAGTTCATGAAGGAGAACAAAGTGAGCCCGCTGGGGGGATGCCTTCCCATGGTGCTGCAGGTTCCGGTCTTCTTCGGATTCTACCGGATGATCCAGAGTGCCATCGAGCTCCGTGGCGCGCCTTTCCTTTGGGCCTGCGACCTGTCCCGGCCGGATACAATTTTTGTGCTTCCAGGATTAAATTTTCCGGTGAATCCCCTGCCCCTGATCATGGGAGCCACGATGCTTTGGCAGGCGCGGCTCACGCCTCCATCCCCTGGCATGGACCCGGCGCAACAGAAAATCATGCGCTACATGCCCTTGATGTTTTTGTTCATCCTTTACAACTTCTCCGCAGGCTTGACGCTTTATTGGACTGTGCAAAACTTGCTGACCATAGCCCAAATGAAATTAACGAAGGCAAAAAGCACCAAAGCGCCGGCTGGCCCGGCACCTGGAATGCCGCCCAAAAAGCGGAATGGATGAGGGCATTAGCCTTCGGCTGAATAATTACTTTATGCCCGCAACACCGAAAGAAACATTGGAACAAATGCTCACGCACCTTGGCTTCGAAGCCACGGTGGAAGAGCAGCAAGTCGATGACGGCCTCTTCCTGGAAGTAAAGACCGAGGACTCAGGCCGCCTGATCGGCCGCCAGGGCCAGACGCTGGCGGATTTGCAGTACCTGGTAAACCGCCTGCTATTTAGCGCTGATCAAACAATACCCAAGGTGACGGTCGATGTCGGTAATTACCGGAGCCAGGCCCGGGACGCCTTATTGAAGAAGGCGCAGGAAGCGGCCGAAAAGGTGCGCCGGTGGGGCGATGTGGTTGAACTGGAGCCTTTAAACGCTTTTGATCGCCGGATTGTTCATAATGCCCTGAAGGATGATCCCGGCGTGGAAACTTACAGCGTGGAAGTGGAAGGCACGACCAAGAAAGCCGTGCTGCTTCGTCCGAGGCATTAAAACACTGCCGGGTTCTTCTTCCCGACGGTTGCATCGGCTCTGGGGCCGGGCGCGGCGGGGTTAGCCAACTTTACAACAACCGGCGCACTCCACCGGTTGTCTTTTTGCGTGCGGGCGACAACGGTGACGCTGTTCGTGACAGCAAACGGCGTCTGGAAGGGTCGCGCTGTCGGAGAAACAGCCCCGCCGGTTGACCTCGGATCGGTGCCATCGGTCGTGAAATAGATCTGCCCTGCGGCAGCGGTCAAAGCCATATTGAGGTTTGTGGTTAGGATTCCACTGGGCTGCGATGGAACAGGCGGGCCCACGAATTGGGCAGTCATCCAGGTGAGCCGGTTGGTCATCCACGATTTCAGGTTAAGGACTTCCTCCTCGTAGGTCTTGGTGGAGTAGTAATATTCCGGTCCCGCCTGCACACCCAAAATAGGCCACCGTTGGAAATTCCGTGCCGCAGGCTCCTTCAGGAAAGCTGCGAGTGCATCCACTCTGGCCATGAAATTGGATGTAGCGAAAACGTTCGTGCGCCACTGGAACCAGCGGTCCACATAGCGCTGGCTGAAGTCAGGATCTTCAAAGAGACGGCGGTACCACGAATATTGTCGATCATCGAGCTGTGGCCAGTACCAGCGTTCCGCCATGTAGCCTTGCTTGCCCTTGGAAAGCCCCATGCTTAGGTTCCAATCCCAAATCGGCTCAAGCTTGAGCTTGCCGCCACGGTCCTTGGTGAAGTAAGTGCTGAAGCGGAATCCATCAATATTTTTAGTGGCTTCCACGAACAGGTGGTAATCAATAAAGGAATCCGCGTCGATATACGCGGCGTAGCCATTGGTTGGGTTCCGGAACTCCGCACCGTAAAGCGCCTGCTCGAATCGATTCAGGTAATTGGTGATGTAAGCGCGCTGCGCCGACGTGATCTTGCCCGCTTTCGGTTCAACAAAGAAAAAGCAGTTCGTCCGGCCAGTGACGAATCCAAGGCCGCTGGAAGCCATTTGCTCAACCAAGGGATCCGGAAGTCCCATCAGGAAAGTATTCGTGAGAGTGACATGGTTGGTCACAATCACCGGCACGGATGCAACGGTGACGTTGGTGGCGACGACCTGGTTCGTGGCCATCACGATATTCGTGAGAATCGCGACGTTCGTGTTAAATACGATGTTTGTGCCTACGACCATGTTTGTCCGATAAGTCGTGGAGGTGGTAATGGAGATGGTGGTGGTGACGACAGCGGTTGCGGGATCCACTACGTTGGTGGTGGCCACGGCATTGGTGCCACTGACGGCGTTGGCCGCCACGACCGGGTTGGTCACAATGACGGGATGACTCGCGACGGTCACGTTGGTGGCGACCACGACGTTTGTGATCACCGCGATGTTGGTCACCACGGCCACATTCGTCACGGGAACTGCATTTGTGATGAACACGATGCCAGGATGAACGGCTGTAATGGCGGTTGCGGGGAAAATGTTAGTGACAGCCGCAGTGATGTTGGTGGTCGCACCAACAAGGTTTGTCGCTGCCGCCAAGATGTTCGTTTTGCCACCAACCAAATTGGTAGTGGCAGCAGTGATGTTGGTGACGCCTCCAGAGACGTTGGTGGCCGCCGCAGTTGTGTTCGTGATGGTGACAGTGTTGGTGACGAGCGAAAGCGCATTGGAAAAGGCGGCAGGAACAAAAGGTGGCGGGAAAGCCGCCGGATCAGCCGGGAAAGAACCGGGTCCCGTGGGATACGCCCCATGCCAGCCCGGGCTGGGATGGCTCTGCGTTGGAGCCTGCGTCAACGTCTTGGTTTCTGCTTCCTCCAAGTGATCCTTCTTCAGGATATAGCCGCCAGTGATATTCGGCTCCTCGTTGTCATGTGACGAGAGTTTTTGAACCGGGATGCGGTCGTTGCTGCGCTTCATTTTTTCCTCCAACACATAAACACCGGCATAGTTGGAAAGATTGAGTTTACCTCCCGTTTCATTTACAAAAACCTCTACAAAACGAGTGCGGCTGGCGTAGTGCCCCAACCGGTTGCTCAGTTCATAAGCAAGGACGTCGCGAATGAGAGTCTTGTCCGGATAGGGGGCGTAAAGAACCCAATCAGAATCAGGCGGAAAACCAAGGAGCGGGAAATGCAGCGGATCACCTTCGCGGTCGCGGGTTTCCAGTGAGAAAGAACGCTTCGGATACCGAAGGGAGGTATATCCACGCTGCTTCACAGTAGCGATCCCGTCGAAGTCGGGTGCGGCCAGGATACTTGCCAGCTTGTTCGTGCCGGAATTAATGCAATGGACGGTAATGTGGATGTTTGTCCCTGGTTTAATCAGTTCGCCATGGGTATTCAGAACAATCAGGGGCAGGGTCGAGGCGAAATTGGTCAGATTGGTTTCGAGCACCGAATAGTTCTCAGCGGCAACCTCGCTCGGGTTCAAGCCCGCTGAGAAAGCCCTGGCCTTCACAGGGACCGAATTACTAACAATGATGGGCGTCGTGTAGAGGGGGGAGTTTGTTGCCGGTGTCGAGCCATCTAACGTATAACGAATTTCCTTGGTCGCCGCGCTGATCGTGACGGTGACGTTGGTTCCAAAAAGTCCACCTTCCGGCGAAATACTGGGCGGAGGAATTTGAGTGGCTTTGCCGTCAGCAACGGCAACATTGCCCGTGGTGGCTCCTGCTTGAAAAGCAATCGCGACCACCGCAACTAATTGTAATAGAATGTATCTTCCCATCTTCAACTCAGCCTTTGACGCACAGCACCAACGATTTATAGAAAAAAAGTTTTTGCCCCGTGCCGGGCAAGCCCGCCAATGTAACAGGCGGCCCTTTCCACGCCAACCAAAAGCATAGCAGGTTTTGTGCACAAGCGCTTTCCGTGGACAACTTGCATGGGGCCAGTTGGGCAGCCGACGTCGGGAAATTCAGGGAGTGAATCAGGATTTACCCTGAGTTCTATCCTGCATTTTCGCCTGTGAAAGGGTTAGATGCTTTGCAAACGGCCAGTGGAATCACCCAGTCGTTCCACGCTTTGAACTCCCATGCGATCGGCCATGCTGAGGAGCAGGTTGCTCATGGGCTTGGAGTTGAAATCAGTAAATCGACCCGGCGTCAGTGTGCCTCCGCCACTGCCGGCCAGGATGACCGGCAAGTTCACATGGGAATGACGGTTGCCATCGGCATTGCCACTGCCGTAAACGATCATCGAATTGTGCAGAAGCGACTTGCCATCGATGTCTTTTGTCTGCTCCATCTTTTCCAGGAAGCGGGCGAACTGCTTCACATAGAACAAATCGATCTCGGCGACTTTGTCGATCATGTCCTTTTTGTTTTGATGATGTGTTAGAAAATGATGTCCTTCAGCAATGCCAATTTCCGGGAAAGCCCGATTGCTGCCTTCATTGGCCATGAGGAATGTGCTGACCCTGGTGGAGTCAGTCTGGAAAGCCAGGATCATCATGTCGAACATGACCTGGATGTAATCCTCAAAATTTGTCGAGATCCCCGCGGGTGTCTCCGTGCGCGGGTCGGGCGGAGCGCCAAATTTTTCGGCTTTCTCAATCCGCTTCTCGATTTCGCGCACGCTTAGGAGATAATCATCCAACTTCTGCTTGTCACGATAGCTGAGTTGCCGCTGCAAGGAGCGAGCATCGTCCATGACGAAGTCGAGGATGGACCTTTGCTGAGTCTGCCGGCGCTTGAGATTTTCCAGCCGTTCTCCATGCGCCCCGGAGCCAAACAAACGCTCGAACAGCAGGCGCGGATTCGGCTCAGGCGCGACTGGAGTGGTCGCTGAGCGCCAGGAAAGGTTATATTGGTAAGCGCAGGAGTAGCCCGAGTCGCAATTGCCCGATCGGCGCACGGCGTCGCAAGTGAGTTCCAATGACGGGAAGCGCGTCAGGTGCCCAATCTGGTTTGCGACGACCTGGTCGATGGAAACTCCCGCGTGAATGTCGGAGCCGGCTGTCTTCTTGACTCGAACGCCCGTAAGGAAAGTGCCGCTGGCTCGTGCATGGTCCCCTGCCCCATCCGGGCCTGGAGTTGCATTCACATGGTCCAATCCGCCGAGGACCTGGAGTTGATGCTTCACCTTTTCGAGGGGCTGCATCGTCTTGTTGAGCTTGAATTCCTTGCCTTCAGGCCACCAGGTATCCTGGATGGCGCCGTTGGGAAAATAAACGTAAGCCAGCCGGAGCGGAGCGCCTGTTGCCGCAGCGGCGGCTTGGGCGGGCGCGGCGACGATGGCTAAAGGACGCAGGGACTCCAGGGCAGGCAAGGCGAAGCATGCGCCCAAACCACGCAGGAAATGGCGCCGGCTGAGGCTCCAATGCCGTTCAGCTGCTGCATCCTTTTGATTCACAGAGGTTTGTCTCATTTTATTCCCTTCAAGTCCGCGCGTTTATCAATCCCCGAGCCCGAGTCGTTGGCGCCGTTGTTATTTCGACTCTTTTGGAAAGGTGCGGATTCAACAATCCCCACGAGCAGGGCAGAAAATCGGCCATTCTCACGGTCGAGCCTTTCCACAATTTGGTCCACTGTCTCCACATCATAATACTCCAACCCGCGTCCAAGAGCGTAGGTGAGCATTTTTTCAGTCAAACACCGATAGAAGTCGAGGCGCCTTTTGGTGGCGAGTATGTGTTTGAGCTCCCGGATATCTTTGAAAGTCTCGCCAGTAATTAATTTGCCGGCAACATCCAGGGTTTGTTTGCGCTCCTGCTCGCGCCACATGCCCATGGCATTAAAATTCTCCAGGGCGAGCCCTAAAGGATCCATGCGGGAATGGCAGGAACTGCAGAGCGGCTTGCTCCGATGTATTTCGAGGGTCTCTCGCAAAGTAGGCTCACGATCTTTAATCCCTTTTTCGGCTTCCTCCAGTGCTGGAATATCGGGTGGCGGAGGCGGAGGAGGCATTCCCAGGATGTTGTCCAGGACGAACAAACCACGCTTCACGGGAGAGGTGCGGGTAGGGTTGGAAGTTACCACAAGAACGCTGCCGTGGGTTAAGACTCCACCGCGCGGACTTCCTTTAGGCAAATGCACCAGGCGCATTTCCGCGCCAGCGATGTTCGTGATTCCATAATGCTTGCCCAGCTTTTCGTTCAGGAACGTATAATCGCTTTCCAGCAACTCCAGCAGGCTGCGATTCTCACGCACAACGTGCGCAAAGGTCATTTCCGTTTCTTCGCGCATGGCCTTGCGGAGGTCGCGGTCCAGTTCCACGCGGGCCGTGAAAAATTTTCGGCGTTTCTCGCGTTGCTTGTCCTGCTCCGCCTTTTCTTCCTTGGTAAGATTTTGACGCTGGCGGCGAAACTGGCCTTGGCGAAATTGTTTGCGCAACTCCTCCAGTTCCTTTTCTTCGCCGTCGTCCCGAGCCAGCACGGCCCGGGCGTTGATATCGATTCCTTCCACATCGCGCGCCTGGAGCCATTGACCGACGAAATTCTTCATCAATGCATTGGACTTATTGTCCGCTAACATCCGCTTCAGTTGCTTATCCACGTTCTGCCGCAATTGCTTTTTCTCCGCCAACTGGAAGAGTTCATCGTCCGGCATGGTGGACCACAGGAAATAGGCCATCCGCGAAGCAAGCGCATAATCGTCGACATCGGCAAATCGGTTGCTGGAGGCGGTCGCCGCAGGTTCCTCGACGCGAAACAGAAAGCGAGGAGAGGCCAAGATAGGGATCATAGCCTGGGCGATTCCATCCTCGAACCGTTTTCCGGGGACTGAGTAGACACTGTCGGCCAACTCGACCAGACGGTCCACTGTGCGGGGATCCACTGGGCGGCGGTAAGCGCGTTTGGCAAAGCGCTCAAGCACCTGGTGAGCGTAAGCGCGGCGTTCGGCAGGGGCAGTAGGCGGATCCTGTGTGAAAAACTTGTCGAAGTTCGTCGGTCGAACCCAATATTTTTCCTCGGTGGGTCCTTCAACACGAAGCGCGGTGATGCGAAGGTCCAGAGAGTTGGTCTTTTTCTCCGCGGGCTCGCGCGGATGCAGTTCAATCCGCAACGGATGTTCGCCGGGTTTCCAACTCCGATCAAAATTGAAGGAGAACTTCTTCCCGTTTTGCCACCCAAACTCTTTTTTCCAGAGTTCAGCGTCGTCCACACTCAGCACTACTTCACAACGCCCGGGATCAAAATCAAATTGTCCGAGCACTTCCAAATCCAGAACCAGCCGATAACTCCCGGGTTGCTTCGCGAGGAACGTGTTGGTCAGGGTGACCGCCTTATAGAAGCTGTGTTTGTCGACCTGCTTGCCTTCGGTGGGATGGAACGCATTTCCAGGAATGACCTTTTGTGCTACAACGCGTGTGACCCGGGGCACGGCAGCACCAACAATCGTTTCGGCTGCCTGCATGTACTTTTCCATGAGCATGGGGGAGATGGTCAGGACGTCGCCAATGCTATCGAAACCGTAACCCGTGTCATCCGGCGGCAGTTCCTCCTCGACGTTGAAGTCATGGCCCATCAGGTCGCGGATAGTGTTGCGGTATTCCACGCGATTCAGGCGACGGAGCGTCACCTTGCCGGGGTCTGGATTCTGCGGGTCGATGTTGAAAACATCACGCTTCACCCATCGTTCGAGTTGTTTTAATTGTTCATCGGAAGGGCGAGGCTTCTTTTCGGGAGGCATCAACCCAGCTCGAACATTCTTGATAACGGCCAACCAAAGTTCGCGTTTAGCGAATAACTCAGCCTCGGAGCCGAAATTGTCGAAGGCGACTTTGCCTTTTTCCATGCCGTCGCCGTGACAATCGTAGCAATACTCTTTGAGGAGGGGCTGGACTTGATCGTGGAACTTCTCCGCTGCGTTTGGAGCGGCGCCCGCACTGGAGAAAAGGAATAAAATGCCAAGCCCGGCCAAAAGCCGGCAGACAAAGGGCGTAAGGAATCGCCATGGACGGTGCATTGCTGCTGTTATCGCTAATAAACTGCTGAAAATCCAGCCTCTTTCAATTAGATGCATGAAAAGCAGTTGATATTCGCTATCCAGTATCCGGTCAGGTCTCGACCTAACGCCTGGGTCGTTGCCACCATCTCCTTTCCGCTGGTGTTTTCGCGCGCCTGAAATAGGCTGAGCGGGTTCAACGGCGAAATTATGAAAAACCGATTTTATCGCTGGGCCATCTGCCTGCACCTGCTTATCCCAATCTCAACCATTTCGGCCGCGCAGCAGCCGGTAAAACCGCGCACGGCCGACGGGGATCGGCTTGTTCCCCCGGCGACTCCGCTCGTGGCGTGCGATCCTTATTTCAGCATCTGGTCGCAGGCGGATAAGCTGACGGACCGGGAAACCACTCACTGGACCGGGAAACCGCATCGCCTCACGGGGGTGCTCACCATCGATGGCAAGCCTTACCGCGTGCTGGGGGCTAGCCCCTCCAACGCTCCGGCGCTGAACCAGACAGAACTCACGGTTCTGCCGACCCGTACGCTCTACAGTTTCGAGGGGGCTGGCGTGGCGCTGACGCTCACCTTCATGACTGCTGCCCTTCCGGAGGATATTGATATTCTCTCGCGACCCGTGACTTATGTAACCTGGGAAGTGCGGGCGACAGACGCCAAGCCGCACGAGGTCAACCTGCACTTCGGAGCCTCAGGAGAACTGGCAGTAAACAACCCTGACCAAAAGGTGGTGTGGTCCAACGCAGATGCAGGGTCTGTCACTGCCGTAAAACTGGGGTCGCAAGATCAACCCATTCTGGCCAAGCGCGGGGACGATTTGCGCATTGATTGGGGTTACCTCTACCTCGCTGCGCCAAACGAATTCGCCCCCAAGACATTCGTGGGGACCCGAGAAGAAGTGGAAAGAAGTTTTTCCAAAACGTCAACGAGCGCCCTCAACCAACCGGCCCCTGGAGGTGGAGTTGAAGCGGCCATCGAGATTTCCTTCGGGAGGGTAAGCGCTGAGCCTGTGTCACGCTGGCTGATGCTGGCGTATGACGACTTGTTCTCGATCCAGTATAATCACAAAAACCTGCGTCCCTACTGGCGGCGGAATGGCTGGGAAGCGTCGGATCTTCTGCAGGCGTCAGCCAAGGACTTTGCCTCTCTGCTAAAGCGCTGCACGGCTTTTGATACCGAGTTCATGGGGGACTTGACGCGCATTGGAGGCGAGAAATACGCTCGAATCGGCGCCTTGGCCTATCGCCAATGCTTCGCGGCGGGCAAGTTTGTGGCAGACGAGAAAGGCCAGCCGCTGCAGTTCTGCAAAGAGAACCATTCCAATGGCTGCATTGCCACCTCAGACGTTTTTTATCCCATGTCACCGCAATTCCTGCTGTTTGGACCATCGATTGCTAAATCCTTCCTGGTTCCATTCATGAATTACGCCGTAAGTTCGCGCTGGAAATTTCCTTTCGCGCCGCATGACCTCGGCACTTACCCGCATGCCAACGGCCAGGTTTACGGCGGAGGCGAACGCACGATCGAAAACCAAATGCCCGTGGAGGAAAGCGGCAACCTTCTGATCCTGATGGCAGCCGTGGCGCAGATGGAGGGCAACGCGAGCTTTGCCGAGCCGTACTGGGCTCGGCTGGAGCAATGGGCCGGCTACCTGAAGGAGAAAGGTTTTGATCCCGAGAACCAGTTGTGCACCGACGACTTTGCCGGGCACCTAGCGCATAACGTCAACCTGAGCGCCAAAGCAATATGCGGCCTGGGGGCTTTCGCGCGCCTTTGTGAAATGCGCGGAGAGAAGACCAAGTCCGCCGAGTATTTTGAACTGGCTCACCAGTTCGCGCAGCGCTGGGTCGAGGAAGCACGCGAGGGCGATCACTACCGTTTGGCCTTCAACCGCACCAATACCTGGAGTCAGAAATACAATTTGATCTGGGACCGCATCCTTGGGCTCAACCTCTTTCCTGCTGAAGTGCTCCGCACCGAAATGGATTATTACAAACGGATCCAGAATAATTACGGCCTGCCGCTGGATAATCGAAAAACCTATACGAAGCTGGACTGGATTCTGTGGACTGCGAGCCTCACTCAAAATCGGGAGGACTTCGAAGCGTTGGTGAACCCCGTTTATCGTTTCCTGCAGGAGACGCCGGACCGTTCTCCAATGACCGATTGGTATGAGACCAAAAGCGCGCGCAAGGTCGGCTTCACCGCCCGGCCGGTCGTGGGTGGCGTTTTCGCCGCCGTGCTGTATGACCGCGCCACCTGGAAGAAATATGCCGAGCGCGACCAGACCAAGGCGAGAGGTTGGGCTCCGATGCCCGCGTATACACCGCCCGTCGTGAAGACGGTGACTCCCACAGCGAAAGAAAGCGACAACGCACAGTGGCGCTACACCACGGCCAAGCCCGGCACGGAATGGTTCAAACCGGATTTTGATGATGCGTCGTGGAGCAAGGGAGTTGCCGGCTTTGGCAGTCGCGGCACTCCTGGCGGAGTAATCCGGACAGAATGGACCACGGATGATATCTGGCTGCGGCGTGAGATGACCTTGCCGGAAAAGCTGCCGCAGAACCCAAACTTGACCGTCCATCACGACGAGGATGTGGAAGTCTACATCAACGGTGTGCTGGCCGCGTCGGCCAATGGATTCTCCACTGCGTACGAAACACTCGCCCTCACGGCACCTGGAAAA
>JAQGOV010000566.1 GCA_028293425.1 Verrucomicrobiales bacterium
GGCTGTCTTCATAGACGGTCAGCATCAGCACCTGGACCGCGGGCAACAATGCCTTGAGCTGGCGCACGCACTCGGTCCCTTTCATCCCGGGCAGGCCTATATCCATCAAGACGACTTCCGGCCGGGCCGCTGGCAGATTCCGCAACGCCTCCTCGGCCGACCGGCAGGAGCAAACGATTTGGAAGCCGCTCGTGCCGCTGACATCGTCGGAAACACGTTGGCGGATGAAGTCGTCATCCTCGACCAGCGCCACTCGAATCTGGCGGCTTGCGGACGGTTCCGAGGCTGGTTCGGAGGGTGTAACCGGGCTTTTCATGATTTTTGTGCAGCGGCGCGAACGTTGGCTTGGAATATAACGTTGGTGCCCCGGCCGGGTTTACTCTCCACATCCACCCGGCCGCCGAGCGATTCCAGCCGCTGCTGCATATTGCGAAGGCCATTGCCTCCCGGGCGCTGCGCCTCGGGAGTAAACCCTCGGCCATCATCCTCCACGGTGATGGCCAGCAACGACGACTTCAATTGAAGCGTGACTCGCACACTCGTGGCATGCGCGTGCTTGAGGACGTTGTTCAACGCTTCCTTGACCGCCAGGAAGAGATTGTGACGCACCTCGGTCGTCAGGTGTATCGGAGGCAAATCCGGGGGTATGTCCAGCCGGCATCGAACCGTCGAGTAGCGGAAGAATTCCTGCGCAAAATGGAAAATATAATTTGCGAGATCCTCCAGGGTGTCGTTCCTCGGATTCACCGCCCAGACAATCTCGTCCATGGTCCGAACCGCTTCGTGGGTCATGGCAAAAATCTGGGCCACGTGCGGCTTGGTCGCGTTGCTCGCCTCCATTTGCCGGTCCACAGCTTCCGTAAGCATGCTGATGCGCGTCAGCCGGGTGCCCAGTTCGTCGTGGAGATCGGCGGCGATGCTCGTGCGGAGGCGCTCCAATTCCAAAAGCCGGACCATCCGGTAACGGTAACCGAGGGCGGCACCCGCCAGGAGCAAAGCGGATGCAATTGCCAGCAACCATCTCCCTGTGCTCTTCAGCACGGTGAGTGTCCTGCGAGCATGTTCCGAGTCCAGTTCGCGCAGCCGCGATTCCAGGACCGACCTATGGCTGAGTCGACGGAGCCACGATCCCAAATCTACAAGCCGCTGCTGGCTGCTGTAGCCATCGACCAACGCCTTGGTGGACCAAAGCGAATACTCAACGGAGTCGAATGCGGTCACTTCCGTTCCTAGCGCCGCATTGGTCCCCCCGGAAAACACCTGGAGTTCGGCCAGCGCAAACGCGTAGTAGTCACCTCGCGACCAAAGCTTCGTGGCGCTGACACGAACATAACGCGCCACCGCGAGATTGCCCGGCGCCACCACCATATTCTCCCCGGGATTACGAAAATCTTCCGCCTCTTCCGAGCGAAGTATGATCGGGTTCGCAAACGAGGGGTCCTCGCAGGCCTCAACTCGGAAACGCAGCGGAAAGCCAAAACCCAAAATAGAGGCCCAATCGCGTGGACGCGCCGGAATGAGACGCACTTCGTCCAGCGGCAGACTTTTGCCGAGGTCCACCTGCACCCACTTGATGGCATCCTGGCGTTTCTCACCTTCTTTGCTGTGGTAGCCATTGAACCGGCTAGGAACCGGTTCCAACGGAAGCCCCAGAATGCTTTGACCGTCCACCAAGTTTACCTTCGCCCATTGCGGGGGAGTTTCCGTGGCGTCCGATGCTCGAACCGGCCGTCCGATCGCCAAATTCCTTTCCCCGGAAATGACCATCAATTCGCCCAATGCCAGAACCGCATGCTCCATTCGGCCAGCGGAACCGGGCCGCTGCCAAAGCTTTGTCGCCGTGAGCCGCACATAGCGCGCCTTTTCATTGGATACCTCGAAAAGGACGGGCGAGTTTCCGGGATTGGGGTAATCCTCGCTGGTATAATCGGCAACCAACCGCGCATCGGACAAATCTTCTTCCCTTCCAACTTCGACCCGGAACCGAACTGGAAAACCGTAACCGCCGTTGGCGTCCCCTCCCACTGCCACCTGCGCGGGCACGAGGGCGATCAGATCCATGGGCTGCTCGCTCCCCAAATCCACTTGAACCCATTTTCTAGTGTTGGGCTGGCTGGAACCGGTGGAATGAAACCCAATGGCTTCACTGGTTGGACCTCGATTCGGGACGGGCTCTGCCGAGAGCTGATTTAGAACTTCCTCCCGTTCCTTCCGCAATGCCCGGATCCGGGGACTCAGCGCAGCCGCCAATTCATCCAGCCAGCTCGTGGCTCGGCTGGGCACTTCATCAGACCAACCGGCCGGAGAGTTGCTTGTGGGAAAATCCGCGCTCCGAGCGGGTGGGGCGTTCAGCAAGCCCCAGAGAGCCAATTGCACAATCAGGCTCATCGCACGCTGGAACACGGGATCAATTTGCGCGCCCTAGCCGAATTGGGCAAGCGTTAAAACCCAGCCGCCGCATCACTTCACTACGCGATGATATCCTCGATGATTTCGCCATGCACATCCGTCAGCCGACGGTCCACGCCGTTATGCCGAAAGGTGAGCTTGGTATGTTCGATCCCCAACAGGCGCAGGACAGTCGCGTGAATATCGTAAACCATGGTGGGATGATCGCGCTCGAGGGGCTTGTAGCCCCATTGATCACTTTCGCCAGCTGTCACGCCGCCCTTCACTCCGCCGCCACAAAGCCAGTTCGTGAAGCAATACGGATTATGATCGCGCCCTTTTCCGCCCTGCGAACTGGGCATGCGGCCGAATTCTGTCGTCCAGAGGATGATTGTATCTTCGAGCAACCCCCGTTGCTTCAGATCCTGGATTAGCGCCGAAGCGCCTTTTGCAAAACCCATGGAAAGCGGGCCGTGGTCTCGCCGGACGTCCTCGTGCGAATCCCAGTTGCGTCTCGGAAAGCCGTTGTCGTTGCCGCTCCAGATCTGCACAAAGCGGACTCCTCGTTCGACGAGCCGGCGGGCCGCGAGACATTTCCGGCCGAAGTAGTCCATCTCTTCCTCGGCGTTAATTTCCTTAGGCCAGGTCGGCGGGTTCTTTTTAATCCCGTAAAGCTCGAGCATGGAATCCGGCTCCTTCGAAATATCCATCGCCTCTGGCGCGGCGAGTTGCATGCGCGCAGCCAGCTCATAGCTCCGAATGCGCGCCTCAAGCCGGGCGTCGCCTTCTCGAGTGGCCGCATGCTCCCGGTTGAGTTTGGCCAGCACGGCGTGGGCCGCGGCTTCGCTCTTCGGCCCAACGTATTCACCGGCTTTGCCGGGAAAGAGGTCGGCGATCGGTGTCTCTCGTCCGGGATAAATGATTGTCCCCGCGTGCTGACCGGGCAGAAATGCCGAATCCCAATTCTTGGGTCCATTGGATGCGAAGCCACGGTGATCTGGCAGGACGACAAACGTGGGCAGGTTCTCGTTCATGGAGCCGAGTCCGTAGCTCACCCAGGCGCCCATTCCTGGAAAACCGGGCAGTTGAAAACCGGTTGCCTGCAAATAGGTGGCCTGGCTATGCACGCCGGTTTTGCCGACGAGGTTGTGAATGAACGCCAACTCGTCCACGATCTTGCCCAACTCGGACACCGTCTCGCCCAGCATCTTGCCGGATTTGCCGTAAGGCTTGAAAGGCCAGACCGGCTTCATCCAGGGTCCCAGGCCATCCTGAAACGCCTCCACGTGTTCCCCAAAGTCGCTCTTCTGTCCGTCGCGTTTGATCAACTCCGGCTTGTAATCGAAGAGCTCGAGGTGGCTCGCGGCCCCGCCCATGAAAAGCTGAATGACGCGCTTGGCGCGAGGCTTGTAATGCGGCAGTCCCGGGCGCATACCCGATTCAGCGGCCTGCGCCGCGAGCCCCAGCATCCCTTCGCCGCCGAGCAAGCTGGCCAGCGCGATGCCTCCCAGCCCGCCGCCCGACCGCCAGAGGAACTCCCGCCGGGAAAGCGCTTGGCGCGCGAGCGGCACACGATGAAATGGAGAATCGTTTTTCATGCTCAGTCAGCGAAGCAAAATTCGTTTAAGTTAAGAAGCAGCCGGCAATAATTCGTCAGGCCGAACTGTTGCGCGTATTCCGTTAGCGCCTGTTGATCCTCATCGCTTGGAACACGTCCAAGGGCTTCGAGGTGTCCACGCCGCACTTTCGCAGCCAAATCCCCTTCCCCTTTGTCCAGCTTCTCGGCGAAGTGCTTCGACATGGTGAGCATAAAGGGATTGTTTAACAGGGAGAGTGCCTGCAACGGGGAAAGGCTCTCATTGCGTTTGCCGACCTGCATGGATGGATCGGCACAATCCAGCACCGTCATGAAGGGCTGCTGCTGCGAGCGAACAATGAACCGGTAAATGGAACGGCGATGGGATTTCGGATCCTCGGGATCGTGCAACGGATATTCGTAATGCGGCGAGTGCTCCGGGTGTTCGATAACGAAATCCTTGAAGCTCGGGCCGCCCATCTTCAAGTTCAGTTTGCCAGAGACGGCGAGAACCGAATCGTGCACGGCTTCAGCTTCGAGCTTGCGCCGGTTTTGCCGCCACAGATAGCGGTTGTCGGAATCTGTGGCCAGCGCTTTCGCGATTCCTTCATCGACTGGCGATCCGGGCTTTGACGGATGACTGACTACCGAACCTTGGCGATACGTTTCGCTGGTGACGATCAACTTATGCAAAGCTTTCAACGATTGCCCGCCATCGCGAAACTCGACGGCCAGCCAATCCAGGAGTTCCGGGTGCGTTGGCAAGCCGCCCATTCGGCCGAAGTCGTTCGGTGTCTCCACCAGCCCGCGTCCGAAATGATATTGCCAAACGCGATTGACGATCGAGCGCCAGGTCAGCGGATTGTCGACTCGGGTGAGCCACTGTGCCAGGGCAGCGCGCCGCTCGCCTTCATTCTGAGCTGGCGCCAAATCGAAGCGCGAGGGCAAGCCTTGAAGGCACGAGAGTGTTCCAGGGCCCACTTCCTTCCCCGCTTTGAGCACATTGCCGCGGTTAAGAATATGAATCGGCCGCGGCTTGCCCCCGCTGGCGCCAGTTCCAGCGAACGCACCCGAGCCTTTATGGACGGCCGCCACATAAACGGTGCTCTGAGCCGGCAGCCTGGCTCGGTCTTTTTTCACGGAGGCGAGGTCACGGTCGATATCGGCAAGCTTCGCGGTCTCCTCGGGCAACGTTGCTTTTGCGAGAAGCGCTTTCCGCTCCTGTTGCAATCCCTCGGTCGTCGAGCTTTCCGCCAGGGTTACGCCCGGATAAAAGCCATCCGTCAGGTTCGACTTGCGCCAGCGTGCGGGAGCTTCGATTGAATCCAGCGCGGTAACCAACCCGCCAACAGCAACATTCTTCCCATCGGCGGTCAGCGCGCTCAATTCGGCCAGCGCAAAAATGTAATCGTTTTGTCGCGGCGCCAGCTTGGTAGCCGTCACGCGAATGTAACGGCCTGTCCGGCCCGCGGCATCCACGCTTTGTGGCTTGAGCTTCGGATTCGGAACGTCTTCTCCCGTGAAATCTCCAATCATCGCTACGCCCAGCATGAACTCCGGGTCGTCCGCCAGTTCCACCTTGTAACGCATCGGAAAGCCGAAGCCCTCACCGATGCCATTAAAGTCATCGCTGCACGGATGCAGCACAATGCTTCCCAGCGGCACACTGCGCCCGAGGTCCACCTGCACCCATTTTGCGGCGGTTGGGTCCTTCTCGATGTTGCTGTGGTACCCGTAGGCATCGCCATTCTTCCCCGCCTTGGGAACCGCGGCAATCTCCCTGTCCAATGCAAGCAGCGGCTGCCCCGCCCTCGCTGCGATGCGGTTATCGATCTCCTTCCGCTCCATCGTTAGCCGGGTCTCTTTTTCCTGGAGGGCTTTGCGCTGCCGCGCCACAGTCACGTCCGAGTCGTAACTCTTATCTGCCCGATCCACGGCCGCAAAAACCGCTTGCAGGCTGTAGTAATCCTCCTGTGAGATGGGATCGAATTTGTGGTTGTGGCACTGCGCGCACTGCACGGTCAAGCTGTTGAAAGTCTGAATCGTGTTCACCACCATGTCATCGCGGTCCAGATGACGAGCCACCTTGCCGTCCATCTTCGATTCCGGCACTTCCGCATGACCGATCAGGTCCCAGGGGCCGGCTGAAATGAAACCCAGCGCTTCAAAACCGTCCCGCGTTCCCGGAAACAAAACGTCCCCCGCAATCTGTTCCTGCGCGAAGCGAGCGAAGGGTTTGTCCTCGTTGAAGCTTCGGATCACGTAGTCCCGATACGGCCAGGCATTCGGGCGCGGCTGATCCTTATCGTATCCGTGCGTTTCTCCATAGTGAACGACATCCAGCCAATGCCGGGCCCAGCGCTCGCCGTACCGGGGCGACGCCAGCAGCCGATCCACCAGCTTTTCGTAAGATTTTGAATCCTTATCAGCCACGAACGAATCGATTTCCTCCGGGGTGGGCGGCAGCCCGATAAGATCGAAATACAGCCGCCGAATCAGCGTCCGTCGATCCGCTTCCGGCGACGAATGCAGCCCCTTTTCCCTAAGCTTGGTCAGCACGAAGGCGTCGATCGGATTTTCAAGCGCCGCCTTCGGATTCGAAAGCACCGGAACCGTGGGCCGGACCAGCGGCTTCAAGGACCACCAATTTGACTTGTCTTGTTGGCCAGGCGTCTTCGCAACGGTCGCTTCCACGTCCCACTTCGCCCCTTGATCTATCCAGGAACGCAAAAGACCAATCTGTTTTGGGGTAAGCGGTTCTCCTTTGCCCTTGGGTGGCATTTCCGCGTCCGCGACTAACCCGGCTACATGATGCACCAGCGGACTTTTAGCGCTGTCCCCAAGGATAATATCGACGCCATTATCCCCACCCGCCAGCGCGCGCTCGCGCGAGTCCAGTCGAAATCCATTTTTTGCCTTCTCCGGCCCGTGACACTTGATGCAAGAGCTGTCGAACAACGGCTGAATGTCCTTCGCGAAATCAACTGGCTTCCCTGAGGCCGGGGGAATGCGTGACACATCGACGGTTGCCGAATGGGCGGGCGAAGCCACGACCAACGCGAAGCAGATCACGGCAAAGGTCGAGAACCTGTTAGCCATAGGCTCATGGACTTTCAATTCGGCGTGTAGCGGCAGTGCTTCGCTTTGGTTTTTGCTATCCATAGATGCAGCAGAACCCTACACAAAAGCGAAGCCCACAGGGATACCCATGTACATGGGTAGGAATGCCGGCCGGGTCACCATTGACAAACTCCACCTGGGTTCCCGGGCAGCCCAGTCAGTTCCATGAGGCGCGGCCTCGTTAGCCATGCTACTCAGCAGCCATGGACATGACCTGCACCAAACCCTTGTCCTCCAGCAATTGCTCAAGCGCGCCGGTGAGCGACTTATTGATTAACGCTTCATTCTTTTTAGCTCCGGGCGCTTCCACCGCAGCTTGATTCACTTCACCTCGATAGAGGCGCGAATAGAGGGTTTCGCCATTTCGAAAATAGGCCTGCAACTCTGTTTTCGTTTGGATGGTCCCCTTCATAAAATTTACCTCCGTGGTGTATTGCAGCGCCCGCAATTCCACCCGTAGAATCCTGCCGGAAGGCTGCCCATCGAACACACTGGGAGAGAAACCTTTGGCCTTGAGGCCATCCATAATCGCTTTTTGAACCACACCTGGAACATCTTCCTCGGTCATGATATCGCCGAGCTTGGAGTCCATGCCGCGATAACCGATTCGGGTGGATGGCCTCGCATCGACAACCCGTACCACCACCTGGGCGCCATGCCCTGAATCGAGGGACGTTAATTGGGGCCGGGGCGCCAAATGCACATTTTGCGAAACAAAAGCACAGCCGGCCAGCCCAACCACGGCGCAAAGGCCAGTGAACGCTCTACGGATCAACATCATTGAACTATTTCAAAGTGTCGCGGGGCCGGTGTCGATGAAAAAGGGTTTAGGATGCTGAGGCCTCTACTGTCCGAAAAGTGAGCTTCAGACGGGCAAAACTCATCCAAAAGTCGAAAAACTGGCTCAATACAACTTGAGCGCGTGCGCAGTTGATTGCGGAAATCGGCCTTTTATGGCATTGATCTTCCTTGTCTGCTGCTCCCTTGTGGAAGACAACCGCATAGAATGGCAGTTGAAAATCCAGTACCTCAAACCCATGCAGCCACCAAACCAATCCGGCGCGGCTGGCTGGCGGTTTTGCGCCATGGAAAGTGGATTCTGCTGGCGGTCATCCTCTGTCCGGTGCTGCTGGGGCTCTACGCATTGTATATTTATAAAACGAGAAATTTCCAGGTTTTATCTCCGGGAAAGGCCTACCGCTCCGCGCAGTTGACGAAGGCTTCCTTGGGCGAAAAGATTCGACAACTCGGCATCAAAACCATTGTGAACCTGCGCGAAGCGGATGTAACGGCTGATTGGTATCGTGACGAGAAAACCCTTGCCGCCAGCCACGGGGTTCAGCACTTCGATTTTCCTCTCTCCGAATACGATCTGGTGGATACCGAAACGCTGGAAAAGATCGCAGGTGTGCTTCGGGACGCTCCCAAACCTGTTTTGATCCATTGTGCAGCGGGGGCCGACCGAACCGGGCTGGTTTCGGCACTTTACAGGTTAAAGGTCGAAGGTGCCGATCCTGAGACCAGTTCCAAGGAGCTCTCCATGTGGTGTGGCCACGTTCCCCTGCTCCGCAGCCGTGTGATTGCCATGGACAACTCCTTTTGGAATTACGTGAGCAATGATTTTCGAAGGGGCGAAGCCGGTCGTTGGGTGAGACAGCCTGCTTTTTAAGAACTGCCGCGGCTGGTGATGTTCCGAGAGCAGCCCAAGCCAAAACTCCACCCTTGCCAAAGGTTCCCTGCTCATGGGATTCTGGATTTTGAGACAGGACCATGAAAACCGCGCCTTTTCCTGAAAATGAAGCCAGCCGACTTGATGCGCTGCGCAGGTATGGCATTTTGGATACTCCGGCGGAAGCGGCTTTCGATGAGTTAACCCGCCTGGCGGCTCAGATCTGCGAGACTCCCATTAGCCTCATCACCCTCGTCGATGAAAACCGGCAGTGGTTTAAGTCGCGGCTCGGCTTTGACCTTTCTGAAACTCCTCGTGCCCTGTCGTTCTGTTCCCACACCATTTTAGGGAACGATATCCTCATGGTGGAGGACGCGAAGAAGGACAGCCGTTTTTCGGATAACCCGCTGGTCATCGGCAAACCACAGATTTCCTTTTACGCGGGTATGCCGCTGGGATCTCCGGATGGTTATAACTTGGGAACTTTGTGCGTGATTGATCAAGCCCCGCGCCATTTGACGGAGCACCAACTGGAGGCGTTGCGCATCCTGGCCCGGCAGGTGACCACGCAATTGGAACTGCGCCGCCGTTTGGGCGAGCTGAACCGCAGCGTCGAAGAACATAAGCGGACCGAGGATCGTCTCCGCACTTCCGAAGCCTTTTACCAGACCCTGGTGGAAACGTTGCCGCAGAATATCCTCCGCAAGGATCTCCAAGGCCGCTTCACCTTTGCCAACAAAAAGTTCTGTCATTCGATTGGCAAGCCGCTGCACGAAATCCTGGGGAAGACTGACGACAGTTTCTTTCCCTCTGACCTCGCCAAGAAATACAACGAAGATGACCAGCGCATTACCCAAACGCTGGAAAATCTGGACACGATTGAAGCGCATGTCACCCCGACGGGCGAACTCACCTACGTTCACGTCATCAAAACGCCGCTTTATGATGCCGTGGGTCGAGTGATCGGCATCCAGGGCATTTTCTGGGATGTGACCCACCGGAAAAAGACAGAAGAGGAACTGGCTTATGAGCGCGACCTCTTGCGGGCCCTGCTGGACCACATTCCAGATCGGATTTATTTCAAGGACACCCAATCCCGCTTTTTGCGCTGTAGCAAGTCCATGGCAAACCGCCTCGGATTGAAAAATCCGATCGAGGTGATTGGAAAGACAGATTTTGATTTTCATCCACGCGAACTAGCCGAGCAATTTTTCGAGGATGAGCAGAAGCTGATCAGCACCGGCGAGCCGCTGATCAATAAACTGGAAAAGCAATCGGACACGGATGGCAGAACCATTTGGGCATCCGTGACGAAGGTGCCAATTTACAATCGAGGCGGACAAATTGCGGGCCTGATTGGCCTTTCACGGGACATCACGCAGCTCAAGGAAACAGAGCAGGCGCTCCGCGAAGCCGAAGAAAAATACCGGGCCATTTACGAAAACGCGGTGGAAGGTATTTTCCAGACCTCTTACCAGGGCCACTTCCTGAGCGCGAACCCCGCCCTGGCCAGGATGTATGGTTATGATTCCCCGGAGGATTTGGTCACCAGGCTGACGGACATCCGCCACCAGCTTTATGTGGACCCAAGGCGCCGGGAGGAGTTCAGCCGGCTCATGCGGGAAAAGGGAGCAGTGACCGGTTTCGAATCCCAGATCTACCGCAAGGACGGCCAGGTAATCTGGATCTCCGAGTCGGCTCGCACCGTGCGGGATGCCCAAGGCAATATTCTGTATTACGAAGGCGCGGTCGAAGATGTGACGGGACGCAAGCTGGCCGAAGATGAGCGGGAACGCGCCCGGGAGGCGGCGCTGGAATCGGCCCGGGTGAAATCTCAATTCCTGGCCAATATGAGCCATGAGATTCGCACGCCCATGAATGCCATCACCGGCATGACCGGCCTGCTGCTCGACACGCGCGTGAACCAGGAACAGCGCGAGTTTGTTGAGACTATCCGCGACAGCACGCACACGCTTCTCTCGATCATCAACGACATCCTCGATTTCTCGAAAATCGAAGCTGGCAAGATGACCTTTGAAGTCATTGACTTCGAATTGAGAGATGCGGTGGAAACAACCGTTGAAATGCTGGCCGAGCATGCCCAGAAGAAAGGACTCGACCTGGCCTGCTGGCTCGATCCCGAGGCCCCCAATTTTGTGCGTGGAGATCCAAGCCGATTCCGGCAAGTCCTGGCCAACCTGCTGAGCAACGCTGTAAAGTTTACCGAACGCGGTGAGGTCCTGGTCCGGGCAACCAAAGAAGCCGAAACGGACACGACCGTGGTCGTGCGCATGGCTGTAAGTGACACGGGCGTAGGCATTGAACAAAAGGCCATCGCAAAGATCTTTGAAGCTTTCACACAGGCGGATGGGTCAACCACTCGCAAATATGGCGGAACGGGCCTGGGACTAACGATTTCGCGCCAAATGGTGGAGCTGATGCACGGCGAAATGGGCGTCGAAAGCGAACCGGGAAAGGGCTCAACCTTTTGGTTCAAGCTTCCATTTGAGAAAGGCTCCGCTCGCCTGCAACAAGAAAGCCGTGAGTTCGGGAGTGGCGACCTCGCCGGTTTGCGTGTGCTGGTGGTGGATGACACCTCCACGCACCGGGACATCCTCGTGGATCAACTCGCCCGATGGAAAGTGTCAGAATCCATAGCGTGCGACGCGCCCGAAGCCATGAATCTGCTGCGCCGGGCAGCCTCATCGGGTAATCCTTTTGATCTGGTGCTGCTGGACATGGAAATGAAACAGAGCGACGGATTTGCACTGGCCAGGGAAATCCATTCGACGCCGGGCCTTCCGGAAACGCGGCTGCTGGTTTTAACAGGCTTGGGACGCCGGCTCGAACCCAGCCTCATGCAAAGCATCGGCATCTCCGCCTGCCTCGCAAAACCCATCCGGCAGTCCCGGCTCTTTGATTGCCTGGTGGAAGTGATGAGCGGAAACGGCCGGCCAGCTCAGGGGGCCGAGAACAATCAGGAACCCCAGGCCCTGGCCTCTCGTCATTCGATTTCCACCTCAGTGCGCATCCTGCTGGCCGAGGACAACATGGTGAACCAGCGTCTCGCTTTGAGGCAGTTGAAAAAGCTCGGTTATAACGCCGACGCAGTCGCCAACGGGATAGAGGTTCTCGATGCCGTGCAGCGCATCGGCTACGATATTATTCTGATGGACTGCCAGATGCCGGAGATGGATGGCTACGAAGTCACACGGCAGATTCGGCAAAATGATCCGGAAGGCACGCGCAAGGCGTTGCCATATATAATAGCACTGACGGCCAATGCCCTGCACGGGGATCGAGAAAAGTGCCTGGCGGCCGGAATGAATGATTACCTGACCAAGCCTTTGCACCTATCCGATTTGGAAGCGGTGCTGGAAAGAGCGCTGCTCATGGTGCCATTGGCTCCTCGGCACGAAGTGCCGAGGGAAGGAGCGATTGATTCGGCGATAATTGCCGGGCTGCGGGAATTGCGGGAACCAGGCCAGCCGGATCCGCTTAAGGAATTGATCGAATTGTTCATCAAGGACGCCAAACCACGCATCGAGAGGATGCAAGCGGCTTTGAATGAAAAAGATGGGAATGGGCTGGCTTCCGCCGCACATACCCTTAAGGGCAGCGCCAGTAATCTGGGCGCGCGCGGCCTGGCCGGGCTTTGCTCCCAGTTGGAAAAGATCGGAAAAAGCGGTGACTTGGCGGAAGCGGCAAATATTTTGCTAGACGTGAGGAGTGAATTCCAATTTGTGGAAACATCACTTATCGCGGAAATGCAAAAGTAGCCGTTCACCCGGTCATGGATAATTCCCTAAGCCCTACCCCCACTACGTACGCTGCCCACGTTCTCTTGATTGAGGACGATCCAGGGCTGGCACGGCTGCTTGAAACCAGCCTTGCGGAAGACCTTGCGAACGTCACTTTCGCGCGCTCAGCTTTGGAAGGGCTGGAAGCCACCCGCAAACAAGTTTTTGACCTGGTTCTGCTGGACCTGGGTTTACCCGGAATGGATGGGTTCCATTTCCTCCGGGAATTCGAGGCCGGAAATCCGCCGATTCCTGTCATCGTTTTGACGGGCCGCAATGGCACCAATGAAAAAGTGCAGAGCTTTGATTCCGGTGCGGTAGATTACATCACCAAGCCGTTCGATATTCATGAGCTGCGTGCTCGTATTCGAGCCGCGTTGCGCGCCCATCGGCTGCAGCAGGAGCTTTCCCGTTCCAACCAGGAATTAAAAAAAGCCCGTGAGACCGCCGAGGAATCAGCCCGGGCCAAGGCCGATTTCCTGGCCAACATGAGCCACGAAATACGCACTCCCATGAATGGTGTTATCGCCATGACGGGCTTGCTCATGCAGACGGAACTCCACCCGGACCAGCGCGATTTTGTCGAGACCATTCGGACCAGCGGTGAAGCCCTCCTGACCATCATTAATGACATCCTGAATTTCTCCAAGATCGAGTCGGGCAAGCTCGAGCTCGAACAACGTCCCCTGGATCTGCGCTCGTGCATCGAGGAATGCCTGGATCTGCTTGCCCCCAGAGCAGCCGAGAAGAATCTGGACCTCGCCTATGAATTTGATGCCGGCACCCCTGAGAGCATCCTTGGAGACGTTACCCGGCTCCGACAAATCATGATCAACCTGTTGGGCAACGCCATCAAGTTCACTGCCTCCGGCGAGGTTTCAATCAAGGCCAGTGCCAAGCCATTGCCCTCCACTGCTCTTGAACAGGGCCGCACACGTTGTGAGTTGCATCTGGCTGTTCGCGACACGGGCATCGGCATTCCCCCGGAAAAATTGCATCTCCTTTTCCACTCTTTCAGCCAGGTTGAAAGTTCGACCGCGCGCGAATATGGCGGCACCGGGCTTGGCCTGGCCATCAGCAAAGGATTGGTTGAGATCATGGGGGGCAAGATGTGGGTGGAAAG
>JAQGOV010000583.1 GCA_028293425.1 Verrucomicrobiales bacterium
AATCTTACGCGCTATGGCCAAACCAATTCCCTCCCCTGGGAATTCGTCGGGGGAATGCATTCGTTGGAAAGGTGAGAAGAGCTTTTCGGCATAGGAAGGATCATAGCCGGCTCCATTGTCTTTTACGTAAAATTGAGTCTCATCATTTTCAGCGCGGCTGCCGAACTCGATGCAGGCCTCCGATTTATTCCGAGTGAACTTCAGCGCATTATGAAACAGGATCCCCAACGTTTCACGCAGGTATTTATCATCTGCCTGGGCGCTCATCTCGGCCTGGATAAGCCAGGACACCTTTCTGTCCGGATCCATTTTCCCAACCTCCTTCGCGACGGCATGGCCGGTCTCTGTCACATCCACGCAGGTTTTGATAGGTTCCTTGCGAGCCGCCCGAGAAAACCTGAGCAAATGATCCATCAACTCGTTGATCCTTTCGCCCGACTGCCGCACGCGGCTCACATATTCAGCGCTGTTCCCCTTCAGAGACGATCCCAGTTCTTGTTGCAGCGCCTGGCTAAAACCAATCACTGCTCGCACCGGGGCCCGCAAATCGTGCGACACCGAGTAAGAAAAGTTCTCTATCTCCCGCTGCAACTCCTGCACCTGGCTAATTCGCGCTCGAAGAGATTTCGCAGTTTCATCGATGGAAGAGTCCACTTCCCGCAGGATAATCCCGACCGCCCTGCGGTTTGGATCCCGCAACGAAAAAATTTCGCCAGAAATATAGCCCACCGCTCCCGTTTGGGGTTTGATCGACACAAAACGGGTCGTGTCATCCTTCAGGACTGCCTTGCACATCACAAGGAGATGATCCTCCTCGCCTGCTGGAATTGTTCCCTGAGCACCGGTTTTCTGCATCAGGCGGGCATAGGCCGGGTTCATCCTTATCGGACACAGTTCTTCACCGATCATTGCGAAGGCCACCGGAGATGACTCAAAAAATGCGCTGAGAACTCCGGAATCCATCGTGCGCCCTTAAGTCTTTGGCGGGTTATCAAACAACGGGCCAAGTTCCGTACGCCATGGCAGGGTGCAGCGCACCGAAGTGGTTTTTCCAGCGAGGGCCCTTATGTCCAGGGACGCACCAATTAGGCCTGCCCTGTATTTCATGTTTCGCAACCCCATGCCCGAGTCGCACCCCGCCTGGAAGGGTTGTCCGTCGTTTTTCACCTCCAGCACCAAGTTCCCTTTGCTCCAGGACAACGTAATCGACACCTGCTGTGCTTTTCCATGCTTGATTGCATTCGTCACCGCTTCTCGTGCGATGCTAAACATCTGCCGGGAACTTGTTGGATCCAGTTCGGGAATGGGGCCTCTTTTGCAAAAGGTGCAGGAAATTCGGAATAAGGTCCTGACGCGTTTTGCAATATTCTTCATTACCTCAGGCAAAGGCTGGTCCTCGGCCTCCATTACAGCCAGGTTCTTTGCAAAGGCCCGGGTGTGGTTGAGCGCGTCGTTTAAGAGTCGATGCAGGTTGGCGGCATCGGGAAGGTGGGGAGATGGTTTCAGCTTCAATTCGAGCCCTTTAGCCATGAAGACAAGCCCCGTCAGTTGCTGCCCCAGTTCATCATGCAAATCAATCCCGATGGTCCGGCGCTCCCGATCCGTGATCTCCAGGAGCTCTTTTTCCAACCGTTTGCGCTCCCTGATTTGCCGCACTAGTTCGCCATTCAGGAGTTCCAGATCGGATGTTCGCTCACGCACCAGCCGCTCGATTTCACTCTGCGTTTTGCGAACTGCCGCCTCGGCCAGTTTATAATAGGTGATGTCCTCGTGGGAGACGAGAACACAGAACTCCTCCTCCCGTGAAAAATGAGCTGCCCGCGCCATCAGGTGCTTTTTTCCCGCTGCCGTGTTCAGGATGTATTCGAAAGCGAACTCTGCTCGTTCACCCCTCAGAACTGCCTGCATCCCAGCCACGAACTCCGAGCCCTGGCCTGGTACGAACCCAATGCCCGCTTCACAGGCGGCCAGGTAATTCGCGCCTTCCAATAGCATTTGGGGAATCGGAGCGTTGGCCAGCGCGAACGAGCGCCATGCCTGGTTCACCGCCCGAACTTCCCCCTGGCGATCAAGCACCAGCACGGAACCGGGAATAGCATTCAGCAGCGTGCCTGGCAGGAATTGGGTTAATTGAGCGGACTCGAGTGCTGCGGCTCGTTCGCCTGCCGCTGCGCCGAGTGGTAGGATGCTTCGGCTCGTCTCTCCGGGGAGAGGTGCGGCTGGTAACGGATTGGTTTGACCGTCCATCATACTCTGCGCAATCGGCCAGCGGCGAAATCCGCCTGTACTGGCAGAAGCGCATCATGCATTACCAAAAATCTTCCTGAAAGGAAAAACTATCCCGTCCCAGCTTTTTTCGAATATGCGCCTGAATTTTTCATTAAAGGCAGCGCTTATCCTACTGAAGACTTTTTATCTGCCGCTTTGTTTGGTATCTTCCCGAGGTCATGCAAGTCACGGAACCCATTTCATGCCCGTTCTGCGGCCAAACCTTTGAACTGATGATTGATACCACGGTCGCGTCTCAACAATTCACCACTGATTGTGAGATATGCTGCCGCCCCTTCGAGGTTCAGGTCGAGTGCGAGCCCGGTGAAGTTTTGAGTTTGGCGATCCTGGAAGGTTGAATTTATTTTCCAGGAGCTGACAAGGGCTTCACATAAAGTTTGCCCGATCGTCTAAAACCGCGAGCCTGAATCAGGACTTCGTCCATCCAGCCGGGAGCGAATACCGATTGGCAATTGCGCTGCAGGCAAAGGACTTCGAAAATCTCCAGCAATCCATGCGACACTTCGCTCATGCCTTCATTCGTGCAAATGAGAAAGTCCTCGAGCCGGCCGTGTGCATTTACCATCGCGCCGATCAGGTAGCCAAGCACGTGGCCCTCCAATTCCGCCACCAACCGGGACCGCTTTTTGAGAGGGCTCAGTCTGGCAAACCAGGCCCGAAAATCTCTGGGACGAGTGATCTGCCCCAGGCAGGCACGGAATGGCGGGGTGTTCCTGACCGTTAGAATTTCCATGGCATTTGCTACTCGTATTCTCATAAAAATGCGCCCGAAAACGGAGAACCCCTCGAACAGTGTGGGTTGGCCAAAAGCACGCAGTCGAAAGTAGTGCATAGACGGGCAAGTTGGCGTTCCTGCGATCTGTGTTGAATCCCACTCTCCGCGAAGGACTGCAATACGAAGCTGAACCTATTTGCGATGTTATCCATAACCAATCGCCCCATTGGCAGACCCCGATTCTGCCGGAATAAACATCACCCCTCAGGCCATGACGAACAAGGGACAGAAATACGGAGGGTCAAAACCTTAGGGATGATTGGGGGAGCTTAATGTCCACCATTTTTGCCAGGCTTAGTGTTGGAAAGACGAAAGGAAAGATGATTCAGGTTCCGGAAAGCCAACCGAAGCGCTCCATCAAATACTCCGTCAACCAAACTCTAACTCACCATTTTTTGAGCAGGCAGAAGGTTTCGACGGCTGCGGGCAGAAAAGCGGTGTTAAAGCGGCGTGTCCGCTCCTGGCAATCGAGGTAGTTTCGGCGCTTCAACCTGCGCCAAAGGATAACTAACATCCAAACGCTGGTCGGGGAACTTAAGAACGAGATGAATAGATTGGCGATCCAGCTTCAAGGCAGCTTTGACTGCCTCCTGGGTGTCCTCGTAGGCGAACGCATCACTGACCTTGGGGGTCCAGCCTCCCTTGCCATCATAATACAGGCCATTTGCCACGTCTTTTAAAAGTCTACGGAATGCCATATTGCCCTGCTTTGTTTGCTCACTCAATCTGGAAAGTATTTGATAAGCGCTGTTGATAGGAATGCAAGATTAAAGAGACGTCTTAAAGTCGCTGGTCCAAGGAAAAATCCTGACTCAAAAAAACGCGGCTCCTTTCTTGGGCCGTTTCATGCTGGAACCGGCTTAAATACAACGGTCTAATTCTGCTCGAAAGAGTTAAACCCTGCCCCCGGTCCGCCGATCCTTGCTCGCCAACTTCACAACCTCCCGATAGCTTTTGCTCATGACTCAAGGTTTCCATCTGTTCTCCAGGATGGCGGTTTTTGTGGTTTGGCTGTCAGGTTTACTGGCAAGTCATGCTGCTGGCCAACCTGAGATCAACGATATTTTCGTTGGGGGACAGGACAGTTACCCGGCTTATCGTATACCCGCGCTCGTGAGAACAAAGCGTGGTTCACTCCTTGCCTTTGCTGAAGGCCGGGCCACCCTGCGTGACCATGCCGAAAACGACATCGTCATGAAACGCAGCACGGACAGCGGGAAGACTTGGGGGAACCTCCAACTCATCGACGATGCCGGCACAGATGCCCTCAATAACCCCACCGTGGTCGTGCTCAGGAACAGAGGCCGGGTCATCCTGATGTATCAGCGTTACGCAAAAGGTTTTGACGAACACACAGCCGAGCCAGGCTACCAAGGACCGCACGTCTGTCGCACGTTTACGACTTACAGCGACGATGATGGTTTGAAATGGTCCCGCCCGGAGGAGGTGACCACTCAAGTGAAGCGTCCCACCGAAATCACGAGCACCGCGGCGGGGCCTGGAATAGGCATTCAGCTCGCGCGTGGCCCCCATGCCGGGCGCATCCTTTTCCCCTTCAATCAGGGGCCTTATGGAAAATGGAAAGCGTATGCCGTCTTTAGTGATGATGGAGGAACATCCTGGCGTTACGGTGAAACAGCCCCGGAAGGCACCGAGGGGCAGGCGAACGAGGTCCAGTTCGTGGAGTTGAACGATGGTTCCTTGATGTTGAACGCCCGCAACCAGCGCGGCCGCAAACTCCGCAAAGTCTCCCTCAGCAAGGACGGCGGCCAAACGTGGTCACCCACCCGCGACGACCCGGCACTCATTGAACCGGCCTGCCAGGCAAGCATTCTGCGTTACCCAGGAACCGGGGATCCAACCAGGGATGTGTTTCTTTTTAGCAATCCAGCCTCGCAGGCTGCCCGCACCAACGGAACCATCCGACTAAGCCGGGATGAAGGAAAGACGTGGCCAGTATCGCGAGTATTATATCCCGGCAGCTTCGCTTATAGCTGCCTGACGAACTTGCCGGGCGGAACCATTGGGTGCCTCTTCGAACGCGATGGAA
>JAQGOV010000586.1 GCA_028293425.1 Verrucomicrobiales bacterium
CGGCGATTTCTCCTGCGCATTCAGCATCCGGTTTGGACCTTTTCGCAAGACGCTGCTCAAAAGCGTGGGTCATGAGTTCGATCCCGGCAAGATGCTGGCAAATGCCATCATGCAAATCCTGTCCTAACCTGCGTTGCTCGGCCTCACTGATGCGGAGAATTTCCTCTTCCAGCCGTTTGCGTTCCGTCAGGTCCGTCTCAAGCTGTTTGTTTTTCTCCGCCAAGGTCTCGGTCAATTGGGCGAGTTGCTGTTCATCCTGCTTTCGCTGAGTGGCGTCCGTCCTAATCGCCATATACTGCTTTGGTTGCCCGAGCTCATCCAGAAAAGGAAAAATGGTAGTGTCCACCCAGTAGAACGTTCCGTCCTTGGCCCGGTTGCGAATCTCGCCCTTCCAGATTTCGCCATGGCTGATGGTGGACCAAAGGTGACGAAAGAAGGCCTTGGAATGGTGCCGCGAATTAACAATCCTGTGGTCCTGACCGATTAACTCCGCTTTTGAATACTTCGAAATTTCACAGAACTTCTCGTTTACGTAAGTGATCCGGCCTTGGGGGTCAGTGATGGCCACAATGGAGTGGGCGTCCAGGACAGCCTTGTAGTCCATCAACAAGCGGGCATCCTGCGCGGGCGTCGCGATTTTTTCGACCTCATTCTCAAGGTGGTGAAGGCGCTCAAGCAACTGCTCTCGACTCATGAGGGAGTAATCTTGCATTTCTGAAAGCGTACGATTTAAGGACCGTTAACGCAACTTTGCCAAAATGCCTGAGAAATGACTGTAAAACACCGATCAACCAAATAGCCCTCAACCCCGGCAGAGCGTGCTCTGGCATGCAAAAAATGACCAGTGATGCGCAAACAGCGTGTAGTGCCGGCGCAGCCTGAATGGTTATCTTATATCAGAAAAGAATCGAAGGGTTTATATGAAAACAAATATCAAGACGGTAACTCGCTGATACAGGCCTTCCCAAGCCTCTGGAAAATCCGGCACGGCTCAAAGGCTCAAAATCCGATCGATTCTTGTCCCTATCGATTTCTCAGCCCCCTCAATCAAAGCGCTGAAATACGCCGCTCTTTTCGCCAAGCAATTCGGAGCAAAGCTGACTCTGTTGCACGTCGTGGAACCGACAGGAACGCCAGACTTCATGGCGGCCTTTCCCATCGTGATGGAGAACGACAAGCTCGTCGGGGCGTCCGAAGCGCACTTGCGGGCCGTGACTGGAAAATGCGGGATTGAGAGAGGCTTAGTCGAAAAGAATCTGGTGCGAACCGGGGTGCCTTACCATGAAATTTCCAATGCAGCGCGCACATTGAAAACGGACCTCATCATCATTGCAACACATGGAAACACTGGACTGAAGCATTTCCTGCTTGGAAGCACCACTGAAAGGGTTGTTCGGCATGCCTCCTGCCCGGTTTTCGTGGTTCGAGAGGACGAACGGGAAGTAATTGAAGGTATCTAAAGCACCGGTCGAAGGCTCCTGCCCTGGAACACATATGATAGGCCCAACATATCAAACAACCGATGAGATCGCCGCCCCCAGCCTGGTGAACGGCAGCGAGTGTGGGCGTCCCCGGGATTATCTGCAAAACCGGTTTACTTATGTGGTGGTGTCCCCTCGGGCGCGGGGACTCTCTATCGGTGTTAACGTAAATCCCGACAAGCGGTGCAATTTCAATTGCGTGTATTGCGAGGTGGACCGGCGGCAACCGGGATCGCCTGCCGAGTTGGACCTGGATCTCATGGCAATGGAGTTGGAAACGACCATCAACTTCATCAACTCAGGTGCTTTGCAGAAGCAGGCACGTTATGCGCGGCTGGCGCCGGATCTGACGCGGCTCAAGCACGTGGCTTTGAGCGGCGACGGGGAGCCCACCATTTCAGCACGGTTCCTGGAGGTTGTTCAAACCGTGGTGCATCTTCGAGCTCGCAACAGGGTGCCATTCTTTAAACTGGTGCTGATCACCAACGCTTCCGGCCTGGACCGGGAAGAGGTTCAGGCGGGATTGCGCCTGTTCCGAAAAGAGGATGAGGTTTGGGCCAAGTTAGATGGCGGCACGGCGGAGTACCTCAATGCAGTAAACGTTCCCGACACTCCGCTCGAAAAAATACTTTCCAATATTCTGCTGACAGGCCGGAAAAGGCCGGTCGTGATCCAAAGCTTGTTTCCAAAGTTTGAGCGGGGTGAGACATCCGCCGAGGAAATTCTGGCTTATGCAGCACGATTGAATGAATTGAAAGAAGGAGGCGCTCAAATTGCCCTGGTGCAGATTTATTCGGCAACACAACCCTCCGCAAGCAACCAATGCGGTCACTTGAATCTGGGAAAATTAGTCAATATCGCGCAAACGGTCCGGAAATTAACTGGCCTGAATGCTCAGGTGTTCTGACCGAACGGAAAGCCCATCTAAGGAAAGGGCCTAAGGGAAATCCTTAGACGGCCTAAAACAATTTCCTGGGTTGGAATTAGGGATGGCCTAACTGTGAGGAAAAGGGCGGTTCGCATATTTTGTTTTCCGTAAGCCAAAACAAGCTTGCTGAATAAAAGTATGCGAAACGATAACAGCGTCATTGAAGCAATCCAGACCTCGGCCATTTACCAGGACTATGAACGTGCGTTCAACGAAGCAACCGGACTCCCGTT
>JAQGOV010000597.1 GCA_028293425.1 Verrucomicrobiales bacterium
GTTTCCAAAGCCTCTTTTTCCGTCCAGGCTTTCCAGACTTTCGCCTGCGGCGCATCCAACACCCGGGAAACCACAAAAGGCTCACCTTTTCCAGCAGAACTGCTTTGCTCCATGCTCATAAATTGTCGTGTGAATTACGGGTCCGCTTTATGACGAAAGCAGTCAGCCATTCAGGACATCAAAAGCACGAATCTTCCGTGGAGAATCCGTCTGCCACTCAGGCCATGAGCTCCTTGACCACTTGGGCCTCCTGCTTGTCCGTTAGCGACATCTCCTGCCCATTCCGTTTGTACGTCAGCTTCTCATGGTCCAGACCGAAAAGGTCCAGCAGCGTGGCATGGTAATCATAGTGATGGACGACGTCCTTCACAGCGTGGTGACCAAATTCGTCGGTTTCACCGTGAACATGACCACGTTTGAAACCGCCGCCGGCCAGCCACATGGAAAAGCCATAAGTATTATGGTCCCGGCCCCACTTGTCGCGACCTGCATCATTTTGCAGGACCGGCAGCCGGCCCATTTCTCCGCCCCAGTGAACGACCGTGGAATCCAGCAGCCCGCGCTGCTTGAGGTCCGCCACAAGCGCGGCGCAGGGTAGGTCCACTGCCCGGCAGGAATCTGGCAGCCCCTTGATCAGATTGCCGTGGTGATCCCATGACTGGCCTTGATTCAACACCTGCACAAAGCGGACGCCACGTTCCACTAATCGACGCGCAATCAGGCAGCGAGTGCCATAGTCCCGTGTCTCAGCTTTGTCGATGCCGTAAAGCTTCTTAACGTGCTCCGGCTCTTTCGAAATATCGAGAGCGTCCGTAGCGGCGGTTTGCATGCCTGCCGCGAGCTCGTAGCTGGCCATTCGTGCTTCGAGGTCCAGCTCGCCTGGATGTTTGGAATAATGGTCCTGGTTTAACTTGCGCAGAAGCGCGAGCTGACGCTCCTGCCCTGCCCCGGCCAAATGTTCCGGAGGGTCGAGGTTCAGGATATGCGGGGCCTTGGGGCGGACGATTGTGCCCTGGTAAACGGCCGGGAGCCAGCCGCTTGTCCAGTTTTCGTGCGCTAGCAAAGGCTGGCCAAGCGGGCTAGTAAGGGCAAGGTAGGCGGGCAGATTCTGGGATTCGCTGCCCAGACCATAAGTTAGCCAGCTTCCCAAGGAGGGCCGGCCTGCCGTGACACGCCCGTTATTCAAAGCGTACATGGACTGGCCGTGGTTGTTCACTCCAGTCTGCATTGAGCGGATCAGGCAAACGTCATCGGCAACTTTCCCCAAATGTGGCAACAGTTCGGAAAGTTCCATTCCGCACTGGCCGTGTTTTGAGAATTTAAAGGGACTGGCGAACACCTTCGAGGATGCCTCAGCCGCGTTGTCGTATCGGATTTCCCCTGGGAATGGTTTGCCGTCGTATTTGGCAAGGGCAGGCTTGGGATCAAAAAGATCCATTTGGCTGGGGCCACCGATCATAAGGAGCGAGATCATGGCCTTGGCGCGCGCTGGTTTGAGCGGAGTTTTGGGGGTAAGGTCAAAATGATTGAGGCCAGAATGAGGCTTGACCGGTCCGGCTAACAATCCCTCCTCCTTGAGCAACCAGGACAACGCAAGCGAGCTAAGCGCAAAGGACGAAGCGCGCACAAAATGACGACGAGAGCAAAAGGAGTTCATAGGCGTTCAATCCACATATAAAAATCTATTCCCGCCCAACAGCACCTGGCAGAGGCTGGCGAGTGTTTGCAATTGAATATCAAGGGGAGAAGTTTTTTTCGAGCTTTCAATGGCCGCGGCGGTGCTCGCTCGAATGGTTTCGGCTTCTTCAGCGAGGTAGGTCAGGCTGTCGCGCAGTTCAGCTTCCGTGGGCTTCGCCCCGTAAAGCAGGCGCCAGCCCCGGTTGATTTGAGCGCGCAGGTCGCCTGGGAATTTCTTACGCAGGCGCTCAGCAAGGTGCTGGGATTGTGACACGACAAATATATCGTTCATCATCATCAGTGATTGCGGGGCCACCGTGGTGACCGTCCGAACTTCGCAGTTGGGGGACATCGTCGGCAAATCAAAGGTATCGAGCACGCTGAGCGGTCGCGAGCGGCGCATTTGCACGTAAACGCTGCGGCGGAACTCGAGCTCACCCAGGGAACCGACGCCAGTAGGGTCTCCATTTCCATCCGTCTTCTGAGAGCCGGTGACCACGCGTCCAGCCGAATCGCGCGCCACCTCGACGGGGGGTCCAAATCTGTTGAGATTAAGTTTACCGCTCACAGCCAGGGTCGAATCACGTAACGTTTCAGCGTCGAGTCGGCGGAGCTTCATGCGGGCGTAGAAGCGGTTTTCCGGATCCGCTCGGAGCGACGATTCATTTTGCGAAGATTGTCGATAAACCGTGGAGGTCATGAGCAAGCGATGGAAGGTTTTTAGCTTCCAACCATTCGCCATGAATTCGCTGGCCAGCCAATCGAGCAATTCCGGATGGGTTGGGCGTTCTCCAAGCTGGCCGAAGTCCCCTGGCGTGTTCACCAGCCCGCGGCCGAAATGGTGCAACCAGAACTGATTCACCAGCACGCGTGCCGTTAAAGGATGTTGGCCGCTGGTGAGCCAGCGCGCATAGGCCAAGCGCCGGCCGGAGGATGGGACCTTGGAGCCTGAAACCGAAAATAAGGAATTTGTTAGTGGATTGCCGGAGGTTGCCAGGATTTCCATTTCTCCCGGCTCAACTTTTTGTTTGGGCTGATCATGATCGCCCCGATAAAGCAGGAAAGTGTCAGGGACTTTTCCAGCCACTTCGGTGAGGGCCATCAGGAAAGGCTCGGCTGGCTTGGTGGCGCGCAATTTGGTGGCTTCTTCCTTCTTGGCGAGCACCTTTTTGTTCGCCTCGGGGTCATAAAGATCCAGTGCGCCCTGCACGTCGGCCGCCGGATATTTCTTGAGCAACGCCTTTTGCTCAGCTGTGCGTTTGTCACGAGCTGTGTTGCGAGCTGCCTTGGCGGCTTCTCGCTCCGCATCGGGCACTTTGGCAATTTCGCGCTGGAACACTTTCTCCAGGGCCTCTTTGCGCATCTTCTCCGATTCCTCGTCGATTTTCTTGGCAGCGGTTTCTATATCTGCCGCCTTTTTGCGGTCTGCTTCTGCGTAAAGGGAAACGAGACGCTGGTTGGGCGTTCGCCAATTCTTCCAATCGTAGGCCGGTTCGAAAACCGCGCGTAAGCGGTGGTAATCGGCATGGGAGATGGGGTCGTAGCGATGGTCGTGGCATTGGGCACAGCCAACAGTTAAACCGAGCAGAGACGAGGACACCACTTTGATGGTCTCGGCCATTACTTGGTTCCGCGCCAAATTCTGGTCGGGCGGGTTATCTGCGGTGCCATCGGGAGCCATGCGCAGAAAACCAGTGGCTGCGAGCATCTCACGGGCAAGCGTGTTTGTGGCTGCGGCGGCCGTGGCATTCTCCCTGGTAAGCCCCAGGAGTTCGTCGCCGGCAAGTTGTTCCACAATAAATTGGTTGAAAGGTTTGTCCGCTTGGAACGCGCCGATCACGTAATCACGGTAACGCCAGGCGTGTGGTCGGGGAGTGTCCGATTCGGTGAATCCATTGGAGTCCGCGTAGCCTGCCACATCCAGCCAATGACGAGCCCATCGCTCGGCGTATTGCGGAGAATCCAGGAGCCGGTTCACCAGTTTTTCGTAAGCATCGGCTGACATGTCCGCAAGAAAGGCATCCACTTCTTCCGGGGTCGGCGGGAGGCCAGTCAAATCCAGGTAAACCCGGCGGATGAGAGTGGACTTATCAGCCTCGGGGGCAAAATCGAGTTTCTGCTCCCGCAATTTGGCCAGAACGAAAGCATCAATAGGGTTGCGTACCTGATGAGCTTGTTTGAGACGCGGCAGGGCCACCTTGCGGATTGGCTGAAAAGCCCAGAAACTCCGTTCTTCCTCGGAAATATAAAACCCTTTGGGCAGCTCAGCCGGTTCCTTGTGCAAAGTTTGGGCGCCACTTGCGATCCACCGCTCGATGATCGCAATATCCTTTTCCGGCACTTTCTTTTCGCCCTTCGGCATTTCACCGGCACGCATGAGTTTGACCATCAGGCTGGCGTGTGGTTTGCCTGGGACCATCACGGGGCCTTCATCCGTTTCCCGGAGCATGAAGCGCCGCAATCTTAAATCCACTCCGCCTTTGAGCTTTTCCCCTTCCCCATGGCAATGAAAGCAATGCGCCTTTAACACGGGCCGGACGTCCTTTTCGAAAGCGAGCGGACGGCTGGCCGCTGCCCTGGTGGGCAGCCCGGTCGCCAGGTAGAGGATCGCCAAAACTACGTTGAATCTCATGCTGATATGCATTTCGACGTAAACGCGGGGAATCCGCTTCAATGCATCAGCATGTTGCGAGAAACTGATTGTGGTGTCATTTGAACCCAATCCTGCCCTGTGCTAGCCTGCAAAGATGGAGAAACAAAGGAAACACCATGGCTCGGATTGATCCCGTGGATTACGCGAAAGCCACGGGAGAGGTACGAAAGGCGTTTGATGAGGGTTTGGCCAAATGGGGTCGCATGACGAACATGAAACGCACCCTGCTGCATTCCATGCCCTCTTATCGCGCGCTCATGGAGTGGTATCCGCTTTTTGACGCCATCAAACCTTTCCTGGGTGAGCGGCTGGCCATCATTTTCGCCCATGCCATCTCCGCGGAAACGGATTGCCTGATCTGCACCACCTTCATGCGGCGGATCCTTGCGAACTGGGGCGAAAACCCAAACGAGCTGAAGCTTGATGAAACCGGTGTGTTGCTAGTCGCATTTGGCCGCGCCATTGCACATGAGGGCAACCGGGTCCCTGATGAGTTGTACAACAAATTAGCGGAACGCTTTACAGCCGAACAGCTCGTCGCATTAACAGCCTTCGCAGGACTGATGGTTGCGACGAACATCGTCAATAATGTTCTCCAGGTGGATTTGGACGAATACCTCCATGAGTATCGCGAGGATATCACCGGCAAAGGGGTGAAGCATGGCACGTGAGTTTGAAGGGAAGGTGGCGTTTATCACTGGCGCGGCGCACGGTCAGGGCCGGGCCGTTGCGCTGGCGCTCGCGAGCGAGGGCGCACGGATCGTCGGCTTTGATATCGCCCGGCAAATTGCTTATCCAGGCTATGCGTTGGGATCGAGCGATGAATTGAACTCACTTCAACGCGAAGTGCAGACCAAAGGCAGCCAAGCCCTGGTGTTTGCGGGCGACGTGCGGGACGACGCTGCGATTATCAAGGCGGTCAATGAAGCCGTAAACCAGTTTGGCCGAATCGACATCCTCTTTAACAATGCCGGCATTTGTTTTTACGGCAAATCGCATGAGCTGAGCGAAGAAGCCTGGGACGCGATGCTGGATATTAATCTCAAAGGCTCATGGATGGTGGGCCGAAGAATTATCCCCATCATGATTCAGCAAAAGAGTGGTGTCATCATCAACAACGCCTCTATTGCCAGTTTCCGGGGAATGAACCGTCTTTCTCACTACGCCGCCTCAAAGTGGGGCTTGACCGGTCTCACCAAGTCGTGGGCCATCGAACTGGCCGAGTACGGGATCCGGGCGGTTTCCATTCATCCCACGGGTGTGAACACGCCGATGAATGATGGCTTAGCTGCTTTGGAAGGAAAGACCCCTCGAGAAATTGCCGAAGCGTCGGCCGGAAACCTTTTGCCTGTGCCCTGGATTGAGCCCGAGGACGTCGCGAATGCCGTCGTGTTTCTCGCCTCGGACAAAGCTCGGTTTGTCACTGGTTCCCAGTTCGTGTTGGATGCGGGGCTGTTAACTCGTTAAAGCTGCTTGGTCTGCGAGTTTCTTCGCTAATGCCACCAGTTCATCGGCACCGTCCAGGCCATCAATAAACCTTTGTGGAATGCCCGTCAGGCCTACCTGGGCGCCGACGAGTGCTCCTGTGAGGATGCAGCGAGCCTGGTTTTGTCCACCGCCGTTCAGCGCGTGCAGGACGGCCTGTTCGAAATCATTGTGGAACCGAGCTGCCAAATAGTAGGCAGCGGGAAGCTGATGGTATATGGCACACGGCATGCCATATACAATGGACACTTTCCAGGCAGGCTCGATCCGGATAGCAGGATCCAACGCCGCTTCCGCCATATAGGATGGGGTCAATAACGCGTCAGGTGAAGAGAAGCGGCCCGCCTTTGGCGGCTCAGGTTTCTCTGCCTGTGGTGGTTGAAGCCTACCGCTCGTGACCGCATGGAACGGCAACTCACCTTTCTTCACCAGATCCATCAATTTATCCGAGAGCAAAGAATCGAGTTTTTCACCCGCCACGAGCAAAGCCAATACGCAGCAATATGCCGTGGTCATAGCGACGATCGCTTCGTCCGCTTGCGTCAGAACACAATTCGAGCTTACCGTCTCAGCCACTCTGCGCGGGCTACTCGCGTAACGAACGGCAAGGATCAGCCCGCGCTCGGCCGCTTCAGTGGTGTCAGCATGGCCTCCGGTTTCGTTCCACGGCTTTCCCTCCACAACCCGATGCCGCCACGCTTCGCGGATGGATTGGCTGGTGTAACCACCGGGACCGTTCATCGGCTTTCCGTCGAGTTGCGGAAAAAGCTCCTTATCCAGCCGACGGCAGAAATCTTTTTCCTCGTAGCCGTTCTTCTCCACCACCGAACCAAGCAGCATTTTGTTGATGATGCCTGCCTGCGAAAGCTGTCCGGCCTTCATTCCGCCATGGTACCGGTGCGGCTTGGGATCGGTGTAACCCGTGATCCACTCACCATAATCCCGGCGCATCTCGTCCAGGTCATAGTACCAATGCGGTCCTAACCCAAGCGCGTCGCCAATGAACGCGCCCATAACCGCACCCGCCGCACGATCCTTTATGGACATAGAGTTTTCAGGTTCTCAACGCCTGGTGTGGCCAACACTCACGGAGCCGAGGGTGGCTGTGCAAAGGTTTGTTTTCTGGTGGGAGGAGGTCACAAGCCCCACATAAATCTGCTCCGGCATGATGATGTTGGTAGAACCGATCAGATTCCATTTTTGGCCATCCGGCGATTCAAAGCCACTGAACTTTTCACCGTCCCGAACCAGCTTCACCCAATACGGCAGCTTGCCTTTATCCTGGCCCGTGTGAGCCGCTGCCGTTTTGCCAGCCGTTTCTGACCGCGTCAGAAACTGGGTCCCGTCCACGGGCGTGACACAGGCCTCAGCGTGTTTGGCATCGGCCGCCAAAGACTCGCGGAACATCACTCCGGCTTTGGCGTGGTTAAACGTATTTTCAACAGTCACCACTTTGGCAACG
>JAQGOV010000669.1 GCA_028293425.1 Verrucomicrobiales bacterium
CTTGGCTCCTTGCTGGGTCCCGCGTTCCTTCCTGATGCCCGGCAAACGCCTCAAGCTCCATCCGGACGATTACTACGCCCTGGGCGCCCATCGCGGCGGCATAGATGAACGCTGGTTCTCCTCCACCACGGAAGCGGGCAATGACAACCGCGCCGATGACGAGGGCCTGAGCTACGTGGTCAGCAACGGCGAGCGCTTCACCTTGCTGGAGGCGGTCATGGCCGAAGGCCCCACCCTCATCGGCAAGAAGATGTGGGACAAGTACAAGCGCTGGCCCGTCTACTCCAAGTTCTTCGACAACATGGGACCGATTCCCCACCACATGCACCATAACGAGGATCAGGCCGCGATGATCGGGCAGGAGGGGAAACCGGAGTGTTACTACTTCCCTCCCCAGCTGAACGCCATCGGCAACAACTTCCCGCATACTTATTTCGGGCTCGAGCCCGGCGTCACCAAGGCCGACCTGCGCCGCTGCCTGGAGAATTGGAACAAGGGCGACAACGGCATCCTGGATCTGTCCAAGGCCTACCGCCTCAAGGCCGGCACGGGCTGGCACGTCCCCGCCTGCGTCCTGCACGCTCCCGGATCCCTGCTCACCTATGAACCCCAATGGGGCAGCGACGTATTCGCCATGTACCAGAGCCAGGTGGAAGGCCGCCGCGTGGAATGGGACCTGTTCGTCCAGAACACGCCGGATCAATACAAGCAGGATCTGGATTATCTGGTCGGCCAACTGGACTGGGAGGCCAACGTGGATCCCAATTTCCGCGACCACCATTACCTGGAACCGATCAACGTGGCGGACACCTGGACCGAAGGCTACCAGGATCGCTGGGTGGTCTACGGCCGCTTCGGCGGACCGAACACGGGCTCCAAGCGCGGCGACCGCGATCTTTTCTCGGCCAAGGAACTGACGATCGATCCCGGCGTCAAGGTCACGATCAAGGACGGCGGCGCCTACGGCCTCATCACCGTGCAGGGAGTCGGCCGGGTCAACAAGCATCGCCTGGAATCCCCCAACATGATCCGCTACGGCGCCATGACCGAGGACGAAGTCTTCGTCTCCCACGATGCGGCCGCCCGGGGCGTGACCTTCGAGAACACCGGCACGGAACCGATGGTGACCCTGCGTTACTTCGGCCCCGATGCCAATCCCGACGCGCCCCATACCGGCGCTTTCAAGGCCGTTCGGAAATAGAAGACCGGGAAGTCAACCTTAGCTGCGTGGAGACCGTCATGGCAAATGCATATCCGAAATTACATAACGCGGCCTGGCCCGGGATGGTCGGCAAGGGCGGAAAAGAGCCTGGGGCCGAAGCGGTCATTTCCCAGGACAGGATGCTGGAGTTGACGGCCAACGCTTCCGTGAACGGCGTCAAGTTCGACGGGATCGATCTCTTCCTCTCCCTTCCCCATACGGATCTGGAATCCAGCGACGACGATCTCAAGAAGCTGGCCGACAAGGTCGGTTCCAAAGGCCTCGTGATCGGTTCGCTGGTCGCGCCCATCTGGGGCGGCGGCGGCGCCTTCGGCACCGAGGAGGATCGGAAGAACTATCTGAGCGCGCTCAGGAAGTCCTGCGCCATCGGCAAGAAGCTGAAGGACATCGGCATCCGCAAGTACGGCGTTATTCGCATCGACACGGCCAACAGCCCCGCCAATTTCGCCCTGGACCCGATAGGGAACCAGAAGAAGAACATCGAGACCATCAAGGAAGCCGCCGTCATCGCCGAAAGCTTCGGCGAACGTTTGGCCATCGAAGGCGAGATCTGCTGGGGCGGCATGCACGGCTGGAAGCCCCTCTTGGAGATCCTGAACGGCGTCGGCAATCCCAAGACCGTCGGCATCCAGGCGGACATGGCGCATACCTTGCTTTTCATGCTGGGTTACAATGCCGAGGAGGATGCCTTGGTGCCCAAGGGATTCAATTGGGAGAAGGATGCCTTCGACAAGGGCTATAAGGCCCTTACGGACAAGCTGCGGCCATGGGTCAAGGACTTCCACGTCGCCCAGAACGACGCGACCGCTTTCGGCTCCGGCTCCCATGACAAGACCGGGCGCCATTGCCGCGTGGACGACCCGAACGGAAAGCTCGACATCCCTTACCATGCCGGGTTCTGGCTGCGGGACAACAATCACCAGCATATCGACATCAGGCATATGTGCTGGGACGGCTGCATGTTCCCGAACGCGGTGATGGAGCAGCAGGAGACCTGGAACAAGATCCTCGGCGCGATGAATGCGGTCCGGGAGAAACACGGCTGGAACTGAGGGACTATAGCATGGCCAAGAAAAAACTCAACGTTGGCATGATCGGCTACGGCTTCATGGGCCGCACCCATTCCAACGCCTTCCGCAAGGTGGGCAACTTCTTCGATCTGGACTACCAGCCCGTGCTCAAGGCCATCTGCGGCCGCAGCGAGCAGAACGTCAAGGCCTTCGCCGACAGGTGGGGCTACGAGTCCGTCGAAACCGACTGGCGCAAGATCATCGCCCGCAAGGATATCGACGTCGTCGAC
>JAQGOV010000611.1 GCA_028293425.1 Verrucomicrobiales bacterium
GAGGACAATGCGCAATTTACCCGCAGAGCTGCTGCTGGTGAGTTTGCCAAGGTTCTGGCAACACCCCCAGGAAGGAGGAAGGCACAATGAACCAAATCAAAGCTGCAATCATCGCCGTTCACCCCGAATTGGCCTGCCTCTCTCCGGACGCACTGGAGGCTGAGATCGCGACCTTCATTTACAAATTAAAACTGCTCTTGGAGGTCAACGGCAGAGTTTGCGCGTGCTGTGATTAAGAAAATTGAGCCGCCATCTGGACAGATTGAACGGCTCAACAATGAAACTACTATGGAACATACTACCACACTTTCCCCTTCCGAGGTCAACACCGAAACCGAAATCGGACAAGTCCCAATTCAGTATTTAGGCTGGTCCAAGATAAAGCCTTCTCCGGAAAATGACCTGATTTATACGCCTATTGACCCCGAAGATCCGGAGATGATGCGCCTTTCTGTAAGCATCGGAGAAAACGGACTTATGGAGCCACTGGTTGTCACCTCGGATGGGTTTATCCTTTCCGGCCATCGTCGTCACCGAGCGGCCGGGTGGACGAGTCTAGATAAATTGCCTTGCCGGGTGCTCCCGTTTAAGAAAACTGACGATCCTGACCGTTTTGTCCGACTGTTGCGTGAGTTCAACCGCCAGCGGGATAAGTCCATTGATGAGAAGCTCCGGGAGGAACTTGTCACAACCAACCCGGAGGAAAGTTATCAATCGCTGATCGACCACCGCCGCAAATCATCCGCCTTGGTGGTTCAACCGATGGAGCTTCGAGGATCCAAAAAGCGCGCGGAAATCAGTCCCGCCAAACAGCCTTTCTTAGATGCTATTGAAAAGGTCGTGATGGACCTGCGCAAATTCTGGCCCATTTCAGAGCGCCAGATTCATTACAACCTGCTGAACAATCCGCCACTGACGCACGCGAGCAAGCCGGATTCGTTCTACCAGAACAATAAGCGCAGCAGCAAATCCCTTAGCGAGCTTTGTACGCGGGCGAGAGTTGCGGGCTTAATACCGATGGAGGCTATCGGTGACGAAACCAGGCCGATTGTCCTGTTTGATGTCCACAACGATGTGCGGCAGTTCATCAGCCGGGAATTGGACGACCTTTTTCGTGGCTACTGGCGAAACCTTATGCGAAGCCAGCCAAACCATATCGAGTTGCTGGTGGAGAAAAACACGCTGACCGGGATCCTTCGACCAATAGCCGCTGAATACTGCATCCCCATGACTTCAGGCCGCGGCTTTTCATCGTTTCCGCCCAGGGCGGCCATGGCAGAACGGTTTAGGCGTAGTGGCAAGGATAAGTTGGTCCTGATTATTGTTTCCGACCTGGACCCGGACGGGGAGCAGATTGCCCAAAGTTTCGCGGCTTATATGCGGGATGACTTCGACATCAAAATACATCCGGTCAAAGCCGCCATTCGTCCGGAACATGCCACGCGGTTCAATATTCCAACCCATTTGGAGGCGAAGAAAAGCAGCGTCAACCATGCTTGGTTTGTTCGGAAGTATGGCAATGCCGCTTATGAAGTGGAGGCACTGAAACCCGAACAGTTGCAGCAAGTGGTTACTGAAACGATTGATTCGCTGATCGATTGCGATTTGTTCAACGCAGAGAGGGAACTGGAAAAGAAGGATTCAGCAGAATTAGAGGTGAGGAGAAAAAGGGTGTTTAGCGCACTTGGAAATCTAGGGGTGCAGCAATGAGCACCACCAAGCTTTCCCCATTGGAACGAGCGCGGCTATACGTCCAGAAATGCTCGGGTGCCATATCGGGGCAACGAGGGCACGATGTAACCTTCGGAATTGCCTGCAAGCTTTACCAAGGGTTTGCGCTCAGTATCGAGGACACCCTCGCACTTATGCGGGAATGGAACGCACTTTGCCAGCCCAGGTGGAAGGAGAAGCAACTCCGTCACAAGGTCCGGGACGCGGCGAAGAGAGCGCGTGGCCAGCGCGGTTTTCTGCTTGGACCGGGTGAGAAAGCGCAGAAGCCGCGGCGACGGAGCCGGGCGGAAATAGATGCGGAACGGGCGGAGATGCATTGCCGCCGACTGGAGGCCCGGGCAGCTTCGTCACTGGCCTACATCCTGAAAGAAAATCGATGCACCCCTGACGATTTCATGCGGGAATCGCCTTTCCGGCTATGGGGCCACACTGAACCCGAGACGGGGCTTTTACTGCAACTTCACAGGCCCGAGGATGTGATCTGGATCGGTAATCAATTCAGCAGTGGAAAACCTGAACACGCGATCCACTTTCGGACGGTTGAGCAGTGGTTGACACAACCGCCGCCAGAGCATTGGGAACTTACCTGTCCAGCGACATTCAAGCCCGGGAGCTTTAGCCGGTGTGATGAGAACGTACTCGAGAAGCGTTTCCTAGTGATGGAATCCGACGACCTGAACCGGGATCAAATCTGTTCAGTGTTCCAATGGTGCCGGAAGTTTATGCGGTTGCGCGCAATCGTAAACACGGCCGGCAAATCCCTTCACGGCTGGTTTGATAAACCGTCACCCGAGACAGTGGAGGAACTGCGGAGCATCCTGCCCGGGCTGCAATGCGATAAATCACTCTTGGCATTGTCGCAACCTTGCAGGATACCCGGGGCATGGAGGGCCGATAAAAAGGCCCGGCAACGACTCGTCTATCTGGATTTGGAGGGAAAGCAATGATCACGACACCACTTCCACGGATACCCGTTTATTATGACGTTTGCCGCAAAACCTACTGGCTTCCCGATGCGGAAAGTAAATGGATAGAGCTGACGGAGCCTTCGTTGAAACGGCAACTTCGCGCGCATGGTTACCAGTCGGAACCAGACCGGGGCAAACTGGTGTCAGAGGTGGAGGAAGAATTAAACCGCTACCAGATGGAGCAGAATGTCGTCTTTGCCGGAGCCGTGGCGGGCCAACCCAAGGGCATTATCAAAATGTGCCAGCAACGGATCTTGGTGACTGACTCCCCGCTAATCATTGAGCCAAAAGACGGCGATTGCCCCAACCTGGATCGGTTCTTCAAGACGCTATTCAAAGACCGACCCGAGCAGCTTTATCACTTTTTCGGCTGGCTGAAAGTTGGATACGAGAGCCTGCGGAGTGGGAAACACAGGCCCGGGCAAGTGCTCGCAATCGCAGGCCCCAAAGACTGCGGCAAGAGTTTGGTGCAAGCCATCATCACCGAGGTCTATGGCGGGCGGGCGGCAAAGCCTTATCGCTACATGAGTGGCGAAACACCGTTCAATAGTGAATTGTTCGGAGCCGAGCACCTTATCATCGAGGATGAGTTTGCCAGTACCGATATGCGCCAGCGTCGGCACTTCGGAGCGCGGATTAAGGACTTCACCGTCAACCAGATTCAGAGCCATCATGGGAAAGGTCGTCAGGCAATCAGCCTTATCCCCTTTTGGCGCGTCTCAATCTCGTTGAATGATGAGCCCGAAAATCTCGCCATTCTGCCACCCATAGATGAGAGCCTGAGCGATAAAATCATTCTCCTGAAGGCGAGTAAGGCCGAGCTGCCGGGAGAGACACAAACTCTTGAGGGGCGCGATCGTGTTTGGAAAATATTCATGGATGAGCTGCCTGCATTCCTGCACAGCATCACCAAACAAGCAATGCAGCCCGAGTATCACTCGGAACGGTTTGGAGTGACGCACTACCACCACCCGGACTTGCTCACCAGTATTGACGGTATGTCACCCGAGCAGCGGCTCATGGAATTAATAGACACCGAGTTGTTCAACAGTCCGGCGCCGGGCACGTGGAAGGGCACGGCCGAGCGCCTGGAGTCCATTCTCACCTCGTCAATGGACGTTGGCTATATGGCCAAGAAGCTTCTGAACTGGCCAACCGCTACCGGCACCTACCTTGCAAGACTGCTGAATAAGCACCCTGAACGCATCAAACAAAACCGCACTAAAGCCCGTAGGCTCTGGGAGATACGCCCACCGGGAGCTGAGCTGGTGACGGAGTGACGGAGTATTTTCTAATCCTTAAACATTTTGATGAAAAACTTTACCAACCCAGAAATAGGCCGTCACCCCGTCACCTTTTCTCTTTCTAACCACTGGCACCAACACGGGCATGACACCACTGGTTGCTACAAGCGCAACTGTGTGGCGTGCTCGGTTGAGTTCTTCTGTGCGTATCCCACCGGACGGCATTGCTCGACCAGGTGCAAGCTCGTGGCGCGGCAGGCAGTGAAGAACCAGAGGTCACCACAACCAACCAAGCAGCCATTAACCGCAATCCCCTGCAAGCATTGCGGCCGTCAGTTCTCTCCAACAGTGGTCTATGCCATGTATTGCACAGCTAGTTGCAAGGAGATGGCCTATCGAGATAGGAAGGCGCGAGGGATACGGATCAGGCGACCGAAGCGCAGGACCGTTCCACCATCAAGCACCGTTCATTTGAACGTATTGAATGGAATGTATGCAAGCCATTAACACTTAAGGGGATACACCCCTAAGGAATCTTTTCGATTAAAACGCCCTCTGGGTTCCAGCGAATTTGTCTCCTTCAACTCGTGAAACATTTTTTGACCACCGTTAAGCCAACTGAATCTTTATGAGAACCAAAAAAGCAAAAGAAATAATCCAAGAACCCCAACCGGTTAAGCTGTCCGCGATCTTCAAACACGTGCTCGAAACAGGCACACCCTACCCGGTCCCGCTCGGTGCTGCCGACTCGTGGGACGTCGATTACGACTTGCACCCGGATATTGGGAACTTCGACGAAAGACACCTATGCACCATCAGCAAATCGGACTTTGCCAAAAGGAACGACGTGGCAGCGAGCCAGGTCAGCAGGTGGATTAGTGCCGGGATGCCAATTGCCAGTGATGGCGAGCGCCTCCCATGGGGTGACGCTGCCGAATGGCTGGACCGTTACGAGATACAGAACGAGCGCCGTCGTCAGGAGGGATGGCGCTAATCCATTTGCACCCCACCCCATATGCCGGAGTCACAGCCAAAGGTAAATCGATTCCCACAGGTCGAGATGGGTTCCCATTTGACCCCGAAAAAACGGCACCCGCTCAAGATTGGGACAAGTCCGAATTCTAGCAGATGAAGCTATCTCCCCAACAAGCCCGCATCTGTGAATTACTCGCCTGCGGTTTCACGGACAAGCAGA
>JAQGOV010000635.1 GCA_028293425.1 Verrucomicrobiales bacterium
CTGCCGGCCTCAGGCAATGGACGGAGCCGTTGTGCTGCCGATTCCAAACGCAGGCTGATAAGGAGTTGCAAACAATGCAAAACAGCCGGCAGGAGGAACAGGCTCTTTGGACCGAACTTTTGCAGGAGCGCGCCGCCGGTAAAATAAGCCAAGGCAGCTCCGCTCGCCCAGGTTAAGTTGTAGATGCCAATCATCCTCATCAGGCCCGGGCGATCTTCATTTTCACTCACCAGCGCTTCGAGACTCGGCCAGGTGAAACAGGTCCCGAACGTCCATATCACCAGAACGATCACCTGCGCGCCTACCGAGCTGAGAAACAGTCCAACGCCGAGGCAAACAGCCACGGTGGTGAACCCGACCTTCAACGCCAGAAAGTAGCCATGCTTTTGCGCAAATTTTCCGCCCAGCCATGAGGCCATCACATAGAGGAACCCGTTGACGGCGGCGAGAACCAGATTGTCCCGGTTGCTGAAGCCGTATTGATCCCGCATGAAGAAGAACAGGAAATCAAAGTAGTAGGCGATGGCATAAATGTTCAGCCACTCCAATAGAAAAACTTGGCGTTTGAGTTTCCGGCTCAGCAGGGCAACCGGTTGCCGGGATGACTGGCGGGCTTCGAGAACCGCACTCATCGGATCTCTTCGATGGCTTTTCGGCAATACCACTTCACCGCATTGGACATGGCTGGTTGCAACGCATCCAGTTCGGCAGACGAGCACCAACGAATGTCGTGATGCTCCTCCTCCGCCAGGGCCATGACGCCATTCTTCGGGCGTGCCCAATAAATCATCCCGATATGCTCGTGCGTGTCCGAGATTCGATGAATGTCCAGGAAGCGGGGAGCGATCAACGCACGGGTTCCCTGCTCCGTAGTGGGAGGCCGGTCGCCGATCAGTTCCACTTCGAAGCCGCTCTCCTCTCGTGCTTCGCGCAGAGCTGCCTGTTCGGGGTCCTCGTCCAACTCGATATGCCCGCCCAACGGCAACCACTTATCCAGCTTGCGATGATGAATCAGCAGCACGCGTCCGTTCTGGACCACGAAAATCGCTACCGTAAAATCAATTTTCTCATGTATGTGCGGCATAAAAGGCGGAGACTGTGCCACACCCGAGCAGGAGGTCAAACTTTCCTAAAACCTTCCTGAAATAGATTTGTCCACCCCCGGCGTTTTTTGCGACTAAATAGGTAAAGGCACATTATGGATCAAAGCGACGAAGATTTAAGCCGGGAAGCCGCAACGGGAGACTTGCAGGCGGCTTCCGAGCTCCTGGATCGGCATTACCAAAAGATCTTCAGCTACTTCCGCCGTTTGAGCGGGAACGACTCGGACGCTTCGGATCTATCGCAAAAGACATTTTGCAAGGTCTGGAGCGGGATCGGCGGGTACGGAGGACGATCCAGGTTCTCCACCTGGGTTCACAGCATCGCGCATCACGTCTATGTGGATTGGCGGCGCGTCCATAATCGCTTGGACGGCCAAACTGACGAGTGGTGGCTCGCTTGCCCGGGCGAAGGACCCAGCCCGTTCGACAGCGCTGCCGATAAGGATTTGGCCGGCCACCTTTACGGTTTGATCGAGCAACTGGAGGAGGAAGCACGCGAAACGGTTCATCTCCATTATTACCAGGGTTTGAGTCTGCAGGAAACTGCTGACGCGCTGGGCATTGCGTCCAGCACGGTGAAATATCGTTTACGAAATGCGTTGGATGTTCTGCGCAATCGTTTGCCCGAGGAAAAACGCTCCTGAAACCTTAAGAACGCATTCCTTTTATTATGAATATTCCACCTGAGAAAATTGAACACCTTTTGCGCAAAGCTCCGAGTCCAACACCCCCGGCTGGCCTGTATCAAGATTTGAAAGCAGAGATCATTCTGCCGAGAACCATGCCGTCCCAATCGAACGGGTTCAACCAGCCCAGCTTCTTTCGGCGGTGGATGCCCGTGCTCTCACTGTCCCTGTGGTTGATGGCCTGCCTGGTCCTGCTGGGCGTGCAAATCAGACGGGTTACCGAGCTGAAGGAAGAAAACACGAGGCTGCTCGCCGCTGCAAACGAGAAATCCACGGTGACTCCTCAGGTAGCTGTTTCAGGAGATGCGGAACTGGACCGCCTTCGTGCCGACAGCTTGGAGGCCTCCCAGCTCCGGGCGGAAGTGGCTCGACTTCGCGAGGAGCTGGCCAAGTTGGAAGGATTACGAATGGAAAATCAACGACTGGCCAGCGAATTGCAGTCGAGTGGCAAGGCTGGGATTTCGGGGCAGCCGCAGGATTTTATCGCAGCCGCCGCCGAGAAAGGAGAACGGATCAAGTGTATCGGTAATCTGAAGCAGGTGGGTTTAGGAGCGCGGATGTATGCCAACGACCACGGAGACATTATGCCCAAAGACTTTGCCAGTCTGAGAAATGAGCTTCCCAATGACAGCGAGACGTTTTGTCCTTCAAGCAACGGTTCCGTTCGCTTTGAAATCCTGGCACCAGGCGAAAAGGAGGGTGACCCGAACGTGGTGTTCGCCCGCTGCCCCACTCACAATAACGTGCTTCTCATGGATGGCAGCGCACAACAGCTTGGAGATAAGTTTAAGGTCATTATCCGAGCCGACGGAAAACCCATTGTGGGACGAGGAAATTAAACTGAGGGCGAGTATGAGGATGATCAAATGGATACTGTTGATTACGTCTTTCGTGGTGCTGGGAGCTGCTTTGCTCCAATGGCAAAGGGCGGCAGGCTTGAACGTGCTCAATGAGAAGTTGCGCGCCGACAGCACTGAATCCACCGAAGCTGCTCCGGACACCAGATCGAGCGAAGAAGAAAAGGCGCGCCTCAAAGAAGAAGCCCGGGACCTATTGAAGTTGCGGAATGAGGTAACGCAACTGCGCAAGCAGGCCAAGGACTTGCCGGGCCTGCGCGCGGAAAACGAGCGATTGCAGAAAGCCATTCAGGGAACATCGCAAACCTCGGTGCCAGTTCCCGCACCTGAGGGTTTTACCAGCCGAGAAGCCCTGGCGAACATGGGAACTGCCACCCCGGAAGCTGCCGTCCAAACTTACTTTTGGGCCATGGGAGAGCAGAATGTCCAATCGTATCTTCAAACTGTCACCCCGCACTTCCTGGAACAGCACGCGAAAAACATCCCTCCGGAACAAATGGAGCAATTCAACCAACGCCTTCAAAGCGCCATGCAGGAGCAAATGAAAGGTTTTTCCAACTTTCGGATTGTCGGCCAGGAACAGCAGCGAAATATGGTAATCGTAAAGCTGCAATCCTCGGTCAGTAGCAAGACGGCCCAAATCGGGGTCAAGCTCTACGGCAATGAATGGCGCGTGGAAGGACCGTTTTTTTGAAAAGCGTCTACCAGGTCTTGATTTTAGACCGAAGGGGTTTCAGGTCCACATCGCTCAGCGCCATTTCCTTCATCTCCTTCGCATCCCCAATGTTGAAGGCACGTTTCAGCCATTGTTCCGCCTCCCACAATTTTCCAAGCTGGCACGCATAACAAGCCAGGTTATAGGAAATAATCGGCACCTTGGGAAAGCGACCGGCGACC
>JAQGOV010000742.1 GCA_028293425.1 Verrucomicrobiales bacterium
GCCGGAAGTGCGCGCCGCCAAGGGCGTGTTCCTGGCCATGCAGTATCCGGTCGAGATTCCCGGCGTCACCACCATGACCTTCCTCAAGACGGCGCTTAATTCCCAGCGCCGGGCGCGGGGCGAATCCGATCTGGACGCAATCGGCGTGCTGAAGCTGGTGCGACGCAAGGCTGCGACCTTGAATGTGTCGGAAGAAATGCTGAAGCGCGCCCTCAATGTCGGATTTTCCGGCGGCGAAAAGAAGCGGCTGGAAATCCTGCAGATGGCGATCTTCGAGCCCAAGCTGGCGATCCTGGACGAAACCGATTCCGGTCTCGACATTGATGCCTTGAAGATCGTGGCGGCTGGCGTGAACAAGCTGAAGCGCCCGGATAACACCCAGCTGGTGATCACGCACTATCAACGGTTGCTGGACTACATTATTCCTGATTTTGTGCACGTGCTGTATGACGGCCGCATCATCAAGACTGGCGGCAAAGAACTGGCCTATCAGCTCGAAGAAAAGGGCTATGATTGGCTGATCAAGGATGAGGCTGTGACGGCCTGAGCGCCTGTCTTGAATCTAAGAGGAGTCATATGCTAGAAGCCTTACCAAAACAGGTGAAAAAAGAAGCGGATCCCTATCTGTCCCGGTTCGATGCGTTTGAACGCGACGGCACGTCCCAGCCCACCTGGGCGGCGTCACTGCGCAAGGCGGGGATTTCCCGTTTCGCGGAGTTTGGTTTTCCCACGCTGCAGGACGAAAACTGGCGCTTCACCAACGTGGCGCCGATTGCCAAGCTGCCGTTTCATCCGGTGCTGGAACGGACCGCACATGGGGTGAAGCAGGAGACGATTGAGGCCTTCTCTTTTGCCACGCTGAAGAGTTCGCGGCTGGTGTTTGTGGATGGCCACTTTGCGCCCGAGCTGTCGCATGTGCTGCCGCTGCCGGCCGGGGTCCAGGTGATGAGCCTGAAAGCGGCGATGCAGTTGAATCTGCCCGCGCTGGAGAAGCACCTGGGCCGCTACGCGCAAATCGAGAACAACTCGTTCACGGCGCTGAACACCGCGTTTTTCACCGATGGCGTGTTCATTCACGTGCAGGCTGGCAAGACGCTGCCGGACCCGGTGCAGCTCATTTTTGTGTCCACGGCCCGCGAGAATGGCGCGACAAGTCATCCGCGCAATCTCGTGATCGCTGAAGCGAACAGCCAGCTCACCCTGGTGGAAACTTATGCGAGCCTGGGCACGGAGCCGACCTTAACCAATGCGGCGATTGAGTTCGTGATTGGCGAAAACGCGCGCGTGGAACATTGCAAGTTCCAGGATGAGCATCTGAAGGCGTTTCACATCGGGGCGATCCAGGCCCAGCTCGGCAAAAGCGCGAATTTCATTTCACATTCGCTGGCGCTTGGGGCGCTGCTCTCCCGCAACAACATCAACACGGTGCTCGGTGGCGAAGGAATTGAGTGCGTGCTGAACGGGTTGTATATCCCGAAGGACAATCAAACGGCCGATCATTTCATGATCGTGGATCATGTGAAGCCGCATTGTAATTCGCACGAGTATTTCAACGGCATTTTGGATGACCATGCCAGGGGCGTGTTCCATGGCCGGATCCTGGTGCGCCAGGAAGCGCAGAAAACCGACGCGAAGCAGACGAACAAGAATCTGCTGCTCTCCGACGACGCCACCGCGAACACCAAACCGCAGCTCGAGATTTATGCGGATGACGTGAAGTGCACGCACGGTGCGACGGTGGGTCAGTTGAACGAGGAATCGATTTTTTACCTGCGTGCTCGTGGGATTGGTTTGGAGACGGCGCGCCGCATGTTGATTCATGCGTTTGCGGGGGAGATCATTGACCGGATCAGGTGCGAGCCGTTGCGGGAAGAAGTGGATAAAATTGTTTGGGATCGGCTCGAGGCGAATCCGCACATCAGTTGAGGCGGAAGGCAAATGTGGGGATGGGAAACGAGATTTTGGGCCTCCTCTCCCTATAGAGAAGGGAAAGATCAGGGCTCGGCGGGAGCCTCGCCCTACCGGTCGGATGTTGAGAAAGAAAGCGCGTTACCTCGCCTCCTACGGAGCGGGAATTGAATATGTTTGATGACCTGAACGACCTTTATCAGGAGTTGATCCTGGACCATAGCAAGAGTCCGAGGAACTTTCGCGTAATGGCGAATGCAACAGCCACGGCGCAGGGGACCAATCCGCTCTGCGGCGATAATTACCGGGTATTCGCGCTGATGGATGGTGACGTGGTAAAGGACCTCAGCTTCCAAGGGTCGGGCTGTGCGATTTCCAAAGCGTCGGCGTCGATTTTGACGGACAGCTTGAAAGGGAAAACCAGGGCTGACGTAAAGGCGCTTTTTGACAAGGTTCAGGATTTGGTGATGACGGGCAAGTCCAGCGAGAACCTGGGCAAGCTGGCTGTTTTGGGCGGAGTGCATAAATTCCCGGCCCGGGTGAAGTGCGCGATTTTGCCGTGGCATGCGGTTTTGGCGGCCGTGGAAGGCAAGGGCGAGACGGTTTCAACGGAGTCGGTGGGGCCGAGTCCGGAAGAGTCGCTGGCGGAGAAGGCGCACGAGAAGATTTAGGGATCAGTAATCAGTAATCAGGTGGGAAAAGGCTTGAGGCACGGTGGGGAAGATTAAGATTAGGAAACGACTATATGTATGGAACATCGGCTGAACCGGTCATTTTGACACGCGACGTGACGGCGTCGGTGGTGCCTATTGGCACTGAGGTGACGTTGCAAAAGGGCGAGCAGGCGTATATTACGCAGTCGCTGGGCGGCGCTTACACGGTGGTGGTGAATGGGAATATGTTCCGCATTTCCGGCAACAATGCGGATGCGCTGGGCATTGAGGTGGCGGCAAAAGCGACTCCTTCGGCTGGTTACAAACCGATGACGAAGGAAGAGCTGGAAAAGGAAATCTGGAACCAGCTCCGCAACGTTTATGACCCGGAAATCCCTGTGAATGTGGTGGATCTGGGCTTAATTTATAGTTGCGACGTGGCTCCATTACCGGATGGCGGCGGCAATAAAGTGGATGTGAAGATGACGCTGACGGCCCCGGGTTGCGGGATGGGACCGGTGCTGCAGCAGGATGTGCATAACAGGTTGATATCTATTGAGGGCATCGAGGAAGCGACGGTGGAGTTGGTTTGGGAACCGCAATGGAATCAGGATCGGATGAGCGAGGCGGC
>JAQGOV010000007.1 GCA_028293425.1 Verrucomicrobiales bacterium
GGTCACCATGCATCCCGGTGGCATGCAATGGGTTTGGAACGAATTTAAAGATGAACCTTGGTACGATGTTGTCGGATATCAAAGCGGCCACGGTGACGACGCAAAAACCATCAAGTGGTTGACTGACGGCGATGTGACCGAAGACTGGATGAAGCTTCCGCACCGGCCGTTCATCAACCTGGAACCGCCTTATGAAGGCCACGTGGCTTATCAATCCAAAAAGCCGATCACAGCCGACATGACACGCCGCGCGCTTTACTGGAGCTTGCTCGTGGCGCCGACCGCGGGTGTCAGCTATGGCGGCCATGGCGTGTGGGGATGGGACAACGGTAAAAATCCTCCCACCGATCACCCCGGCACAGGCACTCCGCAGTCCTGGGATAAAGCCCTCAAGCTGCCGGGTGCTGAACAGATCAAGCCGCTCTCTGAATTTCTGCACTCCATTGACTGGTGGCGCTTGCGTCCCACACCTATGTTCGTGGTCAACCAGCCCGGCAATGAAAAGCCTGAGCGCTACGTGGCCGCGGCTCGCACGGATGAGAAGGATTTGATGATCGTTTACATCCCGGAAGACCGCACCATTGAGATCAAGCTGAACGCTCTCCCTCCCTCCCCGAATATCTCGTGGGTTAACCCGCGCAATGGCAAGACCAGTCCGGCGGTGGCCGTCGTGACCACCGACACGTGCCAATTCCCTACTCCGGAAGAAGGCGATTGGATCCTGCTCATGACCTCCGGAGTCGGTAAAGAGAACAAAGATAAGGAAACGGCGAAATAGCCTTTCTGTCACAGGGACAATCTCAGACCCAGACTCGCTTATCGGGTCTGGTGTAGTTTGACCGGATTGAACGTCACAAGACCCGGATCGCTCGTTGGAATGCTCCACAGCGTTCCGCCAGCCGTGATGAAAAGTGTCTTGAGGTCCGGCCCGCCAAACGCGCAGTTCGTCACCTCATCCTTCGGGATTGGAATGAAATCGAGCACCTTGCCTTCTTCCGAGAGGACATAAACTCCCGCCGGGTAAGGCTCCACCGTTTCAAAAGGCGGGCTCGGCTTGTTCAACCCAGCGGCGACGAATAAACGATTCTTGGAATCCATCTTGAAGCCGTCCGGTCCACGGCTCGTCTTCCAATCAAAAATCAGTTTACGGCTGTTCAGATCAACGCTGCCGTTTCGCTTCAAGTCGAACCGCCAAAGCTTCCGTGCTCCGCCAAGCACATTGTTATTGTTGTCCGCGACGAACAGGTGCTTATCCCCTGGTGAAACCAGAATGCCATTGGGCCGTTCCACCTCGCGACCGATCACCCGCTGAACTTTTCCTGGGCCGTCGATTCGGTAAACACCTTCAACAAACTCTCCCTGGGCGTCGCGCAATTCCATCGTGTCGCGCTGACCATACCGCGGATCAGTGAAGTAAATGCGCCCTTTGGAATCGATACTCAGGTCGTTTGGTGAATTGAATTTCTTACCCTGATAGGAATCCGCGAGCACCGTGATCGTGCCGTTCGTTTCGGTGCGAGTGATGCGCCGGCTCTCCGCCTCGCAAACCACGAGCCGCCCCTGAAAATCAAACAGTAACCCATTAGCCCCGCCGGCTGGCTCCCGGAAAACCTCCGAAGTGCCGTCGCTTCGATACCGTGTGATACGTTTTCCATCCACAAAAAACAAACTGCCAGACGGCGCATGCCATGCGGGTCCTTCCCCAGCATGACTCGTGTTCAACTGCTTCGGCTTTTGCCCAGCAACGGGCGAGGTAATGGCGTTCGCACCAACGAGTGCCATCCCGCTCGAAGCCAGAAAAATCAGTGACCAAAAGAAGAATGAGCGCTGGTGAGATCGTTTCATGGATTTGGAAAGAGTGAACAGGAAGCCAAAGATTTGCAAGTGATCGAAAGGCCTACTTGTTAACCCACGGTTTCAGTTTAATCCCGAAATTCCCTCGCTCTCGCCAGCCGAGATAAAACTCAAATCGATGTTTCGGAAGATACGGGAGGTTTAGACCCAAAAACGGTTTGTAATCGTGCAGCGCAAAGCGAAATCCGAATCGCCCGCCTCCGGATAACCGGCCCCGATCGGGCGAAACAAACCGAGCACCTTCACGGCTATCAACGTCCACTAGCGCAAGACTGTAATGATTGGTCCAGCCGGCGCTGCCCATGGTGTAAAAGAAGCAATTATGAAACGGATTCCGAACTGTCCATTTCATAAAAGTGCCACCTGAAATGTTTGTAGAATAAGGCAAGAGCTGGCGCTCACCAAAGATTCCATCATCGTCGTTGCCGGCAAGGTTCCACGTGGTCCATCGCGGAAGGTCATACCAACGGATGTCGTCGATGGATGGCGGAATGACCCGGTACAAACGGCTCTCCGCTGCTTTTTCCCGAACAGGCGTATAGCTATCAGCGGCAAACTGGCGCTGCGGCTGAGGACGTGTGACACAAGCGGAAAAGCTAAGGCTTATGAACACGCATGCCAAAGCCTGCAAGAGGAAACGGTCGACATAACTGTTGCTGCCCACGGTTCGAACTTGGCACAAAAACGACTCGAAGAGGAGGAGAAAGCATTTCCTGGTGAGTTGGACGGAGGAAGGTCGCCGATGCTCCCCGAATTTGGATACCTCCGTCAAAGCAAACGGCGCCCTGCGGCGCCGTTCCCGTGTCTAAATTCTCAAGCCTCGCTCTACATATGGGCGATGATGTTCTCGCCGAATTCCGAGCACTTGATTTCCGTGCCGCCTTCCATTTGGCGGGCGAAGTCATAGGTAACCCGCTTGGAAGTGATGGCGCCATTTAGGCCCTTGATGATCAGGTCAGCTACTTCGGTCCAGCCCAGGTAGCGGAACATCATCTCGCCGCTCAACACCACGGACCCAGGATTCACCCGGTCTTGGTTGGCATACTTGGGCGCCGTGCCGTGGGTCGCTTCAAAGATCGCATGCCCCGTCACGTAATTGATGTTGCCACCAGGGGCGATGCCGATGCCCCCGACCTGCGCCGCAAGCGCGTCGGATAGGTAATCGCCGTTCAGGTTCAAGGTGGCGATCACATCGAAATCCTCAGGCCGAGTGAGCACCTGCTGCAGCGTGATGTCCGCAATGGAATCCTTGATCAAGAGCGCGCCGGCCTTGGTGCGCGTCTTTTGCTCTTCGTTTGCGGCTGCTTCGCCCTTTTCCTTTTTGGTCCGCTCGTATTGAGCCCAGGTGTAAACCTTATCGCCGAATATCCGCTCCGCCGCTCCATAAGCCCAATCGCGGAAAGCGCCTTCGGTGAACTTCATGATGTTGCCCTTGTGCACGATCGTCACGCTCCGGCGTTTGTTCCGCAGCGCATACTCAATCGCGGATTTCACCAGGCGAATCGTCCCCACCGCGGATACCGGCTTGATGCCAATGCCAACTTCCACGGGAGGCGCGCCGTGTCCACCAGCAGCCTGCTTCATGTATTCGGCAATCTTCTCCTGGGTGCCGAAACGAATCTTGCTGAAATCTTTTGGAAATTCCTTTGCCAGGAAGTCGAGCACCTTTTGGGCTTCTGGAGTGCCGCCTTTGTATTCGATACCGGCGTAAATGTCCTCGGTGTTCTCACGGAAGATCACCATTTCCACCTTCTCCGGATGCTTCACCGGCGAAGGCACGCCCTGGAAGTATTGCACCGGGCGGAGACACACATAAAGGTCCAGCATCTGGCGCAACGCCACGTTCAAGGAACGAATGCCACCACCCACCGGAGTGGTCAGCGGCCCTTTAATGCCCACGAGGTAATCCTTGAAAGCTTCGACCGTATCGTCCGGCAGCCAATTGTTAAATTTCTGGAACGCCGTTTCGCCCGCGAACACTTCGAACCACGAGACCTTCCGTTTACCGCCGTACGCCTTTTCCACCGCCGCGTCGAACACGCGCTGGCTGGCAGCCCAAATATCGGGCCCTGTTCCGTCGCCGCGGATAAAAGGCAGCACAGGATTTTCGGGAACACTTAGTTTCCCGCCGCTGATGGTGATTTTTCCGCCCGGAGGCGGGGTGACATCTTTATAAGGCATGGTTTTATTATATTTTGCGCTCGAGCGCTCTAGTCAATCCCAAGAAAATCGTGCGAGTTTTTACCGGATTCAACGTAGATCAGCAAGCGGAATGGCATCTCTCAATCTGAATCGAAATCATGCTGAACTCGCATTTTGGAGCTTAGAGCCTGTTTTAAAAATAGGATGGCTCCCGTTTTCGCCAAAAAGGCTGAATGGTTAGGCACGACATCCCGAGCATACCCTTTGCGGTCTGTAAGGGATGTCGCAACAACGCCAGATGGCTTTTTTCGCGAAAACTCCCCTTTATTTGCAGTGCTCTGGGTTTTGAATGCTTTATTCATTGCTCATCTTGGGCACGGGAGCCTTGATAGTTTTAAAACAGGCTCTTATTATCCGCACAAGAGCCTAGTTTAACAACAACGGCAGCCTTCATGGTTCTAAGAATTGGCTCTGCTAAAAGGATGACAGTGCCCCATTTGAGCCTTCCGCATCCCTGGCCGAAAGTTGGAACAGGGATATGAAATCCGACACCAAAACCGTTTTAAAGGTGGTCGCAGCGACCGGTTTGTTTGCCGTGGTGCACACCATCCTGGCCAGCCGCAAAGCAAAAGCCACTGCCACCCGGTTGGTTGGAGAACGCAACCGAAATGCCTTTTATCGCCCCTTTTACAATGCGCAGGCCACCGTCACATCCGGCGCTCTCGCGTATTACATCTACAAATTGCCGGATAAAAAGCTCTATCAGGTGAACGGCCCCGCAGCGTGGGCCATGCAAGGTCTTCGCCTGGGCTTCCTGGTTTATGGCGTGGCGGCCGCCCGCGAAATCGGATTTGCCGGCCTCACGGGCTGGACGGGCATCAAGGCCAGGCTCGCTGGAAAACCAGTCGTCCCCCCAGAACCCGAAGCCCAAGGACCTTCCCCTGCCCCGGACGGCCGTCTGAATCTCGGCGGACCATTTCGAACCAGCCGTCATCCGCTCAATTTTATGGGCGTGCCAATTCTCTGGCTGTCTCCAACCATGACCCTGAAGCTGGCCGTTTTTAATACCCTGGCCACACTTTATTTCTGGGCCGGTTCGCTCCACGAGGCGAGAAGGTTACGCGCCGCCTATGGGGAGGCTTACCGGGATTACGAGAATTCGAACGTGCCATTTTTTCTTCCTGGCAGAAAGAAGCAGCGCCGTGTGCAACATCACACCGAACCACTCAGGACCCGTTCCGCAGCGACACCGGTCCAGGGTTAGGAGCCTGATTCAAAACAGGCTCTAATTAAGCTCCCGCCATCTCAGCTTCCGGCACCGGCTCCTCCTCGAGAAGCGCCTTGGTTTCAGCCTCCACACTTTCCAATTCCTCAGGAAACAAACCAAAGCGCGCTGCCACCTCCGGCGCGTAACGCAGCAGATCCGCCCGCAACCGAATCAGCGCCAAATCCTTCACCTTCGCTTCCAGCATCACATCAAACGTCAGCCCGTGCGCGTCGCGCAAGAACGTGCAGAACTCAAACGGGTTTACAAAATCGGCATGTCCGGTCCACATCGGGGCAACCAGGTTGATTTTAACCCGCTTCGTTTTGGGGTCCTTCCGTTTCACCTCGCGCAGTTCCGTGCGCGGCGATGAGAAATGGATCTTGGGGCGAACGCCAGCTGGCCAGGTGCGAAGAATCTTTTGCAACGTATCGCGAAGTTCCAGCTTTTCGGGATTAAAACACCAGAAGTGCTGGTAATCAAAGATGAGCCGCACTCCCGTATGTTCGTGAATCCACAAAACATCCGCCGCGCTGAAACGTAAATCGTCATGCTCCAGCACCAAACGACGCCGGACAGGTTCCGGCAGAGTCTTCCACGTATCCACCCAGCGGGCCTTGGCGCTCACTCGATCCTCGTACGTGCCGCCCACGTGGATCACCATCACCGCTTCCGGCCCCAGCTCCATGCAATCGAGCATCTCGGCCTGGCTCGAAAGGTCCCACACACTTTTCCGCACCAGCTCAGGGTTGGGACTGTTCATGACCACATATTGCGATGGATGAAACGACAACCGGAGCCCGCCGGCCCGCGCGCGCTTGCCAATTTCCCGCAGCTCGGAGCGGCACTCCCGAACCATGTTATGAAATTGCGGCATGTCTGGATGCGTCGCATACGGAGCCAGGTCAGAGCTCATCCGGTACATGGAAATGCGGTGCTTCTCCAGGTAATCGAAAATGCTGTGCAAATATTCCAAGGAGGTGCGCAGGTGCGGGTTATTCCTCCACCGCCGCGTGTCATTGCTTTTAAGCTCCTCATTCCCCATCACCTTGACGGGAAAACCCAACCGCGAAAATGGCTGCTGCTCCGGAACCTTCATTTAGTTTGCCCCATAACTACCTTCATCTCGGAACCAAACCCGAGCTTCGACACAAACTCATTCCACTTCGCATACGTCAGCGCGCCACCCGAGGCCTGGTCATGCCCTCCACCATAGCCCTCATCCACCTCCCCGGGAGCATTCGCACGCAGGAAATCAATCAGGTTCACCGACACGGGACATCGCGCGCTGAAATGCACATAACCCGGCCTGTAACCAGTGTTCACTCCCATCACGATGTAATCCTTCAACCGCGTCCGCCAAATCTGCGCAATCAGCGGATGGATCTGGCAAGGCGAGTGCATCCGAATCAACGCCACCTTGCCGCTGAACTTCGGAGCTGCTTTTTTCGCTACGTTCAGCGCGGCGGTTACTTCCTCGCGCGCTGCCCTAAGCTTTTCCAATTCGGGATATTTTCCCGAAAGCGCGTCGGCCGGATTTTTCGCCTTGAGCAACAGGTCAAAGGCAGGGATGGCATTGCCCGTTCCGCTGCGTCGTGCGGCGTTGATCAAGGATGTCAATTCGCGGAGCACAGTCCCTTTCCATTGCTTCTTGGCCTGGGCGAGTTCCTCAAACGGCGCTTTGTCCCCGATATCGCCAATCAGGCTCACGGCCGTAATCCAAAGCAGCGAATCCAGCGAAGTGATCGTTTCGCCGCACCAATGAGCCAGCAAACCAGACGTAGGCGTCGGCTTTTGCCCGTAACCGGAAATGATAAACGCTCCTGGAGCAACCCCCTGCGGACGATGATGATCAATCACGAGCAACGGAATTCCGGGCTGGATAGAATGCTCCCTGCTCCCCAGGTCCGCCACGATGATCCCCTCTTCATCCGACTCATAAAGCAACTCGCGGGTGTTGCTCGACCAGGCGCTTTCGCCTTTGCCGATGAGCCTCACCGATACGAGATATCCCAGCTTGGGCAGAGTCTTAAATAAGAGTGCGCCCGCAGCCAGTCCGTCCGCGTCCGAATGGCAAAGAATCACGATATTCGCTGCCTCCGGCAAACGTTCCAGAAACTGACGAAAGGTTTCCTGGTAGGCAGCTTTGGCCTCGGCCATGGATGCCGTGGACAAGCCCTCCGACCGGGGTGGTAATTCTACAACATTTGAGCTCACATTCCCTCCGCAACCTCGCAACTTAACACACCTCCAATGGCACTGCCATTAAGTTAAGCCCGAACGTGTCCGAAGCAGGATTTTACCTTCTCCCGGAACCCTTCTCCTGGGGGAGAAGGTGGCAAAGCCGGATGAGGGTGGAACTGTCCCTTTCTCATGTCCCCTGCGGGAGAAGGTGGCAAAGCCCTGTCCCTCGCCCGTGGGCACGGGAGAGGGTGGCAACGCCGGGTGAGGGGTTGTGGGATGAATCTGATCCCGGTGGTGAGGGCGGCATTACGGAGTCCCCATTCCCTTGCACGGGAGAAGGTGGCAACGGCCAGGTGAGGGGTTGTGGGATGAATCCGATCCGGGTGGTGAGGGCGGCATTACCGGTGCCCATTTCCCGTGTGGGCGGAAAACGGGGACTTCTGGACCTTGGGAAGGTCCGGAAGGAATTTGCCGGAGGCAAAGGCCCCTTGCGGGCCGAGCGGGCGGGCGCACGCGAGTCACTGGTGGTGTTTAACTGCTCATACCCGCTTCCCTTCTCCCATTCCTTCTCCCTCAACCCTTCTCCTCAACCCTTCTCCTGGGGGAGATGGTGGCAAAGCCTGATGAGGGTGGAACTGTCCCTTTCTCATGTCCCCTTCGGGAGTAGGTGTCAAAGCCGTGTCCCTCGCCCGTGGGCACGGGAGAGGGTGGCAACGGCGGGTGGGGG
>JAQGOV010000016.1 GCA_028293425.1 Verrucomicrobiales bacterium
GTCCAGATCGATCCGAACGGTTTGGTTCGGAATGAACTCCCGCCACAGGTCCTCGTTGAGGAAGTCCGAGTCGATGGCGTGCCTGTCGCGGGAGCTGAGAGGCTTCAGCAGATCCCGCCTTCCGCCACCCGCCTGGAGTTGGAATTCACGGCCACCAGCCTAACCGCAGCCGAGCGAAACCGGTTTCGCCATCGCTTGGAAGGTTTGGACACGGATTGGGTGGAAGCTGGGCCCCAACGGATTGTCGCGTACCACCACTTGCCTCCTGGCCGTTACAAGTTTGAGTTGGCTGCCTGCAATGGGGATGGAGTTTGGAACCAGGCCGCCATCGCACTCAGCCTGCGGGTCCTGCCGCCCTTCTGGAAAACCTGGTGGTTTGGCATGCTGGCTGGTTTCGTGGTGCTTGGCGGCGGCGGCTGGGGAGTGCGTTCGTGGTCTGTCCGAAGGCTGGGACACAAACTCCAAGCGCTGCAGGAACAGCATGCCCTCGAGAAAGAGCGCGCCCGCATTGCGCAGGATATCCACGACGAACTGGGCGCCAGCCTCACCCGCATTGCTCTCCTCACCGAGCTTGGCCAAAAGCATAAGGACCGCGCGGTGGACGTTGCTGTCGACCTTGAAAAAATCTCAGCCACGGCCCGTGAAGCGGTTCGAGCCATGGACGCCATTGTGTGGGCGGTCAACCCCCGCAACGATACGCTCGACAGTTTCGCAAACTACGTCTCGCAGTTCGCGGAAGATTTTTTTCGGCTGACTGCCATTCGTTACCGGCTGGATGTCCCCCCCGACCTGCCGGATCGACCTTTGTCCACGGAAGTCCGGCATCATTTATTTTTGGCGGTGAAGGAAACGCTCAACAACGTCGTCCGTCATTCCGGGGCCACCGAAGTCTGGCTCCGTTTGAGTTGCGAAGGAAACCAGCTTACCATCGCAATTGAAGACAACGGCAAAGGCCTGCAGCAAGGTCCATCGGCGCCTGGACAGGACGGCTTGCTTAATCTTAAGCACCGGCTCCATAGCCTTGGCGGAGTTTGCCAGGTTCAGAGTTCGGCAGGAAAGGGCACTGAAGTCCGCATGGTGCTCTCATTGAGTGGTTAAGTGGTTAATTTTGCAAAGATCGACACCTAAATGGAACATTCCACTAAAACACCGGCGAAAGGTACTACCCCCATCAAAGTCGCGATCGTCGAAGATGACGAGCAAGTCCGGGAAAATTTGGCCACGCTGATCCGTGAAACAGAAGGATTTGAATGCATCGGCACCTTTTCCTCGGGTGAGCAGGCCCTGGAGGAGATGCCGCGACGAGCACCAAATGTGGTACTGATGGACGTGAACCTTCCTGGAATGTCCGGCGTGGAATGCGTTCGGCTGCTCAAAGGCCAGATAGCTGACCTGCAAGTTGTTATGCTTACGGTCTACGATGACAGCGACCGCATCTTCCAGGCTTTGCAGATGGGCGCCAGCGGTTACTTGTTGAAGCGTTCGACTTCCCAGGAGATTTTGCGCGCGGTCGAGGAGGTGCACCGCGGGGGCGCTCCCATGTCGAGTTATATTGCGCGCAAGGTGGTGCAATCTTTCCAACGCCAGGGCCCATCCGAAAAGGCTTCCGAGAACCTGACCAAACGCGAAAACGATGTCCTCAACTACATCTCAAGGGGTTACACCAATAAAGAAATTGCAGACGCCCTGGGGTTAAGCGCCGAAACCGTTCGGGGTTATCTCAAAACGATTTACAGCAAACTTCACGTTCGATCCCGCACGGAAGCCGCCATGAAGTTCCGGGCCTAGTCGCTTCCTGCCATCTGGCTCCCGGTCCTGCCGCCTCATTCCCGCCAGCATCAGTCACCCCCATTTGGGGGGATGGCCTTTTTCTTTTTCTTCGTTATTCTCGACCCATGCTCCCGGGACTGTATTCAGAAACACGACTGCCTGTTCCCATTTCTGGCAGCCACCCTCTTTCATAACCATCCCTCCCCATGAAACGCTTTTGCAATCTCCTCCTCGTCTTGCAGGGATTGTGGTGCACGACGTTGTGGGCGGATAGTGTGGTTGTTTTCAATGAAGTCATGTATCACCCGGCCACCAACGAACCGGCGTTGGAATGGATCGAGTTGTACAACCAGAACTCAATCAACGTGGATCTCTCAGGTTGGCGCATCACCGAGGGAATCGACTACACATTTCCAAACGGAACGGTCATCCGCGGCCGGGATTATCTCGTGGTGTCCGTCTCGCCGGGTGCTCTTACAGCTCAAACGGGCATCTCCAACGTTGTGGGCCCGTTCACAGGTCGGTTGTCCAATAACGGAGAGAAGCTTGAACTCCGCAACTTGGCCAACAGAATCATGGATTCCTTTTCCTATAGCGTTGGCGGTGTCTGGCCTGAAGGGCCGGATGGCTCCGGCGTTTCCCTCGCCAAAAAATCCCCGAACCTGGCCAGCAAACCAGCGGCGAACTGGACGATCAGCTCCCAAATCGGCGGGACCCCAGGCTCAGCGAATTTCACCTCCGGGCTCCTGACCGGCGCGCAGACGAACTACGTAAGCCTCTCCAGCACCTGGCGCTACAATGATACAGGCGCCGATCTGGGCAATACGTGGCGTGCAGCTGGTTTTGATGATTCCTCGTGGGCCACCGGACCCGGCCTTTTTTTTGTGGAGGACGCTCCCCTGCCCGGCCCGAAAAACACGCCCCTCACGCCTGGACGAGACACCTATTATTTCCGGACTGCTTTCTCAGTCGATGGCGATCCCGCCTCGAAGCTTCTGAGCTTCCGCCCTCTCGTGGACGATGGAATTGTTTTGTATTTAAACGGGAACGAGGTGGCCCGATTCAACATGCCGACGGGCCTGGTGACTTACTCGACCAGAGCCGCGGCAGCCGTGGACAACGCCACGTTGTCCGGCCCGTTCACCATTTCCTCCACCAACCTGCTTCCAGGCCTGAACGTGCTCGCCGTTGAGCTGCATCAAACCGCTGCCGGGACAAATGCGGGACTGCGCGTGGCGAATGCCTCCGGATACACGGCAAGCTGGGACGGCGAGGATGGGAATTTTTTCAGCCCGGGAAGTCCAGCCTATGCGCCCGCCAACGATGCGTTGGCCTCAGCGGGCACGGAGATTTTCGCGAGCAGCAACACGAACCTCGCAGCTTCGGCCAACAATGGGCTTTATGGCGGCGCTGCTTCGTGGAACCCCGCGGCCGCTGATCCGAACCCATACCTGGTCCTCCGTTTTAACCGGACGATTGCCTTGTCCAATATTGCGTGGAGCCGGGATAATGGAGATACCAACGAGCTTGCCTGTGGAGGCACGTGCAAAGACCGCTCGCTCGGCAATTACACGCTGGCCTATACGCTGGTCACAAATCCCGCAATTGTAACCGCCAGTTCCAGCAATCCGAGCAACGGTTGGACGACTATTGCGACCATCCAGTATTTGAGCACCCAGCCGGGCTTTAGCCCGCACCTGAGACATCGCTACAACATCTCGGCAAATAATGGTGGCCCAATTCTGGCCACGGGAGTCCGCCTCCGCATGAATGTGACCAACTCGGTCGACGAAATCGAAGTGAACACCCCCTCCACCGACACCTTCGACGCGGTTTTTGGAATGGAACTGACGGCCACTGACATCCTTCCTCCGCCACCCAAGCTCGCCTTCAATGAGATAGCAGGCGCAAGCCTGAATGCCTTCTGGGTCGAGGTTATTAATTACGGCGATTCCGGTGTGAACCTGGATGGCGTCAAGGTTGTGCGCTCGGGAACCCCGCCTCTTGTTTATAACGCTCCCGGCCAGATCCTTCCGCCCGGCGGTATTCTCGCCATCCCTCAGGCGCAGCTTGGCTTTGGCGCTATCGACGGGTCCAAGCTCTTTCTTTACGCTGCTGGTCAATACACATTTCTGGACGCGGCAACGGTCAGGACCAATGCCCGCGCACGCTATCCGGACGGGACTGGAGGCTGGGTTGGTTCGTCACCCCCCACGCCCGGCACTTCCAACCTGTTCAACCCTCCCCGCGGAATCGTGATTAATGAAATCATGTACCATCACCCGGCATCGGATCCGATTCCAGCAGTGACGAGTAACTTCACTTCTGTCCCGCTCCAGGGACAATGGCGGTTTAACGATTCCGGGGCGGACCTCGGTTCCAGCTGGCAAAACCCTGGCTTCGATGATTCAGCATGGTCCGTTGGAACGGGCCTTTTTGCTTTTAATGCCACCAATCTGCCGATCACGCCGAGCACAACTCTGGCCGCAGGGCGGACCACCTATTATTTCCGCACCATTTTCCCTTTTAGCGGCCCAACGACCAACCTGGCGCTCAACCTCCGTTCCGTGGTGGATGATGGCGCTGTTTTCTACCTCAACGGCGTTGAAATTTACCGCGTGAACATGCCCTCTGGGCCGGTAAACTTTTCCACCTCCGCGTCCGCGCTTGTGGGTGACGCCTCCTACACGGGTCCGATCACAATCACCGCCAGCAACCTGGTGCAGGGAGCGAATACACTGGCGGTCGAAGTGCACCAACTGACTTCCGCCTCGGTTTCCAGTGGCCTCACGCTCACGGGCGGTGGGCTGACTCTTGTCGAGGAAGGGCCATTCGGCGGAACACCGCCAATGAACCTGGCACGACAACCGGGCGCCGCGCCATTCGTGATCGATTCTCTCGCGGGGTATCCCATCCATGATTACCTGCACCTGGATGATGGTGTTTATGGGAATGGGAATAGCTGGATCGGCAACTCTGGCAACCCAGGCTACGCGGGAATCCGCTTCGGAGGCCTGTTCACGATCAACAGCTTCGCTTTCGGGCGCGATAACCTGGGGGTTTACTCCGACCGCACGCTGGGTCTTTACACATTGCAATTCACCCGCCTGGCCTCTCCAGGAACGGGCACCACATTTACAGGCAATCCAGACACAGGCTGGGCTACGATTGGCACCTTGAACTACCAGGGAGCAGGGTCAGGGTTGTTCGCGAACCCCTCGCGACGCCATCGTTATTCGTTCGATCCGGTCCAGGCGTCCGGAATTC
>JAQGOV010000034.1 GCA_028293425.1 Verrucomicrobiales bacterium
CTGCGGTGTCATCCAGAGGCCCCAAAGAAGGCGAATCGCGCAGTAACTTACAAACCAAGAGAGGGCGACCGGCCATCGGCGGAGGCATACGGCTGGCTGGAAAAACATAGCTATAAGGAACAGTAGCTGAACGAGCCGCACCACACCGAGGCGTTCGCCCGTGCCTGGAATATAAAGCGAGCCAAAAGGGATAGCGAAGGCGGAAATGCAAAACACGGATTGGACGAAAGCGGTTGGCACCTCCTCACGCTGCGTTGTTGTATTCAGTGATCGAGCTGAGGGCTTCAGCCAGTTTTTGGAAGTGGAGTGGGGTTGGCCCAGCGTGAGTTGGTTGTTGTTCATAAGGACTGTGGACACCCTTCAAGCCGTTACAGAAGTGACATGCAGATCGCTGTCGTGACAACGAGGGCCAGCGAGCGAAGTTCTGCGGTCATCCTGCCACGCTTGGAACATAAGTATGCTCCAAAGCGGCTGAGCCCAATTCCGTTTCCCTGTCAATTGCTCAATCCATTTTTGGCGAACATTTCCTTCATGAAACAGGCCGGCTGTGCGCAAACGATGTTCAGAAAGGAGTTCCTCAGCCCAGCTACGTAGAGGGCCGGCAAGCCAATGAGCAATGGGGGGTTCGAATCCCCTTTTAGGGCGATTGACAAGGCGGGGCGGCACATGCTGGTACAGGAGCTGGTGGAGCAGCCATTTTCCTTGTCCGTCCCGCCGTAAATACGACAACGGCAACCGTGCGGCGAATTCCACAATACGGTGATCCAAAAGCGGGATTCGAGTTTCCAGACCAACATTCATGGCTGCCCTATCCACCTTGACCAGGATGTCGTCCGGCAGAAAAGAGCGGGAGTCGGTGAACATCATTTTACGGGAGGGGCTGGCGAGGTCGTCCCAGAGAAAATGGTCGGTAAAACTGGACGGGGCAGCGAAGGGCGTACGGAGCCACTCTTCCGGATGACGGCATTGTGAACGGACCAGGTCGTGGGTAGCGCTGAGCGAGGGCGCGCCAATCAGTTGTGAAAAGTTGCAGGACCGGTTTAAAATTTCCGCGATATGAGGGCTTTGAGCGAACCGCGTATTCAGAAATTTATCGGAGGATAATGCAAGAATCCTACCAAACGGCAGCCTCATCCAGCCAGGAACCATCCGGATCGCGTTCCACACGGCCAAAGTTTTAGAATAATGATTATAGCCACCGAACAATTCGTCTCCCCCATCACCGGATAGGCTTACAACCACCTGCTGGCGGGCGATCCGGCACAAGAGAACCGTTGGAATTTGCGATGTGTCGGAAAAGGGCTCGTCGTAGATCCGCGGCAAGTCCGGCACGATAGCGCAGAGTTCGGCATTTTGAACATAGACCTCAGTATGGTCTGTGACTAAGTGTTCCGCGACGGCCTTTGCATGGCGCGCCTCATCAAAGCTTTCCTGTTCGAAACCGATGCTGAATGTTTTTACGGGCCGAACACTTTGTGATTGCATCAGGGCGACGACCGTCGACGAATCTATCCCTCCTGAAAGAAAGGCTCCCACGGGCACGTCTGCCACCATTTGCCCCGCGATGGACCGGCGAAGGAGGTGATCAAGTTTGTCGAGGGCATCTGCCGAACCTCCTTCAAATGGGTTTTCCTGTCCCCGTGCAAAAGTTGATTGTAGACTCCAATACGCGACTGGAGCGGGTGTGCGGGCTGACTCTAAATCCGATTTGGAGATTGTGAGAAAGGAACCGGGCATCAACTTAAAGATGTTGCGGTAAATGGAAAGAGGCGCGGGAATACACTTGTGAGCCAGGAGCAGGGCCATGGCTTGTGGATTGATCTCTCCATTCCAATCCGGAAAGCCATTGAAAGCCTTCAACTCAGAGGCAAACAGAAAGGCGCCATTTGCCCAGCCATAATAAAGCGGTTTTTCTCCAAGGCGGTCTCGCCCGAGCACCAGCGTGCGGGTTTGACAATCCCACAATGCGAACGCAAACATTCCCACTAAACGACGCAAAGCCTCTTCAACGCCGTATGCGGAGAAGGCAGCCAACATGACCTCGGTATCGGAGGTGCTGCGAAAGGCGTGACCTGAGTTCTGGAGTTCTGCTCGCAACTCACGGAAATTGTAAATCTCTCCGTTCAATACCAACACGAAGCGGCCATCCTGCGAGGTCATGGGTTGATGACCAGCAGGGCTCAGATCCAGAATGGACAATCGCCTATGACCTAAGGCAATGCCTGCTTTGGGATCCAGCCAGAGACCAGCATCGTCCGGGCCGCGGTGCGAGAGTGTGCTGGTCATGACTTGAACAGAATGAGTGGCCTGTTCCGCTGACATGTGAGCTTTGCCGCTCGTAAAAAATCCACAGATGCCGCACATTTAATTTATAATGATGAGGGTTGAGGCAGGGTTGCCTCGCTTGCGCCGCCCAGGTTCCATAACTTCAGGTAAGCGCGGATTAACAACCGAGAAAGACGCGGGTTGGTACAGAGGCGCATTGAAGAAGGAGAATGCCGGCCCTGGTAAAGCCGCAATACGTCATTCAATGACCAGATATCTTCCCGGTACTTTTCAACGTTTTCTCGAAAGTCTCGTAAATCGCGGTCTCTCCATTGGTTGTGATGATAACAAACGGTCCATACCCCGCGCCGTACGCTCCGAAACCCGGATAGCTGTTGTGGCACCCACATTACTCCCTCGTCGCAGAGATACGGGAAGAAAAACTGGCCATCACTGATTACTCGAACGCCGAATTGCGGGAGCAACGAGACGGTTGTGGCGTCAAAGGTGTTACCGGGTGCGATCCAAACTTCCGGGGTAATCTTCTCGCGGCGAAAGATGGCCACGCCTTGCTTGAGTTTTTCTGCCTGTTCCTGGGCAGGCAATCCAGCAAATTCGCTCTTTTTGCGCAAGGCTACCAAGCCGGCATTGGCGGAAACGTACCTATGCTGATAGCCGTGCAAACCGATCGCCCAGCCACGAGCTTGCCAGCTTCGTACTCGGCTCCAAAAATCATCCACTGGCCTTTGCAATTTAAAGGCGTCATCCTGGTTGTCGGGAATAACCCCCAAGATAGGTTTGATCTCCAATTGCAACAGCAAGGCTTCGATCTCGCTCCAATAATCCCATCGCATGGTGGGACAAAGATCGTCGAAGCGCAGCAGGTATTTGGGACCGTCAGTTTTGATCGCCGACGTTTTCATTGGCAGGCAAGGAACCGTTAGAGCGCGCTGCCGCGCGGCGCAAGGATCGAGCAACGGTCAAAAGCAGCCGTCCTTTAAGAGTTAGGATCTGTTCGCAATTGTAATTGCAGATAATTTCTCCCCCGAAGCCTCGTTTAAAATCGTTGATGCGCAATCGACTTTCGTCCGTTTTACCCATATACCAACCTCCAAAATCATAAATACTCACACCCTCCTCCTTAAAGCGCATCATGGAATGCCAGTGGAGAAATCGGTTTGCCCTGCCTACATAACTGCGGGTGGCTGAATCCGAGTTATCACGAAAAAATGAAGGAGAGTGCAAACCGCGTACGCGGGTTTTCGTGCGTATTAATGTGTGATAGACCAGGATTTCTCCATCGGGCGATTTGGCTCGTGTTAGATCGAGAGCTCCTGCCTCGGCGGTTCTCGTTAGCCAATGGCGATCCATCAGACTCCAGCCTCTTTGTTTGGCAAAGGGATCATAATAGTCAGCAAAGTCGCGAAGCACCGACGGATCGCTAGTATCGCAGGATTCGCAGATGATTTTGTCCCGTTCCCGAGCTCGCTTGATTTTGTAAGTGGTCGTTTTGTCCATCTGGGCAAGAAGTTCCTGCGGGCTGGAGCGGAGGTCCAAGACGAGGGTGTAAAACTCCTTGGAACGAGTGTGCGGGAGTGGTTTGGTGCGCTGATTATAAAGGATAAAATCCAAATCTCCGCTTCCAGGTTCGTGATCAAACCAGACCTCTCCCCGGGTCATCCATCGCGATGTGTAGGTGATCATAACGAGTTCAGGACAAAATGTTATAACTTGCAATCCAAGCTGGTCGAGGGGGCCGAACAGGCGGTCACTTCCGAAATCGTGTATCGATATTTGCCAGAGGGATGCGGCGGCAGCTCCTCGACAAATTCGAAATTAACGGAGCAGTCCTGTCCCATTGCCAAACGGGTCCTTTCGCCGATCTCTGTTAGCTCTGTTTTAGGCGGAGGCTGTGCCGGCTTCAGGATTTTGAAGAGCACGTGGTTCCGATTTTTCTGAACTACTTGGAACTTGCGAACCCAGGGCCGGAAATACAGGAGGTGCGTAAAATACTCCCCGTCAACCAGGGTTCCGTTCCGCGTGCGAAACATGTCCACGTTGCGGCCTGTTACGCATTTCAACACCTGCCCAGGTGGATTGAAACCGGACCTGCTCGCGGGCAAGAGAGCACCCCGGTCGCCAATCTGGTACCGGATTAAAGGCATTGCATAATTGGTCAAGCAAGTAACCAGGATGTTCCCTTCAGTTCCGGGCGGCACCGGCTGGCCGGAGTCATCCACCACTTCCAGGTAATTTCCCCAGGGAGCCACCCACAAGCCCTCGCTGCCCGGTATTTCGCAGCCCATATCACTGACTTCCCTAGAGCCATAGAGGTTATAAACCTGGCAGCCAAAAACCGTTGCAATTTTTGCCCTCATGAATGGATACAGAGTTCCCGCTGAAGTGACAACCGCACGCTGAGGTTCCACTTTGATGTCCTCGCTTTCGGCGAATACTGCCAGCTCGTACATAGCCTGCGCGTAGGCAACGATCAGTTTTGGGCGGATTGTATTGAGGGTCTGAATGAATTCCCTCATCCGCTCAGGTGTCATTTTGAACGCGTTTAGATAGGAGGTATTCGTGAGCCAGTTGAAAAACTTTGATTTAAAGGTTTTGGTGTGGCCTTCGATGTCTCGTTCCGAGCCCCAGAGCCGAATCATTGGCTGACCCGTTTCATAACCCAACAGAGAATAGTAGAGAAACGTTATGGCTTTGCTGCGATCGGCATAGTCCCGATCCTGGATAAGCCGCACCGGTTCTCCCGTCGATCCGCCCGAGGTGTTGTAAGTCCATTGGCGGCTAGGCAGGTCCGAAGAGCGGAGCTCATCAAAATGGGCGAGGATTTTATCCTTTGTGAGGATGGGCAGGGAGGGGAGACGATGATCAGGTCCGCTCCCGACCGGGTTTGGCCGCCCGCTAGCCTTCATCACTCCCGCATAAAAAGGCACATGAGCCTGGCAATGCGACAACAGGCGACCGAGCATTTTCGAGGCGATGTTGCCGATGTCACCAGCCCGAAACTCCCGCGAGAATGCCGAGTAAAATGCAGGGAAACGATACCCACGTGCAGAGGCGTATTGAAAATACGTAATTCTTTTCCAGTTCATGGCTAGGAAGACAGAAATTTTTGCGGGATCATTTTTCTCAGCAGAATGCGTTCCCCCTCCGTGAGGAGCAAGAGGAACACCCCCGCTCCATAGATACCTGAGACGATGGCAGCGGCCATGCCTAATGGAAGCCAGCCAGAGAGATCCATGCCAAGTGCCATCAGCCTGCACAGGATGATAGTCAGAAGGGTTGCAGCAACAATTGGAAGGATTCCCCGCCAAAAGCAGCTCGAGGGCTGGCCCAGAATCCTTGCGGCATAAAATGGAGTAAACCAGACATGTTTTAAGGTCAACATAATGGCACCAGCTCCGGCGATTCCATAAAGCCCCCAGTGCATCGGGCCTGCCAAGAACAGGGCTAACCCGAGGTTGCAAGCTCCCATGACCAACGTCACAATTCCTGGCACTTTCATGCGGTTCGCTGCAAGCTGGAGTCCCAGCAGTGGATTGACGGCCAAGTTGATGCAGAGATGCACGCAGAGGAGCACAAGCAAAGGAGCAAGGCTTTCGAATTCCGGTCCCACCCAGACGCGGAGAAGCGGCTGGGAGAAACCGCACACCAATCCAATGGGTAGCGCCAAAGCCAGTCCCACAAACTTGATGGCATGGTTCAGATAACTGACCAGGCTGTCGATTTCCTTGCGGGCATAAAGGGAGAGCACAGTTGGGTAGAAAACGCCGCTGATGGTGGTGCCGAAAGTTCGAATGAACATGGAGAGTTGCAGGAGAGCTGCGTATCGGCCATTGGCCTCGGCACCAAACAGCCGGTTCGCCACGATTAAATCAATGCCCAGATAGAGCATCGCGCCCAATTGATTCACGATGACCCAACCGCCCGTTCTCGCGAGGTGCTTGAAAATTCCCCAATCGAAATGGCGCCAGCCAAGCCGTAGGCCAGGAGTGAGCAAACGCCAAACCCGGACGGCTCCCACGCCCGAGATTAAGGTTCCACACACAATGCCAAAGCCCACGTATTTGATTCGGGGGGAGATAGCGTAAAAAAGGGCCACAACCAGACCAACCCGGGTGAGGACTTCGGTCATGGCGATGAGATTTCGGAGATCGAAACGATTGCGGCAAAGAGAAGCAATTTCGAAAGGGGATTTCAGTTCATTTAGTAAAAAAGCCGTAACTGTGCAGGTAAAGAGCCACCGTGCCTGAACTTCGTATCCGGGGGGCACGCGGATGAGCCAATCAAGATGGATAATACCAATGGCGGCTGGAAACAATAGAGCAACACCCAAAGCGGCGCTCGACCAAAAGGAGGTATTGAAAATATGGTTGGCCTTGTGGTCATCACCCTGCTCGAGGGCAATCGTCATGGACCTTGCAACCGCCGAGTTGAAGGACAGGGTTATCATAGCCATGTAGGACGTCATGGTGGTGGCGAGCGGAAGCAAACCGTAAATGGAAGGGCCCAAATGGCGGATTAGAAAGGGAACGTACCACAGCCCTATGGCGCTGCTTAACCCAAGCTGTCCCACATTCGCGAGGAGGTTAATTGCGAACCGGCCCCGCCGCGCTGGCAACTCCGAAGTTGAGGCTGTAGATATCGAGCTCATGAAAGAAACTTGGCTCCTTCATCAAGGATCGATCGGCCTATCGTTCCACCAGATGATGATGAGTCTTTTTTGAGCCATTTTGAGCCACGGAGTCTGGCTTAGTCTGGGTCTGAGAAGGACGCCTGTTTCTTTTCGGCTTCCATTGGTAGGCGCTTCGATAGGCGGTATAGGAATGACGTTCATTTGCCGAGGAAATGGCGCGGTTAAAAACGAGCCCAAGGATGTTCACCTTCCGCTGGCGGAGCAACTCAAGCGCCTGGTGAGCTTTTCGCGCCGAGGTAAAAGAGCCCCTAACCACGAAGAGCACTCCATCCACATTGGGCGCCAGGGTGGAAGCATCGTCCGTGGCCAAAACCGGAGGGGTATTCAGGATGATAAAATCAAATTGCGGGTAGATGCGGTGGAAAAGTGAGTTGAGGTTCGGGTTGAGGAAAAGCTCGCCTGGATTTCGGTCCGGTCTCCCCGCCGGGAGGAACGACAAACCTTCCAGAGAGGTGGAAACGATGCATTGGGCGGGGTCGCCTCCGGAGGCCAGGATTTCAGCCAGGCCCGGACCCGGCTCTGCCCCGAAATTCCGGTGCAAGGAAGCGCGCCGGAGGTCCGCATCGACCAAGAGCACCCGTGCTCCTCCCATGGCCAGGATGGCTGCAAAATAGAGGGAAACAGTGGATTTGCCTTCCTCAGGAACCGAACTCGCGACCAGGATGGTTTTTGGCGGGCTGTCGCCATGACCGGTGAAAAGGAGAGCCGAGCGAAGCGTGCGGAAGGACTCAAGGAATTCGAATCGCGATTTGTGCAGCGAATCCAGCCCGAACTTTCCATTGGGCCTGCGCAAGGAAATTTCCGGAATATACCCGACCACATTTTCCGAGAAGCAGCCGCGCAGTTCCTCAATGGAAGCAAAACGGTCATCAAGCTTTGCCGCGCCATAGAGAACTCCCGAACCCAGGAGAAGGCTTGCGGCAAGGCCAATCAGGATGTTTCTGAGCATGAGGTTGCGATACAGAGGGGGGGACGCGGGCTCCAGCACTGCCAGGTTCTCCTGATCCAGGTTCTTACCTAGATCGAGGTTCTGGATGAGGCCGAGAACCCGGTCGTAGGCCGCCTGGGTGTGCTGAAGGTCCAAACGGATGCGCTCGTAATCGGCCAGTTTTCGGCTCGCCTGCAGCGCCTTTGTATCCCACTCCTTGAAGGCGGCCTCCAGGTTTTGGACCTCCAGGCCGACCGATTGCCGGCGGTTGGCTAGTACTTTTGCCTGCTCCTGGCGAGCCAGTTCCATCACTTTTTGCTGGGCCGCGATGCCCTCGTTCAACTTGATGATTTTAGGATGCAGTGGCTTGAGGAATTGGAGCAGTTCGTCGCGCTTGCTTTTGAGCAGTTCCATCTGTTGGCTGGCTTTCAGGAAATCCCCCTGAGAAGCGGCCAACAGGGGCTGGAGTTCCCTAACCGAAGGCAGCCCACCCACAGGGATATTTGGCTCGGCACCCGCCGGCTTGGAACTCAGTTCCAAAAGGTGCTGCGGCTGGAGCGTTTGGAGCAATTGGTATTCAGTCTTCAGAACGGCAAGCTGCCGGTTGATGTTGCCGAGGTAATTCCCGGCGCTGTTGCCCTGCTCCTGCAGAAAAACGACATTATTGGAGCTTTGGAAGGAATGCAGCTTTTCCTGCTGGGCTTGGAGATCAGCCTTCAGGGTGGCCAACTGGCTGTTCATGGAAGCGGCAGCCCGGGTGGTTGATTCTTCACGGACCTGCCTCTTGAAGTCGACGTAGGCTTGCATGAGTTGATTGAGAAAAGCTTGGGTGAGCTGTGGATCTGAGCCTTGAGCTTTCAAATCCACCAGGCTGTTTTTGTAGGAATCGACCACCTTCAGACTAAAGGGAAATGCAGTGGGTGAGTTGGGTGCTTTGGGAGGACTGTAATGCAATACGCTTTCGACCTGGCCGATAGAACTCGCCAGAAATTCTTTCCAAGGAGGAGCTTGTCCTGTTACCGGGTTTAACGCGGGATGGCCAGGAAATTGCCGGTTCAGCTTCGCCAGGGTCCTGTCCTGGAGGAGTTGGCTGCGCAGCAATTCAGATTGGGTGGCGAGGAAGTTGCCAGGGTCCTCATTATACAGGCGGTTTTCGGAAAGATTGAGGCGAGTTGGAAGCCACATTTTTGCCGTGGATTGGTAAGTCGGCGGCAGGCCAGCGCTGAAATAACAGACGGGCCCCAGCACCAGGACCAGGAAAAATAAAGGAACCCACCACCGCTTGCGCAAAAAAAGCCGGGAACGGTGGGCGCGGCCGTGCAGCCGGGAGGCAGCCACAAATTGGCTCGCTGGCCGGATTAAATCCAGACTGGTGGTGGTTTGTTCGTTCATGTGCGTCTCCTTTAGAAATTGACTAGCCGAGCGGGCACGACGATCAAATCCCCAGGCTGGAGCACGACGTCGTTTTCGGTTTTTCCTTTATCCCAAATTTCCGAGATGTTGATCGTAAACGTCTTTTTCTCATTGCCTCGATCCGAGGAGCGCACGAGCCGGACGTTTCGTTTGTCAGAGAAGTCAACAAAGCCGCCCGCCTTTAGAATGGCTTTGCTGACCGTAAAAGTCTCATCGGAGGGGATGTCGTAGCCTCCGCTGTTGCGTACCTGGCCCGTGACATACACCTTGCCAATGATCCTGGCTTTATTGACCACTTCTACGGCAATAATGACAGTAGCCCGGCGATACAAATCTTTCTCCAGCAGAGCTTTGATTTCCTTGCTGAGCTCAAGACTGGTTTTTCCCACGGCACGCACCAGCCCGAGATAAGGGACCAGGACATCCCCGGAATCATTGATGGTCAGCGATTTGGTTTCATCCTGATCTTCCAGAACACGGAAGCTGATGCGATCCCCGGCCCCGAGCTTTTGGCGATTATCCAGAAAAGCCATGCTGGCGGGAGGGGCGGGAGCAGCCCGGGTTGCTTCGGCCGCCACGGATCGAAGGCAAACGGGAAGACCTAGAAAAAGGGCCAGGCAGAGTAAAGAATGGTTCATCATAAGAGAGGAGGAGCTTTGGACAGAACAGGATCGTTCGTAACGGGGAGCGACCCCGAAAGCAGGCCGAAAGTCGATGGAAGCTTGAACCCCCGTTTGAGTATGAGAGGGGATCCTTAAAACTTATAGGCGACTGCCATCGTCAAAAAATTTTGATAAAAACCACGCAAGGGAAGGTCCGATGTCTTTTTGGTGAAATCGTAGCCGAGGGTGGCGCGGGCGTATTTGTGAAACTGCCAACCAAGCTCGAGTCCGCCACGGTAGAAATCAAACTCTTCTTCGAAGGCGCCGCCAAATTCCCGAGCGAAGTTGGCGGATGCTCGAAATCCCGCATCTAAATTACGGATAATGGGAACGGAAATATTGTAGCGCACGAAAGTGTTTCGCATGTTATTGGCATTATCGCCCAAGAGATTCTCGTGCCCGGCGGAAAGGGAATGGGTAAAGGGTTTCAAAGTTTGGGTTAGCCTCCCGTAGGCGTAGTAACTTTGAAAATCGCCGTTGTTGGCTGAATGGTCGAATTGGGCGGTTTCGTAACCTGCGCCCACGCGCAGGCTGATTCCCGGCTGGATTTGGAACTGGGCAAAGGGCCCAACCCGGGCACGCCAATGGTCATCGAGGACCGTTTCCTGCCTGAAATCATGCACGCTGCCCTGCGCTTCCAGGCCCACCCTGGCTTTTTCTCCGAGCAGGAATGTGACGCTGGGGGAAAGAAAATGGGAATAACGATCCAGATAGCGAAATCTGGCGGTGCTGGCAAGAAAGGCTTCAAAATCGTAGCCGACGGAAAGGATCAAGTCGTGGAGATCCCAATCGACGTTGAATCCAAGAAGATTGTCGAAGCGCGCGAATTTTCCCGTGTCTGTGAAATTATAAAACCGATTGTTCAGGGCCCCGGCAGAATTGAAGAACAACGTCTCCTCGTAGGTGGGCTTCTCGTGCAATTGAATGCGGACGTCGCCGCTGTAAATGTTGAAAACCAGCTCTGAGTTAGGCCTGAGCAAGGGCCTTCCACTGCTCAGCCTGGAGTTATTAATGTATCTTTCATAGGCAACGGTGAGGGCAGTGTTGAAGGTGTTGAGCTGAGTTACCGGCCAGCGCGCCCTCAGGGTGACCTCGGGATTGATGAGGAGGTCTTCGCTCCGGTTGTCGTGCGACCGGAGCAGGTTGTCGGTGAGTCCCAACCCAAGCGAGGTTTCAGTTTGGAATTGGAAAGGGCCATACCGCAGGTTGTAAGGATCCGCCTGAAGCGCGTTTCGTTGCGCTTCGGCGCTCTTCATTCCCGCCAGGGATTCGCGGGGCATTTCCTGAGCCGGGAGGTTTGCGACTAGCCCAAACAGGCCGAGCGACGCCGCGGCCAGGACACATGACCATTCGCGCAGTAATGAGGTGCAAGACACCGTCTCTTTCGATCGATGGTTCATTAATTCATCAGAAGCCCTGGCGGCCATTTTCCAGATGGCAAGGATAGATTGCCGGTGCCACCGTGGTGGCGAATCTGTCTGGAGTTACTGGATCTCTCTCTTGAACTAAGTCGCAGTTTTTATAATAATCCAGACTGCTGTCAAGCCCCATGTTTAGGGTATGAGTGGGGTGGTAGCCGAGCAGCCTTTTGGCTTTGGCGATGTTGGCGTGAGAGTGTGAGATGTCGCCCGCCCGAAAGGGCCGGTAGACCGGCTGATAGTTTTTGAGATGAGGATAGTCTGGCAGCAACTTGCCACGAATGAGTTCGAACAATTCCTTCAGTGTGGTTCTCGCGTTCAGCGCTACGTTGAAAACGCCGTTGACGGCGAGAGGATTGGAAGCGGTCGCAGCAAGGATATTGGCCTGGACGGTGTTTTCAACATAACAGAAATCCCGGCTGGTCAATCCATCCCCATAGATTTCGGCCGGTTGATTTCGGATCATGTTCAGCACCCATTGAGGAATGACCGCGGCATAAGGGCCCAGGGGATTCTGGCGCGGACCAAAGACATTGAAGTAGCGCAACCCAATGGTCTCGAGGCCGAAGGTCCGCGAGAACAAATCGGCATAAATTTCATTGATCACCTTGGTGGCAGCGTAGGGTGAGAGGGGCCGGCCGGTTTTGTGCTCCACTTTCGGCGAGAGCTGGAGATCTCCGTAAATGGAACTGCTGGAGGCATAAACAAAGCGGCGGACTTTTTGCTCGTGCGCGGCCAGCAGCATGTTGAGAAACCCGGAAACATTCGTGGCGTGCGAAGCTAGAGGGTTTTTGAAAGAACGTGGGACCGACCCGAGCGCGGCCTGGTGCAGCACCAAATCGACGCCTCGACAGGCATTCAGGCATGTTTCCCAATCCTGGATGTCGCCCTCGATCAGGTCGAACCTGTCGCGCGCGGAACGGGGCTGCCGCTGCAGGACATCATCCAGATTGTTCCATGTTCCGGTGGAAAAATTGTCCAATCCCACTACCTTTTGTCCGTTCGCCAGAAGCAGTTCCAGGAGATTGGAACCGATGAAGCCGGCGACCCCGGTGATCAGCCAGGTTTTGGGCTGGCTGCGGAGTTCGTTTAAACGGGTGGTGTAGATAGACATTTGCGTCAAATAGTTAAAATCCTCCCGGATGGTTTTAGGTGATGCGGCCAGCCGCCAGCAAAAGATTGGCTGGAGGCTGAGCCTGGCAAGAAACGGATTGCAGGCTCAATTCGAGCGCGGTGGAACGCCCCAGCACATCCAGGAGAACCTGAACTCGCTGCCGTGCCGGGAAGACGCGGGTGACCAGGGCCTTTTCACCGTGGAAGGGGCCGTGCATGATCTCCACCTCATCCCCTTCGGCGGGCGCATCGCTGAATACCCGATCGGTAACGTGCGCCAGGCTGCTCCGCAGAGCTTCGATCACCTCGTGCGGAATGGCCGGTATTCGATCCCCAAAGCGGACCACCGTGTTCACGCCGGCAGCGTGCCTCACTCGCTCCAACGCCGCGTTCAGGACAAACCGGGCGAACAGGTAATTGGGAAAAAGGGATTCGGTGACCAGGGCTCTGCCGCGCCTGGTTGAGCGAAGAAACTTCAAACGCGGATTGAAAACCTCCACGCCGGGGAGTTGGCGCAAATGAGCCGCTGCAATGTGCTCATGCTTGGGGCGTGAGCGGATGCAGAACCAGGCTACCTCGGGTGCATGCATAGATTGATCGTTGCGGGATAAAATGGAAATGGAAACGGCCTGGAGAAATGCAAAGCTCCGCACTTGGACAAACCGGATTTCCCCGTCCATTTTCCGAGTTGCTGTAACCTCCACGTTGGAGAGTTCCTCCGCAGGGAAACTCCCACTCAATGGCCCCCAATATTAGAAGAGCCAACGCCCTTTTCAATTGGGCTTTCGGCCTGATGGGACCACAACCCAACTTGCGTCAGGAAAGCAAGCAGCCGGTTCCACTTTTGCGAAAGTGGAACCGGCTGCGATCGGCCACTGATCATTAATTTTTGATCAAGCGGTAGAGCTTCATCCCGAACGAAATGGGATTGGTCAACATGAATGAATCGCCGATGCGCGCGGGGGCAGCAGGCACATCCAACCAGTTATTGGAAGAGGATGTTCCCGTTTGGGTTTGAAGGGTAAAGCCAGCGGCATTGGTTGGCCAGGCCAGGACCAGCTTGGAATTCGGAGCAAGAAAGCTGCGCAAAACCGGAGGCGCGGAGGGCGGGTTCTGGACGGGCGTCTTGCCCAGGGGAATGACCACAAAGACGTTAAATTGTGGTCCGGTGGGAGGAGGGGTGGCCCAGCCGGCATTGGGCTTGGCGACGGTCAGGCCGGACATGGGGAGTTGCAATGGTTGCCCGGTATAGGTTCCAGTCAGCACGGGTGATCCAAAATAATTTTGGGCATTCCGGATTTCAAAGGGCGTTCCAACCCGCAAAACCGAGCTCAGGTCCGCGGGAACGGTGGAAAGCTTATCCCAATTGTAGACCACGATGTGAGCCCGGCCGGTCTCGAACTGATTGGCGCGGATAATAACCTTGGTGCCGGTCAAAGCGCCAGGGACGCTGGAACTGTGAGCATCAAAACCGGTGCCGGTTTTCCACAAGGGAAAATCCTTTCCTTGAGAGTTGATGGCGAAAATGTTGCCCGTGGCGGGGCGTCCGTAGGTATTGGAGTCCCACACGCCGGCCGGGGAAACCAAATCCTTTTTCAGGCTGACGATGAAGTCATTGTTCTGCGGTGCGATCAGGTTGCTCCGGACGATCACTGACTGCCAATTGTTGAAGACCAAACCGACCGGCAGATAATTGTCAGTGACCGCGACCGTCCCATTCACCGCTCCTCGCCCGATCTGAACCTGGGGAAGGCTCCTCGAACCCGGGAGGTAATAGGACATGTTATTGGCGAAGGTGATTTGGTCGGCCCGAGCGGCCGGGACATCCACGCCAACGATGAAATTGCGGTACTGGCGGCTGTTGGCCGTGGAAGAGATGCCGGCATTGAAGGCGATGTTTCCATCCATCCGGAGGTTGCTCAGGACAGCGCCCGGGTGATCGGTGTAGACTTGAAAATTGTTGGCCGCTCCGTTGAAGCCCATGTTATCGGAGAGTTCAACAGTGCCGCCCGTGCTTTGGATATAAAAGCTGTGGCCGTCTCCCATATCAGGACCTTCCCAGCCATTATTGTAAACAATGCACCCGTGAACCACGGAGTTGATGGCCTGCTCGGACATGTAAATCCCGTGCCGGACATGATCGTGAATGACGAGGTTGATCAGATTGAGGTTTGGAACAAAGATGAACAGACCCGACTTCAGATCGAGGTCGGCCGGGGTCATGCCCTGGCCCGAATTTTGGCTGATATGATTTGGATTCGAGCTGAAGAGTTCGAAGCCCCAGAGCGTGACATATCCCTGGCTTTCAAAAAACGTGATGGAGCCATCGACGCGCGCGCTTTCTCCTGGCATCTGCCGGAATGTAATCGGTTTACCGGCCGCTCCCTGGATGCGCGTATCGATGTGACCGAGTTTGTAGGTGCCGCCGCGCAACCAGAAGGTATCACCGGGAGCCCCGACACTACCCGATAAGGCTGTGGCAAGACTATACGGCTGGTTGGTCGTGCCTGGCCCGGCGGGTGTGCCATTGGGGGCGATGTACAGATCGGCTGCATTGGCTTCAAGAACGGCCATTTGCAAAATGAGAGTTGTTAAACCAACGCTGAGCAAAGAACTCAGCGAAACGTCAGGTTTTAGCTTCATGATTTTCTGAATGTGTGGATAAGAGGAACTTTATCCCCGTAAATCCGTTTGCTGTTGTCAGGTGGCCCCAGCATGCACAAGGGATGCCAAAGGGACAAGTCATCGGGAATCGGAAAGAACTGTAGTGCTATGGACTACAACGTGAGGTCCGCTCTTTAAACCTGGAGCAGAAACAGCCCGCGTCTTTTCTTTGAAAGCAAGACAATCCCAACTTTTTGGATCCCCCCGGCTACGGTTTAACTAGGAACAAGGAACGCACGGGGGCGGACCAAGGGGTTGAAATGGGCGGTCCTCCGGATTGTTTTTGCGCGTTATTCCAGGCCCGGGCCATCACCTGAACATTGGTCAGCAAGGGAATGGGAGCAGTAAAGGCGATGGCGCGAGGCGAGACCGCACCTTGCGATTGCCGGGGATCCGATCCATCGAGTGTGTAGTAAATGGTGGCGTTGGTGGGCGCAGCCAGCGTCAGAGGGAAGCCCGGCGGGACGCGGCCTTCCGCGCGATTGAGGCGGGGCGGCTGGACAAGTTCATGATCAATAAAATCAACGCGATTGGAGAGCCAGTCCTTCATGTGATCGATCTCGCTCTGATAGGAGCCCCCGCGCGGCTGGAGACCCCACGTCCGGTAATGGCGCGGTTGCGCTTCCCGCAGCTGGCCGCAAAGCTGGTCCGCCAGCTGATTAAGATTTGCCAGGGAAAAATGGGATCCGCGAAGGGCCTGCCAGCGGTCCACCCAGAGCTGCCAGAAATCCGGGTCCTCGAAGAGCCTCGGCCACCAGGCCCCTCCAAAATAGGGATGACCCATCTCCCATTGACGCGGGTTGTCGTCCCGCCCATCCGTTGAGCCGAGCGACCGATCAAAATCCCAATGTGGGCCGCAGATGATTTTCCCGTTGCGTGGCTTGTAAAAATAGGTGCTCAGAACCATCGAGTCCACATTTCCGCTGAGCACCTCTAGCACGTGGAAATCGATCGCGGCCTCCACATCCAGGTAAGCGCGATACCCAAGGACCGGGTCCTTCCATTGGGGGCCGTGAAGCGCCTGGTCGAAATCGCTAACGAACGAATCGATGTACTGCTTTTGCGGGGCGCGCTGGGGCAGGTTCAGGATCAGTTCCTTCGGTTCCACGTAAACCAGGCCACGATCCCCGGACGACACCAATCCGACTTCGCCCGGCCCAAGACGATCGAATTTCAAGAGGTAACCGCCGGTCACGGCGGGCGGTTTTAGATCCTCCGCGCCGAGGTGGTCGATGTTCACCCGTTGCCGGCTGATCTTGATTTTTTCCTCGAGCGTGTAAATTCCCTGATAGTGCGCTTCCTTCACGCTGCCGGAATCCCGAACCACAAACACCTCGACGAAGCGGGTGCGCGGCGAGTAACGGCCGATCTCACGGCTTAACTGGAAGATGAAAGCATTATGAATCATGACTGGGTCCACCGCGTTCGGGGCGTAGAGGATCCAATCCGATTCCGGCGGGAGCCCGAGCGGGGAAAGATGACGCTCCTGTTTAAATTCATCGAGGAACTCGACAGCAAAAGGCGACTGGGGCATGCCGGAAGAAGTGGAGCCGCGCACTCGAAAGCCGCCGGGCGTGACCAGGCTCGGCGCGTTGGTCAAGGAGGTTTTGCCTTGGACCGGCTCGTAAAAGGAGACGTGGACCGAAGAAGCCCGGGATGAAGTGGGAATTTCCCGTCCAAAGGTGTCCAGCACCAGAACCGGAAGAGTGGAGGTGAAATGAGCCATGTTCGTATCCAGCAACGGGTACGATTCGCTTTGCACCGGACCGGGATATAGGCGTTCCTGAAAGGCTCGAGCGCGGACTTGGCTGGAATTAGTCACCCGCAACGGGGCGCTATAAATGGGGGAATTGGTCCTCGGAAGGGTTCCGTCCAGCGTGTAACGAATGACGGCGCTTGGAGCGGGGCAGGAGAGTTGCAAAGCGAAGGGCTGGACGAAAGCGCCGCTGGGGCGGGAGAAAATGACTTCGGGCGCGAATCCAGGGCCGCTGGCCGGATTGGGCTTGCCGGGAGTCGGTTTGGGCAAAGGACCGTGCATGGCCGGTTCGCCGCGAATGCGGCCGTAAGCGATATCGGCGGCCTGCTTTCCAACGGTGAATTCGGAAACGATGTTTGTTTTCGGATTGACGAGCGCGAGGTAATTCGCCTGGGCGCCCAGCCGGAAGCTGGTATGGAGATGGGCCAGGTCGTTGGTGCGGTTCCTGCCCGAAGCAAATACCACCATGTATTTATCGGGCAGCAGGGACACGGCCGGGAAGGACCATTGGGTGAGATTGGCCGGGGAATCGGTCAGGTGCCAGTTTTGCAAATGGACGGTGGTGGCGCTCCCGTTATGGAGCTCAATCCAGGGGGAAAGCTCGCCCGCCTCGTCTTTCAGGCCATGCTGGTTGATGGCCACAAACTCGGTGATATAGACGGAAGAAAAAGTGTCCGCGGCTGGAAGTGGCGCCAGCGATATCAGGAGGAGAAAGATCGCAAACGAATGGTAACTGAACAGACTCTTCATGAACTCCAGTTCCCAGAGCGCGCGCGAGGTGTGGCCATGCGCCGGATTTTATAAGGAAAGTGACGGGTTGCCGAGCGCTTTTACGCGTTTTCTTTGCGAAAGGAGCGCGCACTCTCGATGCTCGTGTTTTTAGCTTTTTAGTTGAAGCGGGCGCTGGCATTTGTAACCTACCGGCATGGCCAACCGTTTCCTGTGTTCAACTGTTTTCTGTCTTTCCGCCCTTTCTCTTTTCGCCGCCCCGGCGCCCCGGGTTTTGCCGGAAGGAAATTTACCCAGCGATACGCGGCTGGAGCCGTTGAAGGATTTGGAGGGCTATTTTCCGTTTACCCCGCCGGCCTCCAAGGCCGAGTGGGAAACGCGGGCGGAACGGGTCCGCCGCCAGATCCTGGTTTCGCAGGGCTTGTGGCCAATGCCGGCCAAGACCCCCTTGAAGCCGGTGCTGCATGGCAAAATCGATCGCGGCGAATACACCGTGGAAAAAGTTTATTTCGAAAGCGCCCCGGGCTTTTTCGTGACCGGAAATCTTTATCGTCCCAAGAACGTCCGAGGCAAAGCGCCCGGCGTCCTGTTTGCGCACGGGCACTGGCAGGATGCGAGGTTGTACGAATCCACGGACGCGGAACTGCTGCGCGAACTGGCCAATGGCGAGGAGCGATTTGAAGAAGGAGGGAAAAGCCGCTTTCAATCCATGTGCGTGCAACTGGCCAGGATGGGGTGCGTGGTTTGGCAATGGGACATGCAGGGGGATTCGGATGCCCAGCAGTTTTCCAGGCAACTCGTTCATGGTTTTGCCCGGCAAAGGCCGGAGATGAACACGCTGGAGAACTGGGGTTTGTTCAGTCCCCAGGCGGAAACGCACCTGGAAAGCATCATGGGCCTCCAAACGTGGAACGCCGTTCGTTCCCTCGATTTTCTGCTGAGCCTGCCGGAGATCGATCCGGAGCGCATTGCCATGACGGGCGCTAGCGGGGGAGGAACCCAAACCATGCTGCTGGCCGCGATTGACCCGCGGGTCAAATTGTCCTTTCCGGCCGTCATGGTCAGCACGGCCATGCAAGGGGGCTGCACTTGCGAAAACGCCTGCCTGCTGCGGATTGATACGAGCAACGTGGAGTTCGCGGGATTGTTCGCCCCCAAACCGCAGGGCATGACCACGGCCAACGATTGGACCAGGGAAATGTCGAGCAAAGGCTTTCCCGAACTGCAGCAGCTTTACCAATTACTGGGAGCTCCGGACAAGGTGATGCTGAAACGTGGCGAGCATTTTCCGCACAATTACAACGCGGTCTCCCGGTCAGCATTTTACACCTGGCTGAACAAGCACTTTCAGCTGGGGCAAAAGGAACCCGTGGTGGAGCGCGATTACGTCCGGCTCAAACGGGAGGAATTGAGCGTGTGGGATGACGGGCACCCCGCGCCCAAGCCGGCCGATCCGGATTTTGAGCGGCAACTGCTTCGTTATTTTCAGGAAGACGCCCAGAAGCAGCTGGCGGCCGTCGCGGAATCAGATCCGCAACGTTTTCACGAGGTTTATGGCGGGGCGCTGGAGGTCGTGCTCAACAGCCGCCAGGGCAAAGAGGGGGAGGTGAAATGGAAAATGGCCCACAAGGCGGACCGAGGTTCCTGGATTCAAATGGATGGCCTGATCCGAAACGAGACTTACGCGGAGGAATTGCCCGCGGTGTTTTGCTATCCCAAGCAATGGAACGGAACCACCGTGGTTTGGCTGAGCGGTGAAGGGAAGAAGAGCTTGTTCGACGGGGACGGAGCCCTCCGGCCGGACTTGCAGAAACTGGTGGACACCGGAGCCACGGTGCTGGGAGTGGACCTGCTTTACCAGGGTGAATTTCAAACGGAGGACAAGCCGCTGGTGGCGACGCCGAAAGTGAAAAATCCACGGGAAGCGGCGGCTTATACTTTTGGTTATAACCCCACCGTTTTTGTGCAACGGGTCCACGATGTCATCAGTGTGGTGCGGTTCGTGAAGACTTTCGAGCGGCCATCCAAGCAACTGGTGGTGGCAGGGCTCAACGGGGCAGGGCCGTGGGTGGCCGCCGCGCGCGCCCAATGCGGGGCAGCGATTGATCGCGCCGTGATCGATACGGGCGGCTTTCGCTTCGGCCAGGTGCTGGATATTCGCAGCCCTGATTTTGTTCCAGGAGGCGCCAAGTATGGGGATCTGCCCGGCATGCTCGCCCTGGCCGCTCCCGCCCAGGTGTGGGTCGCCGGAGAAACCGATGCCGCCCTGGGCCTCGTTCGTGCCCAGTACCAGGCGGCCAATGCCCGGAAGAATTTGGTTCGGTTCGAAGGCAGCGCGGCTGAGACGCAAAGAGCCGCGCTGGAGTGGCTCATGCAATCGAAGCCAAACTAGTCCAGGAGCCATCCAAACCTAAATCAACCACGCCGCGCCGCGGAGCACGCCGCCCAGGGCTTCTCCCGCTCGCGCTCCCGTTTCCGGGGGGGAGCGGCAGTGGGTATTTCCCATGTAGCAGTTTTCCCTATTTCGTTTGGGAGGGTGTTTTTCCAGACTGGCCCCAGTTAAAGCGCGCAGTCCAAAAACATTTATGCGGAAATTTTTTTGCTGGGTGGCCGTGGCGACTGGTTTCCTGATGGCCCAGGGCAGTGAAGGAGCTTTGCCGGATCTAGCCATCTATTACCCGGCGATTACTCCACATATCGTTTACCGGAATTTTGGGGCCAACGATTGCGAGGTGCAGGAAGGCTGCGTCCAGCCAGGCGTTCGGCGGCTGCTCCTGTTCGCCTTGCAAACCCGCAATATTGGGACGGCCGACCTCGTCATGGGGAACCCGGCCACGAATTCGGCATTTTATTATGACTCCTGCCACGGCCACTACCATTATGAAGGCTTCGCCGAATACCGCTTGCGAGACACCAATTCGAATCTCGTGCTGCGGGGCCACAAAATTGGTTTTTGCCTGGAGGATGTGGTGCGGTGGAGTGCAACGGCCGGCCAGAACAGCCGCTACGATTGCAATTACCAGGGCATCCAGGCGGGCTGGGCGGATGTCTACACGGAGGATGTGCCTTGCCAGTGGCTGGACATCACCGGGCTGCCGGGCGGCACCTATACCCTCGAACTGGAGGTGAATCCGAGCCGGGCCATCCAGGAGGCTTCTTATGCGAATAATCTCAGCCGAAAGACGATCACCATCCAGTCCGATTGCAGCCCGGTTCTGGCCAACGATTCTTTCAGCGCCGCGCAGGCACTGCCCGGCAGCCCGCTCAGCCTGGAAACCTACAATAGCTGCGCGACCAGGGAGGCAGGTGAGCCCAGCCACGCCGGAAACGCGGGCGGCCACTCGCTCTGGTTCCAATACACGGCGGTGTCCGATGGGCCGATCCGTTTGTCGACCGAAGGGAGTGATTTCGACACCGTTCTGGCGGTTTACACAGGCAGCAGCGTGAATGCGCTGACCCCCGTCGCGAGCAATGATGACATCAGCGTCGGCAACCAGCAAAGCGCTGTCTCATTCAACGGCGTGGCCGGGATGGTCTACTCCATCGCGGCCGATGGATGGAACGGGGCCTTCGGGAAACTGGTGCTGAACCTGGATCCTCCGCTCAACGATTCGTTTGCCAGCTGCCAAACTTTGAGCGGCCTTTCCGGCCAGGTCACCGGGCATAATGTGGGGGCGACGCGGGAACCGAATGAACCGGACCATAACAGCAGCTTTAGCTGGCGCTCGGTCTGGTATTGCTGGACAGCCCCGTCCAATGGCACGGTTATTTTCGATACCGTCGGCAGTGACTTCGATACGTTGCTGGCCGTTTATACCGGGGCGTCCCTTGGAGCGCTCACCCCGTTGGCGAGCGATAATGATTCGGGAGGCAATTTGACCAGCCGCGCTTTTTTCCAGGCGATCCAGGGCACGACGTATCACGTCGCGGTGGATGGAACACAAGGTGGATCGGGAAATATTGTGCTCAACTGGAATCCCCCTTGTCATCTGGTGCTGCAAAAGGTTTCTCCCACCAGCATGCGGCTGGTCCTGAGCGGAGGGCAGGGGACTTATGAGATTCAAGGGGCCGCCGTTCTGACCAACTGGGTCGCCCTGACCAACCTGACGTTGAACGGTTCGGAGCAAAGCTTCCTTGATAACGATGCCGGAAATACCCCGCGCCGATTTTATCGGGCCAAAGCATTGCCGTGATTTGACTGGATTTGGCGAAAGGGGAACTTGGCTGTCCACGGTGGGGAAAGCGGGAATCGGGCAAAACCGTGCTTTTCCTTCAATCAACCAAACAATCGTTAACTTTTCCTCAGTTTCACCGATACTTTGGTTGCGGAATGAGACTCATGAAGCCTTCCGGGAGTTGAGGGCTTGAACCGGGGGATGAATGAGTTAAAATCTGTTGACGTTCGGAGATGCGATTACTAGATTACGCCTCCCGTTGATTACGGCATCCAAAGTAGCTCAATGGTAGAGCAATCGGCTGTTAACCGATCGGTTGTAGGTTCGAGTCCTACCTTTGGAGCCAATCGATTCCGGCCTGTTTTCAAGGCCAAAACCCTCCCAAATAGGCCCCGATAGCCCGAACTGTCAGTAAAAGTGTCAGTAAACTTGTTGGTGAAAGAAACCACAACTCGTGTGAACTGACCACTCCTGGTCCACTACGGGTTAAGGGGAACGACTCGCCTCCCTGTATGCTTCACAACCGAAAGCAAAAGCATGCAGCAGAATTATCGACTATTTCAGCGCGGTGACATTTTTTAGATCGAGGATACCCGCACCGGCAAGCAAACCAGCCTCCGCACCAAACCCGCGAGGAAGCAGATCGGCTTCTCGCAGCCAAAAAAGAATCGGTGCGCAGCCCGGAACGGAACCTGGCGCTGGCCAAGACCTACCTGAGTGCGCACGATCCCAAAATGGTGACCCGCACCTGGTCGGCAGTGATGGAGGAACTGGCCACCCATGGCCGCGAGTCGAGCCAGGCGCGCTGCCGTTGCGAGATGGCATCCAAGCCGTATACACTTATCCGCCATAAGCCTGTCATCCAGACCACGAGCGAGGACAGCTTGGCGGTGCTCCGGGCCGGAGGCGCTGCGACCGCCAATTATTTGCGCAGGCTTCATAATTTAGCGCTCGGCCTCGGTTGGCTCGCGTGGCCCATCTTGGCCCCCAAGGCATGGCCCAAAGTGAGGCCCAAGCTCAAACGGGCCATCACTGACCCGGAACACAAGCGGAGTGTCGCGGCGGAACAAAACTCGGAACGCAGGCACTATTACAAAATCCTTTGGCACACGGGATGCGCCCAAACGGACGGCTCCAACTGCGCGCCGACCAGGTGGACTGGGCCACCAAAACCCTGACCTAACAGAGCCAAATTGTGGTTAGGAACGACGCTGCTGAAATCAAAGCTTTTCTGGGCTAAAGGGATCCATTGGACCGATCTCGCCAACCTTTACCGGCTGTGATTTCCCTGGATTGGCAACTGCGCCATGAGCCATCCATGATGTTGCTACGCTTGGATCATGGAAGAGCCGGAATTAAAACCGATACGCGTATTTGCGCTATCTGGCAGCTTCGATCAGAACGTCTGCGAAGAAGCCGAACGCATTGGAGCGGTGGCCTGCTTTGAAAAACCATTCATACGGGCAATTGTCCATGAACTGGAACAGTTCCTTGCGCATCAAGGCTGAACTTTTACAGGAAAGACCCCAATGAAGTTCGGCCCCTTTGGCATCACCTTGCCAAGACGTTGCTGAAGACAGCAGGGTTACCATGGGCAGAGAAGCTGAGGATCAAGGATTGGTATTCATGGCCGTGTCTTGAGGGAAGAGAAACGGAACGACAGAATGGACGGTTGGCTGAAGCTCTTCAGCCAACCGTCCCTCTCTTTCTGGGGACATTATTCAAAAGCGCACATCGAGGTCACCAGGCTGGTGAAATGGCTGTTTTGGCCCGGAAACATAGGTTTTCCTTGAAACCGCACAGAAGCCCTGATTGGGGGTCTGTCACCTGCTTTTGGTGGTTCCGGAATGTGGTGCGGTTGTGGGCTAAACGTCCTACAAAACCCCCTGACGAAAAGCTCTTTACGAAGCATACCTCTGTCCCAGCTTTCCTGCACAGTGCGTTTCCGCTCGTTCCCCAGTTTCAAGAACTTCGGGAACTTCGCACTGTGCCCAGTATTGGTAAAAGAGGTCCAGCATGGCCCTAAGCTCTTCAAAACCTTGGGGCTTGCGCAGGTAGGCCCTTTTGATGTCATCGAGATCGGCAGAGGCTGACAAAACAACCGTGGGAATTAAAGCCCAGGCAGGATTGTCTTTGATGTGTTCGAGGACGGAGCACCCATCCCGGAGTGGCATTTTCAAATCGGTGAGAATGGTGGAAGGAAAACGAAACCTAATCAAGAGCCTGCTGCCCGTTGGATACGATATGGACTTCGTCGTGCACGCCACAACACCGAAGAGCTTCTTTAACCAGGCTTTGGTCATTTATGTCGTCCTCTACCACGAGAATAACATGCCGCTGCCCTTTCACTTTGAGATAATCGTTCCTTTCACTTCTGCCTGCATGAAGACCTTCCGCACCATCAAGTGAATTGTCTATCGGGAACAATCTCATGGAGGGGATGGCATTTCCCGACAGTGAAAATACCTTGCCCGACAGCCGCCGCCCTGTACACCTGTATGGATTAGCTAGGTTTATGTGTTTCATCAAACTAGCATATGAACATTTTTATTGAAGATCCACGGAGTGGCTGTTTCTTAACCCAGCAAGGTAAATGGACACCCTTCCAGGAACTTGCCTGGAATTTGAGGACGACCATGCATGCCTGGGATCAGTGGGAGAAAAGGAATGAGCCTCACACACGGGTTTACATCTCCTTCGATGTGGAAAAATACGATGTGCGCCTGGAACCAGGGCAACGTCAACACCAAGTCCGCTCACGCACCCGCCTCAAAAGCGCTTCCACTATTTGAGAGTGGAATGTCCGTGCATTGATCAAAAGCATCCCTGTTCGGGAGAACGTAAAGTTGATTTCACATCCATTCCTTACCGGATACTGGACCGGCTGCGCAACCGGGTTTTGGGGTGAGAAGCCCATCCGCGTGAGAGGTCGGAGCATCCATACGGAAAGGAAAAGGAAATTGGCCAGAATTCCTGTCCCTTATTCGCAGCCTGGCAGAACCGGAGGAAGGACGCATGCACCCCAAAATCGGAAGGCGAGATCGACTAAAGCAACAAGCTCCTCCAACGTGGCTGGCTTCTGCATGTAGCAGTTGGCACCGAGTTGGTATGCCCTGATTACGTCCTCATCCAAAGCCGAAGCAGTGAGCAGCATCACGGGCACAATTTTACAGTGCTCGTGGCCTTTTAGGTCCTCCAGGACATCAAAGCCATTGAGCCTGGGCATTTTCAAATCCAGGAATATCACCCCAGGAAACGGGTAAGATTGACGGTCGGAAAATTTTCCGAGGCCATGGAGGTAATCGATGGCTTCCTGGCCATTTCGCACAACTTGGGTTTGTGCAGTAATTTTTGCTTTTCTGATGGCGATTTCAAGGAGGTCAATGTCTTCTTCGCAGTCCTCAACAATAAGGATTGGTCTTTTTTTATTCATATGCACCCCGCCGCCCTACCAAGCAGTAGGGAAGCATCCAGCATAGCCATCCAATTGTAAAGCGAACCTCGCCCGGCAATCGGGTGATCCTCTTCTGTTTACAACCTGTTCTCAATCACGACCACGACGGGTGGTCTGAGCTTAGAGGCAGGTTGAAAACCCCGAACTCCCGAGAGAAACGTGAGCATCACGGCCCGGCTTCACGCTCGACCGTGCGGTGCTTTTGGTTATCCTTAAGGCATGAAGTCATCTCCCGATTTGTCCACACCCTCCCGGCACCACCTGCGCTTTCACGTCCCGCACCTGCACCTCGCACCGGTGTTTGGAAGCGATTGGTTCGCGCTGAAGGCGGAGGCATTCGCGCGCTTCTTCGGCACGCCGGTGTTCCTCATTGGGCAGACCCTGTTTGTTGCGGTTTGGATCGTGCTCAATGCGGGCGGGGTGGTCCACTTCGATGTGTATCCCTTCATCCTTCTGAACCTCGCGTTCAGCCTGCAGGCAGCCTATGCCGCTCCGTTGATCCTGCTGGCTCAGACCCGTCAGGCTGATCGTGACAAGGCTCATTCCGACGCGGATGCCCAGCATCGAGAGGATCTCGCCCGGGCCAGCCTGGAACACCAGGCCGCCAGCGAGAAGCTGACCACGCAATTGCTGGGTCTGATGCACCAGAACACGGAGCTGACCAGGCTGAC
>JAQGOV010000704.1 GCA_028293425.1 Verrucomicrobiales bacterium
CGAGAAGAACAAGGGCCTGGCCCGGGAGCGCCTGCGCTTCCTGTTCGCCCTCCGTCCCGCCAACAAGGAGTACGCGTATTCCCTGGCGCGCTTGGAATCCGAATTGAAGAACCCGGCGGAAGCGGTCAGGATCCTGGAGCGTCCCACCCTCAAGGACGATTTGAACGCCGAGATGTCCTTCCTGCTCCTGGACGGCTACTTCAAGCTGGGCCAGAAGGATCGCGCCGCCAACCTGGGCCCGGTCCTGATCCGCAAGTACCCGGAGGAAGCGAAGCAATCCCTGCCTCTGGCCATCCTGTTCTACGAGACCAAGAACAAATCCAAGGCCAAGGAAATCCTGGAAACCTACGTGCGCAACACGCCGTCGGAAGAGGCTTTCTACTACCTGGGCAAGTGCTACTTCGACGAGAAGAACTGGCAGGGCGCCATCAACAACCTGGATCGCGCGGATCTCAACCGGCCGGACGTGCTCAGCATGCTGGGGCAGTCCTATATCCAGAACAAGGAGCCCGAACGCGCCATCAAGGCCTACGAGGACTACTATGCCAAGACCAAGGACATCAAGGTGCTGGCGGAACTGTACAGCCTCTATAAGAAGATCAACGATCCGGAAGGCACCCGCGCCATCCTGGAGCGCCTGATCGCGGCGGAACCCGCCAACTACGACTATCGCGTGGAACTGGCGGAGCTGTACCGCGGCAAGGGCGATCTCAAGAAGGCCGAGGCCCAATACGAGATGATCCTGAAGAAGATGCCCACCCATCCGGCTTCCAACATGAACTACGGCATGATCCTGGCGGGGCGCAAGGAATACGGCAGGGCCATCCATATGCTGGAAACCGGCCTTGCGAAGTATCCCGACAGCGCCGTCGCCTGGCGTTACCTGGGCGATGCCTACCGCAACGAGAAGCGCTATGCCTCATCCTTGCAGGCCTACAAGAAGGCCTTCAAGCTGCAGCCCCAGAGCCTGCCCATCGCCATCGCCAAGATGCAGATGTCCAAGGAACTCAGCGCCGCGGACGAATTGCCCACGGCCTACGCGGACGTCATCCGCCTGGATTCGTCGAACATCGAAGCCGCCTCCGCGCTGGCCGAGATCCGCTTCAACGAGCGCAAGTACCGCGACGCCGCGGCCTTGTACTCCAAGGTCACCGCCGTCAAAGGCGCGGACCGGGGCGCCTGGGCGAACTACGGCTATGCGTTGATCGAAATCAAGGATATCGAGCAAGCCAAGCGCGCCCTCCAGCGCGCCGTGGACCTGGGCGAGAAGAGCCCGCGCGTCATGACCAGCCTGGCCCGCATCTACAAGGAGGAAGGCAACAGCGACAAGGCCGAAGCCATCCTGTCCGAGATGGTCAAGAAGGATCCCCGCAACCACCTGGCGTATTACTGGCTGGGCCAGATCGCTTCCGAGCGCACCCAGCCCGGCGTGGCCGAGGATTATTTCAAGAAGGCCCAATTGCTGGCCCCGGCCAACGGCGATTACGCCGAGGCGCTGGCGCGTATGCAGTACAACAAGGACGAGTTCGCAGGCGCGGCCAGGCTGCTGGAACCGGTCAAGGCCAATCTCTCCTCCTCCGGCCGCCTGATGTACGGCGATTGCCTCATGCGCCAAGGCAAGAACGACGCCGCCTTGGCCGAGTTCAATACCGTGTTCGCCAAGGACCCTTCCGCCCCCGTGCTCGCCAAGCTGGCGGAATTGCAGATCAACAAGGGCAACTCCCGCGAGGCCATCCGCACCATCGAGGGATCGGAGTTCAAGGACGATACCACCGTCCAGTTCTCGCTGGCGAAGGCGCGCATCGAGACCCGGGAGACCGAAAAGGCCCGCGACGTGCTGGAGCGCTTGATCCGGGCGAACAAGTACAGTGCCGCCTATTACCACTACCGCGGCCTCAGCTATTACTACGACCGGAACTACTCCAAGGCCAAGAAGGATTTCGATCAGGCCCTGAAATACAACCCGGACTACATGGACGCGGTTTACCACATCGGCCTGTGCCTGCTGCGCGACGGCAGCCCCGCGGACGCCAAGAATTACTTCAAGGAGCTTTCCCAGCATGCGAATTCGAGCTGGCAGGCCAAGGGTTTCCTGGGCCTGGCCATGTCCTTCGAATCGGAGAAGAAGTACGAAGCGTCCGAGAACTTCCTGCAGAAGTCCCTGGCCGCGGAGGAAAGCCCCGAGGCCGCCAGCCTGCTGGCCAAGGTGCTCTTGAAGATGCGCAAGCCGACCGAAGCGGAGAAGTACGCGCGCCGGGCCCTGGACCTGCAGCCGGGGAATTCCACGGCCGTGGCCGCCATGGGCGACGTGCTGCTGGCGCAGAACCGCAAGCCGGAAGCCCTGGCCCTGGCCAAGAAGGCCCTGGAAGGGAATCCCAATTCCTGCGATCTCCTGATCGGATCGGCCAAGATCAACTTCGCCGCGGGCAATTACGAGACGAGCAAGTCCAACAGCACTTACGCCATCTCCATCTGCCCCGAGGAGCCTTCTCCGTACTACTACGCCGGCGTCGTAGCCGACAAGAAGTACCAGAAAAAGGAAGCCAAGGATTTCTTCCGGGCCTTCAAGAAGCACGGCGGCGACGAAGGCATGCTGCCGGCGGACTACCGGTAACCGCAACGATACGAGCCGACCCGCCTTCCGGCGGGGGGAGGAATCACCAGGACGGGGCTTCGGCTCCGTCCTTTTTTATTGCGGGGTGATTTTCGGGTAGGACCAATTCCATTGGTCCGGCGCCGCCGAGATGGCCTCTTCCAGGAAACCGCGCACCCTATCAGCCAGCGCCGCTTCCAGACCCGCCGGACTCGTCTTTAGATCCGCCGGACTCGTCTTCGAGTCCGCAGAGTCCGCCCTGAAATCCCAGGCGGGATGGAAAAGGAAGGTCGAGCCTCCATCCGCTTCCAGGCGCGTGGACACGGGCACGAAGAGAAAATCCCGCTCCGCCAGGAAACGCAGCAAGCGCGCCGGGTAAGGCACCGTCACCTTGCCCCACAAAGCCAGGCTGCCGCCGGTTTCCGGTTTTCCCGGATGCTGATCGGCCATCAAGGCCAGCACTCCCTTGGTCGCGATGATCTCGCGCAGGCCCGCATCCAATCCGCGGGCGCCACCGCCGATCCAC
>JAQGOV010000048.1 GCA_028293425.1 Verrucomicrobiales bacterium
AGGCACGCTGAAGGCCCATCTCATCTCGGGAATGAGGGGGCGTACTTCCCAAATCATCCAGGCGCCTACGACCGTTTTAAGAAAATAAAACCAGTAACGGCCGGATTCACCAAACCAGGCCTGCGCGGCGGTCAGGGCCAGGAAAACAGCGAAGGGGACTGCCCGAACGGCAATCGGCGAAGATTTCAGGCGGTCTGAAAGTAAATTCATGAGTGCCTCCAAGATGACATTGGAGGCGCGAAGATTTACTAATTGTTTTGGGACAAGGTCAATACCTTGGTTTGGCCATCCACGGAAAGGGTAACACTATCGCGCTGGATCGTTATCACCTTAGCATCGGCCACCTTATCTCCCGGGCTCACGTTTCTCCCATTGATCATCGCCATTGGGTGAGCAGGTCGATAGAAGATCCCTTGAAGCTTGTAAACTGGAGCGGGAACGGTTGCCTGCGGCAGAGGCGCCGAGGAAACGGCCGCTTGAGGTGCAGTAAGAACCGTTGAGGCTGATGCGATCGGAAGCGCTGCTACCGGCCGGGATGCCGCTGGTGCTGCCACTAAAATCGCTTTGGGCGGTTCCGAGGCGTGTTGTGTATTGCCACCCGGCACTGGAGCTACAGCGAGTGGTGTATCAGTTGGCGCAGTTGCTGGCTGACGGGCCTGGACATTGGTCTCATCAGTATTGGCAGCACGGTTGTTCGATCCTCCTGAATTGCGGAAGAACAGCCACCCGCCAATGCTAATGCCAATCACCAGCAGCGTCGTAAACATCACCCGGGGCCACGAGGGAGAGTTCGGTTTATAATCCACCGGACGCAACGCCGCATCTGGCGGCACCTTGCTGGCTGGGGCAGGAGCCGGGGCGGTAGTCGATTGACTGGCTCGTTTTAAAGCATCATTGATCAAACTCATGCGTGCATCCTTCCTTCCAATTCCCTGATGGCTGTACCAACGAGGCTGAAATCAATTTGATCGCGTTGTTGCACAAACCCGGCCAGGAGACACTTATCACAAATGGCGTTAATGATGCGAGGAATGCCTTTAGCGTAGCGATAAACTCGCCACAATGCGGCCCAGGTGAAATAGGGGCCTTTTTTGGCACCGGAAACGGAGAGGCGATGTTGGACGTATTGCTCGACCTCTAGGCGGTTAAGGGAGCGCAAATGGTATCGAACTGTGATGCGTTGCTTCAGTTGCCGGAGAGAATGGTCATTCAAGCGTTCCCTCAGCTCCGGTTGGCCCATCAGCACGATCTGCAACAGTTTTCGCTCGTCTGTCTCCAAGTTGGACAGCAGCCGAACCTGCTCTAGAAGGTTGTTTGTCAGGTTTTGGGCTTCATCAATGATGAGGACTGCATCCCTGCCCCGCTCGGCCTCATCCAAAAGGAACTTATTGATCTCGGCCACTGTTTCGAGCCGATCCATGCCCTTCACCTCCAAACCGAACTCCATTGCAATGGCTTTGATGAGCTGGTCCGGGTCTAAAATCGGGTTTAAAATGAGTGCCGTTGAGAAATTATTGCCGAGAGCCTCCAGGAGAGCCCGGCACAAAGTGGTTTTGCCCGCTCCGACCTCGCCGGTGATTTGGACAAAGCCTTTTCGCTCGCGAATGCCGTAAAGGAGGTGATTAAACGCCTCCCGATGCTTGGCGCTATAAAAAAGGAAGCGCGGATTCGGCGTAATATTGAAGGGCTGTTCAATCAGCCCATAGTAGTCCAGATACACGGAAATACCCTGTAGCATAGAGCCTGCCGAACTTTGGAAAATTTTACCCTTCCTTTCGTCGTCGGGGGTTGTGGGAGTCTGCCCCGATCCATAGGATAACTCCCGATGCCCAAATGGGTAAAGTTGATTGCCGCTATCCTTCTCCTGCCCTTGTGTGCGGGGGCGGTGCCCGCTTTGTTCAAGGTCATCGGGGCCAGCGGCAAGGCTCAAACCATTTGGGTTGCTTTAACAGGTGGCGCCGCCTGCTGGCTGACCGTTTTCCTTTTGCTCCCCAAACCCATGCGGGTTTACGTGTTTGGTCACGAACTCACACATGCTGTCTGGACGTATTTGTTTGGCGGGAAGGTCAAAAAGTTCAAAGTGACCTCCAAAGGAGGGCATGTGGTCGTAACCAAGAACAACTTTTTCATCGCGCTTGCACCTTACTTTTTCCCGCTCTACGTGGTGTTGCTGGTGCTGGCGTTTGCCATCGGTCACCTGATTTGGGGATGGGAGCTTTACCGCGTGTGGTTTCACTTCCTGCTCGGAGCCGCATACGCGTTTCATGTCACGCTGACGTTCCACATCTTAAAAACGGAGCAAAGCGATATCACCAACCAAGGCTACGTTTTCTCCATCGTCATCATTTTCCTGGGAAACGTCAGCGTCTTGCTGATCGGATTACCGCTCCTGACCACCCAGGTTTCGCTGCTCGCTTCATTGGGTTGGTGGTTGCATGAGTCGGGATCCATCTTGCTTCGGCTGCGGGAAATCGTTTAGGAACAACGGCTAACCGTTGATACTGAGCCGTTTACCTGATATTTACTCTCAAATCGGCGCGAAAAATTAAAAGTTGATTTCGTCAGAAAGTCGATTAGCCTATCCGGCTAGACTAACAAAAACGAGAGGCTGACTTGAATAGTGAACTTTGTAAACAAGCTGTAGCGAAGGTTGGAAACCCCAACGTACTTATTAACCTCATTTCTCGCCGCGTGCGGCAGCTCAATTCCGGTGCGGGCGGCAGCAGCCGACCGATGATCCTGGATACGACCGGTCTTGGCGTTGCTGATATTGCCCTCAGGGAAATCATTGAGGACAAGCTCGGCTGGATCTTGCCAGAACCCGATAATACCAATCCTAATCCCAGTGGCTCGAAACGCAAAAGGCATTAAGCCTTTTATTCCTTTTTCCAAGCTGTCAGCCAGAAGCAACCTTCTGGCTGATTTTGTTTATGGCGGACATTCTCACAAATCCAAGGGCCCGGCGTGATTATCACATCCTCGAGACATATGAGGCTGGGATTGTTCTAAGGGGAACAGAGGTTAAATCCCTCCGGGCTGGCAAGGGCCAGATCCATGATGCTTTTGCCAGGGTCGAAAACGACCAGGCGCTGCTCTACAACGCCCATATCGATGAGTATTCCTACGGGAACATCTCCAACCATCAGCCTAAATCCGTAAGGAAGCTGCTGCTGCACAAATCCGAGATTCGCAAGTTGTTTGGGCTGGCCAGCGTGAAAGGCAACTCGGTCGTTCCGCTTTCCTTTTATTGGAAGAACGGAAAGGTGAAGGTTTTGCTTGGGGTTGGTAAAGGCAAGGTGGAATACGACAAGCGGCAGGACATGAGAGAGCGCGATGCCGATCGGGAGCTGAGACGTGCGACGATGCGGCGCACCAAGGGGAAATAAAAAGATTCAGGCGAGGTTCGCACCTCGCCTGAGAAAAACAATCGGCACCAGACGGCTTACTTCTTGGCAGAAGCAACCGTTGGCTTGGTCCATTGGCGCTTTGGAGCCTTCACGACGAGCCCCTGCTTCAGCGCTTTGGCGCTGACGCGGATGTATCGAACCTGGCCGTCCACCAAAGCCTTCACGCGCTGCAGGTTGGGCATGAAACGGCGTTTGGTGATGGCTGTAACGTGCGTTCCGATACCGCCTGATTTCTTGGCTTTACCACTGCGCCAAATGTGACTTCCTTTAATGGAGCCTTTACCAGTCAATTCACAAATTCTAGCCATACAAATTCCTATTCTTTCAAAAGAGGAGCGAAGATACCTCCCATGCAGTAGCTTGCAAGGTTTATTTCCGGGTTTTTATGTCCTCGAAGATTTGAGCAATAACCTCGTTCTTCGGCTTCGCCCCAATATTCCCTTTTCCATGCAGACGGACGCTGACATTTCCAGCTTCCATGTCGCGGGGGCCAATCACCAGCATCGTGTGCACCTTGGATTCCTCTGCCTGCAGCACTTTGCCGTTAATCTTGTCGGATGAGCCATCCAGGGTTGCGCGGACCATTTGCCCACGAAGTTCATCCCGGATTGCGCTCGCGTAGCGAACAAGGTTTTCGTCATCACCGATGGTCATCACGCGCACCTGCTCGGGGGCGAGCCAAAGCGGGAAGTTGCCAGCGTAATGCTCAATCAGAAAGCCCAGGAAGCGCTCATGGGTGCCGAGCGGAGCGCGATGGATGCACAAAGGAGTTTTCTCCTGGTTATCGCGATCCCTGTAAACGAGCCCAAACCGCTTGGGGACCGCAAAATCCACCTGGTTGGTGGCGATGGTGAATTCACGTCCGGAGATGCTCCAAACTTGAACGTCAATTTTAGGACCGTAGAAGGCAGCCTCATTGGGCACCTCGACATAATTGATGTTGGATTCAATCAACACCCGTCGAACCATGTCCTCGGTTTGTTTCCAGAGTTCCGGTTCGTCCACAAACTTTTGCCCCAAGCGGGCTGGATCATGGGTGCTGAAACGCATCTGGTATTTTTCAAAACCAAAGATTTTGAAATACTTGAGGTACATCTCATTGACTGCCCGGAACTCCTCGGCGAACTGCTCGGGAGTGCAGTAAATATGGGCATCGTTCATCTGCATGGCTCGAACGCGCATCAACCCCATTAATTCACCGGATTGCTCGTAACGATAGCAGGTGCCGTATTCCGCGAGACGCAGAGGCAAATCCCGGTAGCTGTGCGGAACGGCCTTGAAAATCTTATGATGGTGGGGGCAGTTCATGGACTTAAGGTAATAGCGCTCCAGACTTTCAACTTCGCCTTTGGAGTTTAGTTCCTTCAACTCCATGGGAGGAAACATGCTCTCAGCGTAATAGGGCAGATGGCCGCTGGTTTTATACATGTTTTCCCGGGCCAGATGAGGAGTGCGGACGCGTTCGTAGCCGGCCGCGAACTCGGTTTCCTTAGCGAGCTTTTCCAGTTCCTCGATCATAGCGCCCCCGTTGGGCAGCCAGAGCGGCAGGCCAGGGCCCACATCTTCATCAAAGGTGAAGAGCTCCATCTCCTTGCCGATTTTGCGGTGATCGCGTTTCCTGGCCTCTTCCAGCATTTTGAAATAGGCCTCCATCTCGGTTTTATTTTTGAAAGCAGTGCCGTAGATGCGCTGGAGCTGAGGATTGCGTTCGTCACCTTTGTAGTAGGCGCTCGCAACGTGGGTGAGCTTAAAAGCGCCAATATTTCCAGTGCGCATGACGTGCGGCCCGGCACAAAGGTCAATAAAGTCCCCGTTTTTGTAATAAGAGATGGGCTCGTTCTCCGGGATGTTCTCGACAATATCCAACTTGAATTTGCTGGGGGTGCCACGCTCGACAAGGGCTGCCAAGCGACCTTTGCGGGCGTCTTCCAGCGCCTGCTCGCGAGGGACCACTACCTTCTCGAAAGTGTTGTTGGCTTTCACCTCCTTTTTCATCTCCTCCTCGATCTTCGTAAAATCTTCGGGCGAAATGCGGTGGCTGAGTTCAACGTCGTAGTAAAAACCGTTTTCCACCGGCGGACCGGCCGCAAACTGGGCTTCAGGCCAAATTCGCAGGATAGCCGTGGCTAGCACATGAGCGCAGGAGTGGCGTATGCGCTCCAGGTCGGTCATTTTATTGCGCTCGTCGAGCGATTTGCGTTCAGGCTGCTGGGTGTTGTCCGCTTGCATATGTCTTTCGGGTTCACGGCATCTCTGGCAACAAAAAAGCCTCGATAATACAATCGAGGCGTTGGCGTTCACGGTTTCGTGAGCGCTTCAAATTGTTGTCGTGGTCTGGATCGGGGCCAATGCCATTGCCGCTAAATTTAACAGAACGTGGGTAAAATGGCAATTTGTTTTGCGTCGCGCGGTGTCCAGAATTGCGCTGAAAGCCTCATTTTCATCGGGCCGCGCTTAAAAATTGGCTTGCGGTCGAGCCGCGACGCTGGTTCATTAGGCGTCTGGTTGCGCGTATGGTGGAATTGGCAGACACGCTACTTTGAGGTGGTAGTGGAGCAATCCGTGCAGGTTCAAGTCCTGCTACGCGCACCATCTTTCCTTAGTGCTTCCGGGTGAGCTTCAATGTTTCCTTAATCCTGCCGAAAAATGATTTCTTCTGGAGTTTGAGGCCGCCCTTGCCGGGCAGCGGTTGCATCTCGCCGCTGCAGTTCGGACATAGCTGTAGGAGCTGGCCGTCCGAGCGGGTCAGGACGTGAATGCATTTGGAGCAATACTCCTTTTTGCACTTCACGCAGCGGGCAATCGCCGGCAGCGTCCAATGTGACGTGGTGAAACAGGGGATGGAGCCGTCAGCCAGTGCTGCAGGCCTCATTGGCACTCTCATATTCGGCACCGAAACATTCGCCTGGGCAGAATCCAATTCAAACTCGACGTCTCCGAGTTTTAAAATCTGGCCGGAAGTCAGCCTGGATTCCTTGATAGATTCATCGTTGATAAAAGTGCCGTTGGTTGAGCCGCAATCGCGCACAAGGATTACGCCGTCATCCAGCCAAAGTATCACGCAGTGCTGCGAAGAAATGGTGGGGTGTTCGACTTGGAAAGTGTTGCCCAAGACCCTGCCAACTTTATTGATGCCCAGACGCAGATCAAAAAAGAGTTCTGAATCCATCCCGGATTTGCAAATAAGTCTTGGCATGATGCTCAGAAGGCGTTGCGCGCTCAATCCTTTGTTCAGCGCCTTCTCTTGAGCTTTTATTAAATCAGTCCGCGGATGCTTCGTCCAGCCGGGATTTGTAAATAGTGCGCGCGTGCGCGTAGGCCTCTTTTGCATCCTCCATTTCCACGCGGCGGATAAAGCGCTCCTTTTGAGACCAGCATTGGTCCACCGCCTTAAGGCACCACTCCAGGCTCCGGCGGGAGCGAATCGGTTTACCGTCCACTAACACGAAAATGGGATTGGTATGCGAGGAGGGAAGGATGCGCAAAGCCACCCAACTGCTGCGCTCGATCGGAACATCGAAGGAAATCTCCTGGAGCTTGCCATCAGCTTCAATTTCCTTTCGAGCAACGGCTTTTCCGTTCACCAGGATTTCCACGGGGATTTTGCGTGTGCCTGTTACCCTAGCACGCTCCACATCCCAATAAGGCTTCTGATCCACCCTTAAGCTAGAAGCATCGAAGCCGGGTTTCTCAGGCAGCATCGCAGCCACTTTAGCAGTGGCATGCAGGGTGGCAGGTTTCTCGAGACGTAGTTCACTCTCCCCTTCTCCGACCTTTACGCTATTCAATTGAAAGTCGATCAGGTGCGTCTTTCCATCGCTTACGTAGTTGCGGCCACGCCGAATATTTTCGCACCACTCGTTGTATTCGAGTTTTCCATCCAATTTGACATAGCTGCGCCCTAAACCAACTTTCTCACCATAGATGCAGGGGAAATCTGTCTCGCCGCTAACACGCGTACGAAAGCCAGCATTAAGGGTGTGATACCAAATGTTAAGTTCCCAGGTATAAGGTGTGTCCACCATGGAAAGGAAGTCGACTGCGGGGACAGGCTTCCCCTCAGGACCAGGCACCAGATGTGTAACGTCCACGATGTATTCATCAGCCCCAATGCCGTCAAATTTTGGGAGGTTATAATTGGGCAGGTCATTACCTTTTACCTCAAGGCCCCATCCCGAATGAGCGGGCCCGCAAAGCGCACCCTGCTTTTTAGCCCAGCGGAGTGTATTTAAACAGAGCGTGGGCCAGTGTTTGGAGGAGTCACCGCCAGGATAGATTTGGTCTCTCAATTGGAGCAAACACAGGTGACCGGACTGATGCGAGCCGAAGCCTGAGACCTCGATATCGTAACGAAGCAAATAAGGATACTGAGAAACCTTATCAACCGCGCCGCAAAAAAATTGCTTCTGAAAATCAAAACAGGGGCCCCATGTCAAATTTGCTCCGACTTTCAAATCCTCCCCCATCACATGCCGGATCATGTCCTCTGCTAAAACCCCTTCGGTCGGTTTTACATAATGTGCACAGCCAGCCGCATGGATATGGTGGTCTCCCGACCACCAGCCAAGCTTGGATGGATCGATCCAGCGCTCCACCTGGAAAGCCAATTCGCGAGTGGCTGCATCCACCTTCAGTTTTTGATTTTTGGTAATGGATTCCGGCCCCCGAGAGAACTCCACCTCGTAGGTTCCGGCGGGCAGCCGCATAGTTTCACCATCGTGGCGATAAACCTGCGGATGAAAGGAAAAGTCCGGCGCGAGGCGTTTTGTCTGCGGCGGGTAAATGCGGCGTTGAACGTCGCGGATAATAAAAGAAGCCGTGGTAGGCTGCCCATTCTCATCACGCACCCGCAGGGAGACGGCTTGCGCAGGGACGGAATCGAAGATCACATCAGCATCATTGCGAAACCCAAGATCTTGAGTCCCCTGCCCGACGTGGAAGGAGATTTTGGCTTCACGTTTGCCGGCATCCCGGCTGAAGAGCTGGACGATTCTATACTCAACCGGCAAACCGCCCAGGGTCCGGGTGAGCGGAGCCTGATCGAACATAGTGAGATCCAGCCAGCGGTGCGGAACATCGGACTGGACTGACCCGCTCATCGGTTTGGCGTTTGGGCTTTGGCTGGCAAGTTGAGCCGTCGTTCCCGATTCATTCAAAACCTTTACCAAAAAACTGCGCCAGCCCTGCTCCATGAGTTCGGGTTTCGCTGGACCTTGGACGACTTTAACCCGCATTTCGGGATTGATACTCACCACAAAGAGGCACAAAGGATCCAATGCCTCCTGCAGCTTTCGAATGCCAATTTTCGGGTCGGTTTCTGCGAGAGCAGTGCGCACCTCGGCGGGTGGTGGGCTGCCGATCGATTCGAGCGCTTCCGCAAGTCGTTGAATTTGCGCGGAGAACGGTTGCCATTCGACATCGTCGATAACCGTGGCGGGAGCGGCTCCAAGCAACAAGGTGGAGAGCGCGAGGAGAACGGAAACCTGAATCCATTGTTTCATGATGGGCCTTTTGTGAGTTGAGAAAGATGGTAGGCAGGCGCTCTTGTGGTGGCCAGAAGGAAAATGGGGGCGAGCACGTGTCGGGTACGCAGTCCTGCTTTTTGGGCAAGGAGGACAGTGTCGCCGTGGGAAGGGAAAGCGGGCGAGCAGTTGTGCGGGCCAGGGTTGAGGCCAGACAAAGTGGTAAGCCGAGGAAGAGGGACCAGCCGAAGTGAGAGATGAAGACCGCCGGACCTGGCGTACCATTCGGAGATGAAATCGTACCGTTTCGTACCATTTCGGACGAAGCAAGGGTTTGGGGAGGTGGATGGATGGTTTGAGGGCGGTTTGCCTCAGCACTTCGGCAGCTACGGGCGAAAAGTCCAAAGCCTCGTTTTCCGGACATTTCGCGACTGGAGTGGTTTTGATTGCGGGAAGTTTTTTGATGATTCGCTACCAAACGCGACTGGAGTTTCGCGACAAAAGCGGACGGGGAGGAGAAGGCAGAAGGCTCGATGAGTAATTTTTGGGGAGGCTTGTCTTGCCTTTGGAAGCCTTGTGAAGGCTTGAATTACTTTGATGGGGCTCATCGGAGCTTTTGTAAATTGGGATTTTTATCAAGGTGAAGAACTTGAATTGGGCAACTGCCAATGGACGCGAGCCGACGCGACTCGGAATTAGGGCAATGGCATGTTGGGCAGGGGCATGGGAAAGTGGATGGGGCGATAAACGGATAGTTGGATTGATGGGCTGAGCACTGGACTGCCTCATGACGGGCGTGTTGCCCAAACAAAGGGCCGCCCTCGTCCCGGGGGTAGAAAAGATGGACTTCTTCAGCCCCTCCCAACCGTCCAACGTGGGTTTCTGCCTTTGGGCAACACGCCCTCAGGTCGTCAGCTACGCGGAAGGGGATGGGCAGAGAATTGATCAGAGTCTCATCACGGGCGTGTTGCCCAAATGCCAAATTGCGGAGAAGTTCTTAAAATGCCCTTCGCGGGTGTTTGCAACCGAAGTTCGGCATATGATGAGCATTCACAAGCCCCGTCCGGAATCCCGCTGCTACCAGG
>JAQGOV010000052.1 GCA_028293425.1 Verrucomicrobiales bacterium
TCAAATAAAGCCTTGTGAGCCTCAATCCTCCTCGCACTGTGGAGAAATGTGGAGACGAAGCCAGCGACCTCACGACCTCGAAACATCATCATTACTTGCCCAGCGGTCGGACGCTGACTTCCTTGAACCATACGATGTCCTCAGGATCGTGCGTTTGCAGCCCGATATAGCCGACCTCCGGACGCTTGGTATCGAGCTTCGGCTCGGTCCAATTGCGCTTGGCGCGAGTGACCTTCGCTTCGCTATCAAAACTGCTCACCCGTTTGCCATCGATATCCACCATCACCTTGCTCCCGTTGAGGGTGATTACCATCGTGCGCCACCCGTCCTCGCTCTTTTCGGGCAGAGGAGCAGCGTCAGCCAGGCTGTAAATAGACCCGGTTCCATGAGCTCCCGCAGCATCCATGATCTGAACCTCGTAACCGTGATGCACGGCGTACCAAGGCCCCGCCTCGGAGTCCGCAATCCCTTTCAGCTTTGTCACCATTTCCTCGGACATCTTGCCGTTATCATCTCGGCTCACCGCAGGCGACTCCTTCTTGGTCCAATCTAAAATCCCATCATCAATGCGGATATAAAACCCCGAGTTTGACCTTGGGGTTTTGCCTTTGAACACGGTTCGGATTTGGCAGTTGCCTAGCTTCTCCCGCGTGTAAACCAGCAGGCCAATCCCACGCTCATCCGGCTCGGAGCGGATCATCTTCCCATCTGCCACAAACTTGCCCCAGCCCACCTGTGCCCAATCCGAGGACACCTTTCCACCTTTGACCAAAGGAATGGAATGCCAGGGATTGTTTGTTTCTTTGTCCGCTGCGGAAAGGTTCAATCCCCCTCCGAAAATCAACACCGTCACGGCTAAATAAATGTATCGCATAAGGCTCCAGCTAAGGTTCGACTTGGTTTCTTTGACCATTGCGGATCCCGTTTTCCCGGTCAACGCAAAAAGCTAGTTTAAGCTGGCCGCGGGCGTATCTGCAATCCCTTGCGGATGACAAAACGCACAGGGACCTCGACAAATCCGCCAGGTTTTGGACTGCGTCCAGTCGTCTGGCGCTTTTGAACGACTTCAACTCGTCGAACGCCATCCAACCGCAAATGCGTAAACAAGCCTCCGCCTCCAACGGGAATTATCCACCCGCCCTCGGCCTCAACATTCGAATCCCAGTTTGAGTTCTATGTGGTCTTTTGTGGCCCAACTCCTGTTTCCAAAATCCACCGTGTTAAGCAGTGTAATCCGTGGTTATGATTTTCGCTGCAAAAACTCCCTCGGACTTACACCAACAAGCCTCTTAAATTCCCTCGAAAACTGCTGCCGTGTCGCAAAGCGGCTTTTCGCGGCCGCCTCACTAACGCTGTCCCCAGCGTTCAACCGATCCACAGCGAAATTGATCTGCAACGCCCGGAGATAGTCCTCTGCCGTGACCTTGAAGTGCTCCCGGATCACACCTTCCAATTCTCCGCCCGTCATGCCAATTCTTTTCGCAAAGGCTGCCGCCTCATAGCCGGCCTTGCGTGCCTCCGTGGGCCAATCTTGGGGCGTCTTAGGCTGCGCTTTCGTGCGGCTCATACCCTCATCATCGGCAACTATGGGGAATGATTTCAAATTTATTCGCCCTCTGGCCAAACCATTAGTTCGGATTTTACACTGCCTAGACTGTTTTATACTTCAAAAGACCTTCCACAGTTTATGATTTGAACGCTATGCGAAGCATAAAGCAAGGTCGTGGCCCCTCAGCTATGGGTGCGGTTGGAGGCATCGTCGTCACCACCTTCGGCATCGGCTGGACCATTCTCGCCTTTGCCATCACAAGAAATTCACCATTCCCGGTCGTCGGAATTCTTTTTCCACTGTTCGGCATCTGCTTCGTCTGCCTTGGGATTTTCTATGTCGCCTACAGTATCAGAAACCCCGGCTCCAAAAATCGCTTCTCCATTGTGGATATCCCCACCCACCAGAAAGGACCGGATCCGCTCAACCAGCGCTTTGGCCCGGGCAATCTCCTCGAAAGAGCCCCCAAAGCAGTTCGGCCAAACCGGTCAGCGAAAGCCTCGCCGAGCTCGATCAATTGAAGGCTAACCGCTCCATCTCCGAAGAAGAATACCAATCCCAACGCATCCTCGATGCAGATCTGATCGTCCATTCAACTTCAAACGCGTAAACGGATGGCCTCAGTGCCGTTTTTTCGTCCCCTTGCGAGCTTTGCCATTGCTTACCCGGGCATCACCTGGTGTGGGTCTCTCGAAACCTTCTCCACCCACCGGGGCATCCACAACTACTTCAATGAACTTATCCAGAGCCAAAGATCGACCAGACCGGGATTGGACGGCGATTCACCGAACGAGCCAAGTCCAAGTTTGGCGCTTACAAAGTGGAAGGGGTGCACTTCACCTCCCAATCCAAAGAGGAACTCGCGTATCCTGTGCGAGTGGCTTTTGAATCCAGAACCATCCGCATCCGGAAGACCCGCTCAGCCGCGCGGACTTTCGAGCCGTGAGGAAGGAGACCACCGAGAGTGGCAACCTGTGGTTTGCCGCCGAACGAGGAGCCCGAAGCCATTCCGACCGCTTCGGGCACTAGCCCTGGCCCTGCACGCCACCAGCAAATTCGTGAGCGCAGGCGCCATGGTGCTCTACAGTTCATGATCAACCAAACCAAACCAACGCAGGAGACGATGTCATGAGTCTCACTTGTTGCCTTTCATCACGCGGAGCATCAGCAAGCCAGGAAGTGTTCATAACGTAGTCGCCAGCGCGAGCAGCCGGAACCCCGTAGCAGCCGACGTGAGGGGGCTGACCGTTCCCAGGGTGCACGCGTCCCGCGGGCAGAAGCCCTCAACCCAGCCAAAAGCAGTCCGGGAAACAATCAGCCGTCACCGCTCCGGCAACTTATGGCGACTTCGGCGTGCGTATCCGGTAGAAACGCCGCACGGGGACTGGGTCATCGAGGATATCGAACGTTGTTTGAGTGGCTACTGGGTCTACATCAAGGAGCTTCGTCCAGGTGGTTCCTAGGTCCGTGGCGTACTCGATTGTGTAGGAGCGATTCGGCTGGGCAACGAACCTGAGTCTGGTCGGATTCAGGCCGACGATCTGGAGGCGAAGATTGCTCGCGCTACTGTGCGGATCGGTCCCTGCCTGATACTCCTGCAGATTAGTCATGCCATCGTTGTCCGGATCCCCGTTGGCTCCATTGACTCCAACAGCGCTGTTCGGATCCAGGCCATTCGCAATTTCCCAATCATCCGGCAGCCCATCGCCATCGGTATCCTGATTCATCGTACGGCCCGGAGTTGGGTTGCCGCTCGTCCAATTCACTGGGTCATTGCCATATGCAAGGTCATTGATCCGTTGGAGGGAGGCTCCTGTTCCATCCGGCGCCGTAGGCCATGGCGGCAGGTCGGCGTATTTAATTCGGTCCACGAGAATATACGGCACGAACCCCGCATCCAGGGCAGGCGGCTGCTGAGGTGCATCCGGCTTATGGATTTCGATGCTATCAGAGGCGTTGTTCAGCTTGCCCAGGTAAGGTCCGAACACCGGCACCGCACCGGGCACGCTGTACTTCGAGCGGAAAGCCGCCAAAGCCGCCGCGTTTGTTCCGGGATCGAAACTGACGACCACAAAGTAAGCGTTGGCCGGGATTGTGATGTTCGGGGGGAACGAGAAACTAACCGCTTTCTTGAGCTTCCACACATTCGTGGGGTAAGCAGAATCGTAAAGCGGCACTGCCGAACCAGTGACGTTGTGGAACTCAATGAACTCATCGACCACGTTGTCATTCGTTCCAATGTCGGGCGGGTGATACATGATTTCGCTGATCACGATCGGGCCCACTTTGGGCGTTGAGTTGGGCAACCCATTACCCGTGCGAAATTGCTGGACGGTATCCGGATTGTCCGTGCCAAAGGTCCGCTGGGCCATTGCCACAAAATCGATTCCGACACTGGTTTGATAACGCCCGAAGGAGACTCCGTTTTGGGCAGCGCCAAATTCAACGCTGGCTCGATAGCCAGTGAGCGCTCCATTGGTATTCCCAACCGAAAGGTAAACCTCGTCTCCCTTCGCCGAACTCAGGGAGAAGCTGGTGACCGATCCCGGGGCGGAATTGAACTGATATTCGTAAAAGACTTTGAATCCATTGGCGGGCAAAATTGTGCCATCGGGAATGCGATACTTTTTGAGGGTATGTTTCGCATCGCTCAGGAACCAGCCACCGATGTTCACCGCGCTGCCGGAAAGGTTGCGTAGTTCGATCGCATCTTCCAAAGGCAGATCGGTATGGGAGAGCGCCTCGTTGATCACCACATCTGGGAGCGGCAGGAAATTGCTCTCCGCCGGGCTCGCTGAGCTTGGGAAACCTACAATATTGGTGTTCCCATCCGGCAAACGGCCTTGCGATACCCCGATCTGTTGCGCACCGAAGGTGATGCTATCTATCACAGACCCGTCCGGATTGCAAATGCCAACGGCCTCTCCGGTGTTGCTGAGCTTGAACCCAGTGTGGTCCCCGCCAATCGGATCATCCGCGAAGAATTGTTGAAAGCCATAAAGGCCAGTGCCGATGAACGAGAGCGCGGGAATCTGGTACTTCTTCCTCGAAACCGGCGTGCTCAAGTCGTCGGTCAGGAACAGTCCACCCAAAGCCACGGGCTGCGGGTTGGGATTATAGATCTCGAACCAATCGCTCCCGGAGGCCGGGGCAGCCATCCATTCGTTCACCTTGAGCTGGGAAATACCCCCCTGCGACGCAACGAGGTTTCCTGCATTGCGGGTAGGTAACGCGAGCAACCAGTTGGTGCTGCCGTTGGGGATGCGCCCAATGGAGAAGTCGACTGCCTGGAGCCCGTAGGTGAGCCCATCGATCAAACCGCCGCCGCTGGCCAGGTTATCAAACAAGTAGAGTGAACCGCCGGTTTTCTTCAAACCAAACCCGCTGTTCGTTGCGGAAGGCAGCGCATTTGGATCAAACCGCAAAGTATAGAAACCTCCCGCCGGAATCACAGCGCCTGCCGGGAATATGAATCGGCGAGGAACAAGGCTTGAGTCGCTTAAACTCAAATCAGCCAAATTGATGTTTGTAGCCGTGCCGTTAAAGAGTTCTGCCCAATCTGCAACGGTCCCGTCGGACTCTGCCAGGTTCACATTGTTGGCCAGGATTTCGTTCAGCACCAGCCTCCCTGCACCAGGAACAATCGGGTTCGGGTTGGGCGCTCCGGGTGTCGGAGTAGGCAGATACAAAATCGTGGTCGAGCCATTCGGACTGCGGCCCTGGGAGATGTCGTTCTTCTGCGAGCCGTAAACGACCATGTCTATCAGGTTCAGTGCCGCATCGGAAAGGCCAATCATCCCTTGATCTTGCGAGAGTTGGAAACTCAAGTGATCCGCGCCGTCCTTCGGATGGCCATCGGCGATGAACACACCATATCCATTGGCAGCGATGAAGCTGAGTGGCGCGATCTTGTGCTCAGTGGGCGCGCCGATCGGCCGGTCGCTCAGGTAGAAGTTCCCAATGCTGACGGGCAGCGATTCCGGGTTGTAAAGCTCGATGAAATCCTGAACGGAGACAGACGCCGCGAGCCATTCATTGATCTTCAGCTTGGCAGGATTGCCGAGCGGCACCGCTTTGTTGACGCTGCCCAGCGTCGGCTGAGTCAGTGACCAGCTGCCATCAGCCAGACGGCCGATGGATAGGTCGTTTAATTGCAAACCGAACTCAACTGAATCCAGCAGCCTTCCCGACGCACCGAAAAGATAGAGATTCTCTCCGCTTTGTCTCAACGAGAAGCCCAGATGAATTCCTGCGGGCGCAACATCGTTGTCGGCGTATAAAACGAGGAACTGGCCTGGGGCAACGATTGTCCCGGCTGGAAACACAAATTTGTAAGGCTGGTCTGCCGAATCCGTCATACCCATCCCGCCCAGATCCACGGCGCTCGAACCATTGTTATAAAGCTCCACCAGATCCGGGTATTTCGCGCCTATGGGAACCGCTGTGCTATTGGCAGCCAGGATTTCATTAATCCGTATCGCGGAGGCGTTGGTGTTGACGACCCACGTGCGTGAGGCAGTGGCATGGGCGGGAACGGGTCCATCTAGGGGATAAACAAAGGTGTCGTCCTGATAATAGCCGGCGTCGTTTTTTCCACTCACATACAAGGTGTGCGGGCCGTTGCTCAGGTTGCTCAGCGTGAGGGTCGGCCGGTTCGTAATGGAGATCTCCGCGCTCCACGAACCATTGTCCAGTTTCCATTTATAATGAGTGTAACCCCAAAGATAGGGCGGTACAGCGCTGCCCCAGTTAAAGACTCCCCCGGGAAACAGATTAAAGCTGGCAGTGGTTGAGGGCGTCAAACCGGAAGGCTCTCCATAAACCAGCAAGCCCTTCGGATTCAATCCGCCTCGGTCAAAACCGCCGGTCCCCGTGCCGATGGCAGGGGAACTTGCTTTTGGTTGAAATGCAGCCTGCACCGTCCGCCAGTCCGCGGTGAGCACGTTGGTGATTAAAGATAAGTTGAGGAGCGGGTCAGCCACAATGTTGCTGCTGCCGGGGCCGCTCCAGGCCGTGGGGAGAATGTTGTTTTCAAAAATGACCGTGAGGTTGGTTGTGTTGTAATTCGCCACCAGAACCGGGCAATCCCAAATAATATTGTTGGCGATGTAAGCTCCGGCCCCGATGCTTGGGGCTGGCAAAGGCAAAGCATCGTCCGTGAAATTGAATGCCGCAATGTCGGAACTCTGGCCGCTGCCGTTCTCCTTGTTCACATGGACGAGGGTATTGCCCGCGAAAATAAAGCGGCCGCCCTCCTTGTTCAGCACCGCGTGGTCCACGTCGTAGAACAAGTTATTAATAATGGTCCACTCGGAATACTGGCTGGCAAAATCAACGCCGCCAGAGATCGCGCTGGCCGTGTCGAGCGGATTGTCCGTCCGGTTGGTGTCCCGATGGGCGTGCATGAAGATGTTGCCTTCGATCCACGCATCGGTGCTGTCCAGATCGAGATGGTCATCCCCTGCCCCATCGAAAACATTGCCGATAATCTGGAGAATGGGGCTGGGGCGATTGCCGCCGGTGAAGTCGATCGTGTCGTTAAAACCATAAGTGTGCCCAAAGTAATTGCTCCGGAAAATGCCGTAGCCTCCAGCCGGGATGCCATTGACGCCGTGCAGCATTTCAGGCCCGGACGTGGCAAACGGGTAGGTGGGAAAAACGCTGTTCTGCACAATGAACGAACTTCCATCGAACGAGATGTATTCCACGGTGGGGGTATTGGCAAAGGTCAGGTGATCGAAGTAGACCTTCGCATTGTTCGCGTGCACTTCCGCGTTGTGACCACCGATGGTGGTTCCTCCACACCCATCGAAGTCCACGTAAGCCAACCGACTCTCCAGGGAGGCATTGATGAAATCCAGACTGCCCCAATTAGCACCTGCAGGCTGGCGAGTAAAGCGGATGTGCGCGTCCAGATTGCCCTCCGCGAGCAGGCGACCGGTGCCGGTTACGTTGATTGTGGCGCCCGGGGCAATATAAACAGTGGTGCCCGGCTGGATAGTCAGTGTGGCTCCATTCCCAATGGTTAAGCTTGCCGTGACGTTGTAAGGTCCCGCATTAGGCGTCCAAACTACATTGCCACTGATTGGGCCAGCCGAGGTGGCGGTTCCAGTGTCATACCAAACTGTAAATGTGCTGCTGGCGATCTCTGTATTGTTGGTCCCCAGTGCTTGAACCAGCACGTTGTTGATGCCGGGCTGAAGCGTGACGGCGTTGTTAGTCCATCTCCCTTCCCATGCTGACCAATAAGCGGGCATCCCATTTACGAGCACTTTCCGGGTGTCGATCACGTTGGCTTCTCCGTAAAGACCGATCGTGCCGGAGGTGGTGCGAAAGATCCCGTTCGAAGAACCGAGGACCGTGGCGCTGTTCACCGTCAAGTTAAGCGGTATTTGCGAAAGAACGAATGCCCGGCGCTGGGCGTTGAAGTTCTTCATGTTGGCAACCACCTGGTTTGGTACCCAATTGAGGGCCTGATCGATCGTAGGATCGAAATGAGCCGGGGCAAAAGTCGTCTCAGCTTGTTGCTTGAGCTCCGAGTAGAAGATGGGGACGAAGTCCGGCCATTTAAGAAAACGATTGACCACCGGGAGCGCCGTGGCTCGGAAAAGAGGCGCGTTTACGGGGCAGGGACTATCCCCTTCCCCAAAATCGGTATCGTGGTCATGGAAAAACAACAGCAAGCGTGGATCATTAATCCCTCGATACATTGTGTAATCATCAGGCGCACCAGTCCCGAGGGATGTTTCATTATAACCGAGCATCACGGTGACAGCGAAGTAACGCATCCACTCCTCCACGTTCGCGACTTGGCGCACGGCTGCCGAGTATTGGTTATCTGGCGTGTTACTGGAAAGGGCGTAAGTGAGATTGATGAGGTCCGTGTAGTCATTCTCGCTGCTGTTCGAATCCTTCAGGTAACCAGCATTAACATAACTCTGCGGATTAGTGCCCAGATAGGAAAGATCGACACTTGGACGGGTGGCGGTGTAAAGATTCCCATTGGGATCGTTCGGGAAATGATTTCCCGCGTAGTCGCTGTCGCGAGCCTCCAGGTGGACATAGGAGCCATATTGCCGGGAACCGCTGTTAGCCATGTTTAAGCCGTTCACGCGCACTTGTACAGGAATCGCCTGCTCGGTATTCATACCAGCCAGGCGGGAGAAAATACTGCCCGCCAACTGGCTGTGTGTAAATTGAGTGTTCAGGTTTAGGCCAGTGAAGCCTTTCCATCGATTGTCCGACGGGATCTTCACGCGATAATTCGGAGGAATTGCTCCGCGGCTGCCTGCGCCCCGCAGGCGAACATCACACTCATACCTCACCTGCACATCTTCGCCGCTAACACTTATAAAAGTGGCGTTCATGGGGGAATTGTTTTGCGGCTGCGTGGAATTCAAATTCGCCAGGCGACTTTCTTCGTCGGCAGTCATAATCAACCTGTAAATGGGCTGATTCGTGTCGTTCGGTGAGTCATCGACCTGATATAAGGCATTGGCCCCCTGAGTGCCGATGGTGTCCGTCGGCCCAGGCCACGTGCGAACGTGGTTTCCGGCGTCAACCGCCTGAACATAGAATTCGAGGATGGTCAGGTTGGGATTGGGAGGAAGAACGGCCGCAAAAATGTTATCCCCCGCCACACCATCGCCGTGTTGGCCATCATCGAACATGGGCACGGATGCGAAGGGGTTCGTCCCTGTGCGATAAAACAGGATGGCCGAGCTTCCGGTGAGCTGTTCGTCGACCAGACGAGCGGTAATGGTGACGGAATTCGTGGATTTCGGGATGGCGGGAGAGTGAACAACCTCCAGGATCATCGGGGCAATGTTCGCCTGTAAAACCGAGTTGGTCCGGCCAGGAGTGCCGTTGGCGATGGCGCTAGGGCTCCAGTTTTGCCCTGACTTGTTCGGGAGAGCCGGATTGATGAGCTCAACCGATTTCCCAAGCCCATCGTGATCGGCAAACCAATCCCAACCAAAAGCGGTATAGCCTGGAGGATCCTGGGTGTTGCGGCGGCGCACCGCCCAATCTCCTGCATCAGCATAGGTGACGCTATCAACCTGATTGCCCAAGGCATCGTCGATCCGGATCTCCTCGCCCGTGTTGCTTAATGTGCCATCCCAGTTGCCCAGGACGTTGGTTACACCGGAGTAAACGGTGTTGAACCGAGCCAGGTTCGCGCACACAACCAGATAAGCTCCTGCCCGAAGTGTGGAAGCCGGAAAATCGAAATTAACGCCCTTGCTTATTTTCCATCCCGTAAGGTTTACGGCGTTTGAACCGCGGTTGAAAATTTCGACCCATTCATCCGTGGTTGTCTCGTTCGCCGGATGATACATAATCTCATTAATTACCACATCCTGGACGAGGTTTGTATCGAGCGTATAAGACCACGACGAGGTCACCAGCAGGTTCGAGGCGGAGGCGAAATCGTGGATGCCATGGTTGACAGCCCACGAGAGCTGCACAGTTCCATTCGTCGGTTGGATGACGGCAAAGGTGTAGGGTCCAACACCATTGCCAGATACGCTTTGAGCGGGCGTTCCGTTCACGAGCAAATCCGATGCATCGACGCCTCCGACGTTTTCACTAAACGTGATTTTGATTTGTTGCAGGGAGTTGAGGGATGAACCAGGTAAAGGGTCGATTTTTGCCAACAGCGGTCTGACTGTATCAAACAAAACATACTGCCAAGTGGAACCGGCCGCGTTGCCATTGAAAGGCTGCGGAGTGCTTTCCACATCCTGGATGCCGTGGTTGGCCGCCCAGGTGATCGCAACCAGCCCGTCCAAAGGCTGTGAAAAGAAAAAGGTAAATGTATCGCCTGCCCCGCTCACGGTCGTGGCTGGGGTGCCATTTACCAGCAAATCTGAAGCATCCACCCCGCTAACAGCCTCGCTAAAGTGAACAGTGATGCTGCTCAGATTGGTGACGTTGCCTGCAGGCGGTGCAACAGAGGCGACCGTCGGAGCAGAAGGAGAAGTCACCGATACGTTGACAACGGACGAAGTGCCCGTCGCGCCAAAAATGTCCGTCGCGACGGCACGAATGGCGTAAACGCCGCTGGACACCCCACTCCAGAGGATAGTGTATGGAGCTGAAAGGGATTCGCCGATCTTGACGTTACCGTTACGGAAAAACTCAACCTTATCAATCGCGCTATCCGGGTCGGAAGCCGCGGCAGTCAGGGTAATATCTGCAGGCTCAGTAAAATTGGAATTATTGGCAGGACTGATCAGGGCCACGGTGGGAGGAGCGTTGCTGATGGCCCCAGTGTTTCCGATCAGCTCGAGGTCGAAACTAATGTCCGAACTGGTCACGGTAGCTTGATGAATTTCCACAGCCACCACGTTCGTGCCGTTAACCAGGAAGCTGGCGCTGGCATTTGTGGGAAAGAAAATTGTCCCATCGTCAACCGCGTTGAATGTCGTGGTTCCAAAGGCGATTGGACCGCCGGGCATGTTACTGCGGAAGACTTCTTTCCCATTAAGGTAAACTACGGCTCCGTCATCCCTGAGCAGTCGAAACGCAAGCGAGGAGTAGGCATTGCGATTCGCCACCACAAATGCATGGCGGAAGTAGGTTGTAATGTATTTGTTGTTTGGATCAGGACCGAAGCTTAGAACCGTCGCCTCATCACCGTCCCCGTAGCCCAGCTGCGCAGGCCCGCTCTGCCAGGTGCTGTCGTTGAAGTTATTGGACACCCAGGCGGTGCCTTGGTCGACGCCCGTATCCAGGTATTTCCAAACCGAGCCAACCGCAATCATGGTCGCGGGCGGCAACCCCGTGAAAGTGACACTCACGGGCGCCGAGGTTCCCATGGCCCCAAGAAGATCGTAAGCCACGGCCTGCAATGTGTAAGAGCCAATCAAGTTATTTGTCCAAACCGCATTGTAGGCAGGTCCGATTGAACTCTCCGCCACCTTCAAAGTCCCGGCATAATATTCGACTTTCGCCACACTCCCATCAGGATCGGTTGCGGAGGCGGACAATGGCACATTTGTCGGGGCAGTGAAGGTGGAATTGTTTGCTGGGCTGGTGATGGAAACGGTGGGAGCCAAATTTCCGGCTATCGAGATGTTGACCACGCTTGAGGTCGCCCGGCTGCTCAAGTTGTCCGTGGCGATTGCCACAAGCGCGTGTGCTCCAGACCCCGCATTGGACCAGGTGAAGCTGTAGGGACTGGTCAGGTCCTCTCCTAATTTTAATCCGTCCGCAAAAAATTCCACTTTGCTCACTGAATCATTGTCGGTGGCGTTGGCGTTAATCGTAACGGTCTGGCCGGAGGAGAAGGTCTGGTTATTCGTCGGACCTGTAATCCCCACCGTGGGAGGGCTGTTCGCCACCACGGAAACGTTCACAACTGCAGAAGTAGTTGTGGAACTGGAATTGTCCGTTGCAACCGCGCGTAATGAATAGCTGCCAATCGCAACACCGTTCCAACTAAAGGTCCAGGGACTGGTCAAGGCTTCGCCGATTTTGCTGGTGCCCAAGTAGAACTCAACCTTGGCAACGGTCCCGTCCAGGTCCGTCGCATCCGCTGTGATGCCAATATTAGCCGGCGCGCCAAAAGTTTGATTGTTCGTAGGGGTTAAAATCGCGACAGTGGGCGGGACGTTAGAGGCGGTCCCGCCAATCCCGACCAACTCGAAGTCAAAACTAATATCCGAACTGGTTAGGTCAAATTGGTGAATTTCAACGGCAAGGATATTTGTCCCAGAAACAAGGGCTCCAGGGTTAAGCTGGTTCGTAAACCAGGTCGACTCCTCTGCTCCACCTACCACCGCCGAGGCCGTAGTTAAATAATTGATGGGAGGTTGGGGCATGTTGCTGAACCAAACCGCTTGCCCGTTCAGGTAAATAACCGCCCCATCGTCGCGCAAGAGGCGAGCGGTGAGATTGGTGTAGGCAGCAGCATTTGAGATCACGAATTTTTTTCGGAAATACGTGGTAGTAATTTTTGTATTGTCGACCCGGTTGCTGCGAACGACGGTGGCTTCATCCCCATCACCATAGCCAAGCTGGGCGACGCCGTTGGACCAGCCGGCGTCATTGAACGTCAGGTTCGTCCAGCTCGAGCCCTGGTCCGAGCCGTCGTCCAGGTATTTCCAACTGGAACCGGCAGCGATCAAAACGTTGGTGGCCAGATTGCCGCCCGTGACCGTCACATTCGCCACTCCCGAAGTGGATCGGGCTCCGAAGTTATCCGTGGCCACCGCTGTTAGGGCATAACTTCCTGCTGGAACACTCGTCCATGGAAAATTATAGGGGCTGGCCAATACCTCACCCAGCTTGCCCCCATTGCTGAAGAATTCGACCTTGGCAACAGAGCCATCGTTGTCCGAGGCGGAAGCTGAGACCGTCATGTTGGCGGGCGCGGAAAAGGATGAGTTATTGGCCGGATTTGTGAGAGTGACCGACGGAGGAATGTTTTGACCGGCTGGCCCGGTTTGACCGATCAGTTCCAAATCGAAACTGAGATCAGAGCTGGTTCCTAGATTCTGATGCATTTCGACCGCAAGAATGTTGGTTCCGTTCACCATGAAAGTTGGAGATACATTTGCCGTCAGAAATGTTACACTCTCCTCTGTTCCGCCAATGGCGAGGCCTGCCGTGGTGAGATAATTCTGACCCGCGGCGAGATTATCCCTGAAGATTTCGTTGCCGTTCAAATACACCACCACCCCGTCATCTCGAAGCACATTCAAGATCAGGTTCGTTAAGCTCACGACATTACTGGAAACAAATGCTCGGCGGAAATAAGTGGTAATGTATTTGGCGCTTGCGTTGGGACCAAACCCTATCTCCGTGACCTCGTCTCCGTCTCCGTAACCGAGCTGAGCCGGACCGGATGCCCATCCGCCGTCTGGAAAGCTCAATGCTCTCCATGCCGTCCCCTGGTCACTCCCGTTGTCCAAGTACTTCCAAACCGACTCCGCGGGGACCAGGTTGGTCGCGTTTGCAGCCAATGCCTGAATGGTGAGGCTAACAGGAGCGGATGTGGTGGCGCTCCCACCGTTGTCCGTTGCCACGGCGGTCAACGAATAGCTCCCAGCAGGTACATTCGTCCACGTGTAAACAAAATTGGTGACTGAGGCCAGGGTGTTGGTTACCTGTCCCAGTTTCGTCGCGCCTTGATAAAATTCCACCTTGGCGATGAAACCATCCGGATCACTCCCGCTGGCGAGTAGCCGGAGGGTTGGGGAGGCAGTGAAGGCGGCGCTGGCCGCAGGACTTCTGAGCCCAATTGTTGGGGGCACAGCTGCCGCCGTGAAAGCCAATGACAAAAAACCCAGGACGGACAGAGGCAAGTACTTCATTTTACAACAACTTTTAAGTGCGCGGTTAAAAAGCAGAAGAGAATGTTTCCCTGTTCCGGATGGATCAGGTCCGCATTTATTCCTGCTGAGCTGGCCAATTTATAGGCTATTTGGACCAATTTAGCAAGAAGTTAGGCAGGTTCCGGGCCAACCGATTTTGGTGAAATTGAACCTTAAATTGGTTCTTTCCGAACGTTTCGGAACACAAAAAATCCGAGGTGTAACGAAATCAGCCAGCCACCCGGCGAGTTGTCCTAAAATTGGACACTGGCGGATTACAGCTGCGAGAATAAAACAATTAGCCCCCAGACGAGCCGACCGGTGACTCCCATCAATCCGACCCGGGGCGATTCGCTGGAGAAGCCAATCAACGAGAAATGTCGGTCTGCTTCAGCGTCTTGAATTGATGCTGGTGGAGGACCTTCTCCGCGATCTCATTGTCTTCCATGCTGAGGGCAATCATGGACTGACCTTGCGGATGGGGGATGAAGGAATAGAGATAATTAATATTCAACTCCGCTTCGAGCAGGGCTGACATCACATTGTGGAGCTCGGTCGCGGAATCCACCGCCACGACGAGCAACTTGGCTTCCGTGAAGGCGAAATTGTGTTGGTAAAGAAGGTCGCGTGCCTGGTCGGGATCATCCACGACACAACGGATGATGGAGCTCTCCGTGGTGTCGAGAACTGTGAGCCCCAGGATGTGAACCCCGTGGGTTCCAAATAGCTGAACGAGGTCATGAAGCTGGCCTAAACGATTGGCCGTGAAAATGGAAAACTGCGTCACAGGCTCGGCCCTTCGCGCTGGAATTGCTTTTACAGCCATATCCTATAATTAGCCACAGAAGAGCGCACTTTTCATGCACAATCTTCCAAAGAGGGACGAAAAATCGACTGTTAGAATCAAAAAGCGGCTTTTGAGCCGCTTTTTGGGGAAAAGAAGCGCTTAGTTCTATTTAGTGCCAATTGGGGACGCCGGTGCCGACTGGTTTAGTTCCTTCAAAACCATGGGCGTAATGTCATTCTCGCCGTTGGTATAAAGCAGGATTGGCGTCTTATTAAAACTCTCCGAAGCGGTATCCAGGACCAAGCTGTAATTGGCCGCCTTCGCCTTCGTCGTGATGACGACTTGGATTTCCTTCAGAATGTTGTCGCGCATCCGACGCTGTTGCTCCTCCAATGTGGTGCGGGATTGACGGTCAAACTGATCGATCGTTTGCTCCAGCTCCTTGATTTCCAAAAGTTTAGATTCCGCGGTCTTCTTCCGCTTCTCGCGTTCGTCGGCGGAAACAGCTTGGTCATTTGCGCCGTCCAAAGACTTTTTATAGTCATCCCGAGTTTTGCCGTACTGGTCCATCAGGTTCTTGCGTTCCTTGTCCAGTTCCCCGGCTTTTTCCTTGAGGTTGGCGTCGGCAGCTTTGGTTTTATAGTAGTCATCAAACACTTTACGAAGGTCGATGGTGCCAATTTTAGATTGGGCGGAGGCAGAAATCGCCAGCAAAGCCGTGAAACCCAAAGTTAAAATAAATTTACGAATATTCATGCGAAAGATTAAAAGTCGCGTTGGTAGCCTACGCTGAATTGGAATCGGCCGCTACTTTTGTTGTAACGATCGGCGTGGATCGGAATACCATAATCCAGGCGCAGAGGACCAAGGCGCGGAATGTTCAGACGAAGCCCAATACCATAATTGTCGTTGTACGAACTGGTCTGGCCCAGCGAACTAAATCCAGCTCCGGTTTGGCGGCTCCGCGTTGAAAAGCTATAAGCATCGGGGTAGACCATGCCGATATCATAGAACACTGCAACCCGAAGAAATTCAATAATGGGGATGCTGTATTCCGCGGAACCAAACCAATAGGTGCCACCGCCGAGCGGCTCGTTATTGTGCGCAGGGTCACGAGGACCTACCTGCCGATAACGATAGCCGCGAAGTGTGTCGATGCCGCCGAGAAACCAGCGATCGAAAACCGAGACGCGCGGAGAATTATCATACTTGTCCACGATGCCAGTGCGGCCCATCACTTCGAAAACATTTCCTTCAAAGAAGCCTTTGAAGAACCAGTGGCTGCCCAGTTCAATATTGTAAAAGTCCCGATCCCCCCCCAGCGGACCACCCGCCACGGAACTTCGGATTTCGGTGCGCTGGCCTGCGTTAGGCAAGAGCGTGCTGTTCCGGGTGTCGTAGGCAAGTGAGGTGCCTACTTTGGAAACCAAATGATAGCCCTTCTCAAACGGGTCTTGAATAATGGCTGGGGCATTTGAACTTACATCAACAATGCCGCGGTTCTCAATGTTGTAGCTGATGCCACCAATCAGGAAGTCGCTGCCCAGAGCCCTGGTTAACCCGATACGAGCACCGGTCAGGCGTTCGTTGTAGAAGTCATTTAAGCTGACGAAATCAAGTTCGCTGTGGTAGAGGTCGACGCTGAGCTGCAGCTTCTTGCCAAGGAACCACGGTTCAATGAAAGTTGCTTCATATTCGCGGCGAACGGTGCCGAGCGTGGCCTTCAACCGCATTTTTTGGCCACCGCCCTGGAACCATGGAGGATTGAACAGGTCGAAATTGTTTTGGGTGACCTCCGCGAACCCGAGGATGCTATCCACGGAGCTAAAGCCGGCGCCGATCGTGAAATTGCCGGTGTTCTGCTCGTTTACCCCGATGACCAGGTTCTTGCGATTCGGAATGTCAGTTGGTTCGGGCTGCGCATCCACGTGCTCGAAAAACTGCGTACCTTCGAGACGCCTCTTGCTCAGCTTCACCTTCACCATGTTGAACTCTTCACCAGGAGAAACGGCCAATTCGCGGCGGATGACGCGGTCCTTGGTCTTCGTGTTTCCCTTGATTTCGATCTTCTCAATGTAAGACTTGTCGGCTTCATCGATCTCATAGCTGAGATCCATCGTGCCCGTTTGGGTATTTGGATTCTTGCGGGCAAAGATCTTGGTGTCGATGTAGCCTTTGGTACCGTAAAGGTCTTGGATGGCTTCGATGTCCTTGTTCAGGCCGACCGGGGTGAAGGTGGAGCCGACGCCCATCTTCAGCTTGGAAGCAATCTCATTTGTGGTGAAGAGCTTGGGCCCCTTGAATTCCACAGCGCCGACGCGGTATTGCTGGCCTTCTGAAATAACGAAGTGCAGGACCAGCTTGCGCGGAGTTTCGTAAACGAAACGCAGGTCCTTCATTTCGAAATCAATGTAGCCTTCGTTGCGGTAGAACTCGGATAGCCGCTCCTTGTCTTCTTCAAGCTGATCATCCTTGAGCACGCCGGTGCCGGTGAGCCAGGAGAAAAGCCAGTGACGACGCGTCTTGAGAACTTTGCGCAATTTTTTCTGAGAGAAGGCATGAGCGCCTTCAAAATAGACATCCTGGATGCGCACCTTCGGGGTCTCCGTAATATCGAAGGTAATGGAAGCGCGTCCGGTGGCCGGGTCGACGTTGGGGGTGTATTCGACCTTTGTTTGAGGATAGCCGGCCTTCTGATACATCTTCAGGATCTCCTGCTTATCCATGAAGATCTTTCGCTCATCGAAAGGCTCTCCGATTTTCGATGTCACCTTTTTGGAGAGCTTGGCCTTGCTGTACTTTTTATTGCCGACGAAATTAATGTCAGACAGCTTCGGCCTGGGCTGGAGCACATAAAGCAACTCAACTCCATCGACCGTGCGCTGCTCGGAGACGCGGACGTTGAGAAAGTAGCCGGTGCCGTAAAGATTGCGGATGTCGTCGTTGACGCTGGCAGGGTTGTAGTTGTCCCCTTCCTTGATCTTGATGTTGGCGCGGACCAGCGCTTCGCTGACGGTCTGCGGGCCGACGTTGGTAATGCTGACCCTGGTGATGGGCAGTTGAACCGGAGCCTGAGCCATGGCTGCCCCGGAGGCGCCAATGATGGCCAAACCGCACACCCAGACCCGAACGAAATGACCGCGGCGCCCGAACTTAAGCCGGGATGTCATCACCACTGATTTTGGCCGCACTCTCAAAACGCGTATAGGATTTGAAAAATGTTAAATTAACGTCGCCCGTCGGACCATTACGCTGCTTAGCGATAATGAGCGAAATCTGCCTGGTGTCAGACTGGTCCTTTGGACCGTCTTCGTCTTCGCTCTTACCCGGGTCATACAACAGACCTATCAAATCGGCATCCTGTTCGATGGACCCCGATTCGCGCAGGTCAGACATCCGCGGCCGTCGGTTTTTTTCCCGTTCCATTTCGCGGTTAAGCTGGCTGAGCACAATAATGGGAACCTTCAGTTCCTTCGCCAGGCCCTTAATACCGCTGGAAATGTCCGCGATTTCCTGCTGCCGATTTTCAGCTCGGCGCGCAGTAGAATGGAGTAGCTGCAAGTAGTCAATCACGAAAAGCTTGATGCCATACTGCTGCCACATCCGGCGAGCTTTGGCGCGCATCTGGAGAATGGAGAGGCCCGCGGTATCATCAATAAACAGAGGCGCGTTGGCCAACTTACTGGCGGCGCCGGTGAGCTTGGGAAAATCGCGCTCGGTCATGAATCCATCGCGAATGGTCCGCATGTTCACGCGGGCGCGTGAGCAAAGCATACGTAGCACGAGGGAGTCGGCGGTCATTTCCAGGCTGAACACCCCGACGGGTTGTTTCAGGTCCACGGCGACGTATTCGGCCACGTTCATGGCGAGCGAGGTTTTACCCATGGAAGGCCGCGCCGCGATCACGATCATTTCGCCGCCGTGCATGCCACTGGTCATCTTGTCGAGGTCAGAAAAGCCGGTTCCAAGGCCAGTCACTTCGCCCTGGCGCTGGTGATACAGCTCGATGGTGGCAATCGATTGCCGGACCAATTCCTTCATCGTGTTGGAGGTGTTTTCCACGCGGGCTTCGCTGATTTTGAGGATATCGCGCTCGACCTCATCAAGCAGTGCATCCACTTCACCTTCGTGCTCGTAGACACGGCCCACAACGTCAGTGCAGGCCTGGATCATGCGTCGGAGAATGTATTTCTCGCGCACAATTTCCATGTAATAAGGCAGGTTCGCGGCGGAGGGGACAGCGTCCGGCAAGGAAGACAGGTAGGCCAGTCCACCAACCGCTTCGAGCTGCTGACGGTCTTTCAAACGTTGCTGGAAAGTGATCAGGTCGATCGCTTCCTTTTTGTCGTACATCTCGAGCAACACGTCGTAAATGGTGCGGTGCCGCAAGTCGTAAAAGACCTCGGCGCCTTGCTTGAGCTTTTCAATGGCTTCGCCCATGGATTCATGGGGAGAGAGCAACACACAGCCAAGAATCCCCTGCTCCGCTTCAATGGAATGGGGCGGCAAACGATCCACCCTGGAAGGATCAGCCACTTCCATGCGCGGTTTACGGCGGTTCTTTTTATAATCGCCGCTCGACTTGCCGCCTTCGGTCTCAAGACTGTTTATCATACAATGCGTTAGGAATGCTGTTCGCGGCGTGTAGCAAAGGCGAAATGCGCCTCACAAACAACCCAGATTTGTTTTTTTGTATCACCAGCTTCGGCACAGGCTCTTCACTGTGTTATTCACAATCGTGTTTGCGGCGGCCCGAAGCCTTGATGGCAATTTTTTTAGAGGCTTGTCTGACCTTGTGTAGCCTTGTATAGGCTTGTTTAGCCTTGATGCGGCGTTTTGCAGCCTTTGTTTGTTGCAATTTTATCAAGCCTTGGCCGCGGGCACGGCCGAGAGCGCCCAGGTCCAGCCGGAGCGCCGGGTTCAAGGGGACGAAACTTTGCCGCCAATTGGCGCTGCGGTAGAAAAGAACCTTCAACTCCTGGGCTTGTGCTACCCTGCTCTGCTTTTTGGGCCGTCTTTTCATAATCTCATCATTCGTTTTTAGGTCCAAGATACCAAGGGGGGTCTGCCATCCGCTGTCCTACCCCCTAAAAAATTTTGAAAAATGTTTCGCCCGTGGGGAGAGGTGAGAATGAGTCCAAGTTGTTGAGCCCCTTGGACATTGAACGTTTCCGCGACGGCCCGCTCCTCATACCCGGCGATTTTCGCCTAGGCCCGGGGGCTTTCTTTGACGCCTTTGATCGGTCGGCCGAAATCTGGCATGCAGATATCCGGGAATCGCGCACGATGTTGTGCCTGAAGTTTAGTTTGAACCCTGGCCAGGTCGCGGACCTTGCGGTTCAGCTTGGTCAGCGCGAGCTTTGCCTGGGGGTAATCGAAGCTTTCCGAGGAGGTGATGAGGTTCTCCAGGAGTCCCCGGGTCTCGGCAATTTCGCGCAGAGCAAGCGTCAACGGGTCAGTATTCATGGTACATCTGTTTACAGTTTTCCAGAGTATGGAGGAGCGGCCCACGGGCAATGAAAAAGCGGAACGTTTTTTACGGGAAAGTGTCGGCGCGTTGAAACTAGCAGCCCAACCTTCCCGCAACAACTGAAGAGAATGGAGATCTCGGAAGCGAACGGAAGGTACAAAGTGGATGAGAATTTGCCTTCTCTCCGATCTTAACTTCCGCGGCTATATTGAAATGCAGCTTTCGCCATGCCCGCATCGCAATTTTTTTAATAGCATCAAATTCCAGTCTCAAGTCAAATCAGGTCAACGCCTTAAGTTCATGAATGACCACCGTTCTATTTGGATACAAGAGCATGCGTTAGGAACGGTGCAAACGTTGCGCCACCGGGGGCGGGAGGTGCAATACAGATTGCCTTCCGAGATGAAGGACGAAATTACTCCCCGCTTTAAGGGATATGGGAAACTTGTAGCAGGTCAGCTCGAAGATCTGTTGCTTTGTGTTAAGTGTGACAGAGACGTGGATGTCGACGCTACAATTTGGGTAGCGCAATCAGATGCAGATGCGGAGAGCCAGGAAGCGCCCGTGCATGACAAAAAGCGTTACGTCCTTACCATTCCGAAAGGCAGTAGACACGCTTCACGCTAGGCTACTTCAACCAAGCGTTGTTCGAAAGAATGTATGTAATTCTCGCTCGGAAGCGCGGAAGTGCTTGATGGGGGTAATGATTCGTTTTCTCGTCTAGGTCCTGGCCGTTCGCAAGACAAAGTGGCAACCCCAAAATGCGAGAAGGAGCACCAGACCGATTCCCAAATGCGAGACGAAAAGGGAGAGACAGTGGACAGGGCGATGAGCCGCTGGGCTAATCAATTCGTCCTACGAGCGCTTTCACGGAAAAACGGAAACAACTTTTGAACACCCGCGCATCGGACTCGGTCTTACTTTGTAGTGCAAAGTGAACCTCAACGCGAAAGGACCTATGAAGCCCCTCGACGCCGCGAAATGGATTCGCCACTTCCAATCGAACCGATATCATCGTCCTGAGCCTGACTGGAGCTCCCCGATCCGTTTACAGCCTGTGGTCATTCAGAAGCTGCTGCCTTCAATCGAGCAGTTTCAACTCGGAGATGGTGGAGGTCCAGCATCGCTCATTGCCAGGGATGCGGAAGCGTACCGCAACTCGTCCGAGGATACAAAGGTCCTGACAGACCTCTGGTTTACGGAAGAGCGCGAGCATTCCCGGTTATTAGGCGAAGCGGTGCGACGATTGCACGGCCAGTCCATCCGGTCCCATTGGAGTTTCAGCGCCTTTTGCGCCTGCCGCCGGCTCATCAGCGTTCGTGCTGAACTTCAGATTCTCCTGCTCACCGAGCTTGTGAGCACGGCTTACTACAAAGTGCTTCGCAGGCACGTGGATGATCAACCTTTGAAGGACATGTGCGCCCTGATTCTGCGGGATGAAGCAGGGCATGTGGCATATCACCGTGACCGACTCGCCGCGCACGCAACTGGGAAGGGCCTGCTCTGGGTTCTCCAATTTTGGTTATGCGGTTACGCTGCCGCCACAATGCTATGGATCAATCATGGTCCATGTCTGCACCCGTTGGGTGCCCGCCGCCGAGAGTATTTTCAGGAGGTCCGGTTCCAAATCTCTCGCTTTGTCCATAGCCTGTTCCGTTCTGAGGTGACGAGCGGCGAATGCCGAACGGAACCAGCCAAAGTTTATCCCGGTGCCGCGCAAGCCGCCTGATAACACGGTCCATCGCTTTCAGGATCTTTCTGACCAACCGATGGACTTTAAGGATCTTATCACATTATGAGCCGATCTCAGGAAAGAGGAATTGCTGTTTGTCGTTATACGAACCTGGGAATCGCGGCGTTGGCGGCGGTGTTCTTCTTTTTGTTTCCTGCCATCAAAGTCATCAGTGACCTGTGCGATCCGAACATTCGAGGCGCGGGAATCCCACGTTCGGCGTGGGGATTTCATGAGGCGCTCTCACCCAGGTATGAGCGATGGGCGACGCAGCGCTTGAACTCGGCACGCGCGACCGAGCTCTCCACGGATAACATTGCAGGAACGGAATGGCCGCTGTTCGGATCGATTTTTTATCTCTGGGCGACGGAATCCCTCCAGGATGCGTGGGCAAAGGAGCACGCGGGGGCTCCTGCTCCAAATATTTACGCAAGAGGCGCGATCGACGCGGCCACGCGTCTGGTAATCGACCCGCGACAGGCGAACTGGGTCAAAATCCATTGGGGCACCAATTATCTGCGGAAGGAAAATGTCTTCTATCGCATGCTCGTAATTTCCGCCCTGACCAGCCATGCGCGACTGACCCGCGACCAGCAATACATTCCGATGCTTCGGGACCAGGTCGAAAGCTTTTCCGCCGAACTTGACGCCAGTTCCCATGGATTGCTCAACGATTACCCTTCCGAGTGTTATCCTGGCGACGTGCTTACTGCCGTTGCGGCGATTCGCCACGCGGACACAGTTCTGGGCACCGATCACTCCTCCTTCGCGCGGAGAGCCCTGCGAGGTTTCCAGGGGGAAGCATTAGATCCGCGCGGTCTGGTGCCATACGATGCCTCGGCAGAGCGCGGTAAACCGAGCGGCTCGAGCCGTGGCTGCGGAAACTCTTATGTATCGCTCTTCGCACCGGCGATTTGGCCCGAGCAGGCGAACAAGTGGTATGCCCTTTACTCAAAATTCTTTTGGCAGGAAGGCTGGGCGTGCGCTGGATTCCGGGAATTCCCAAACGACTTGGGGCGCGGCAATTGGTATATGGATGTCGATGCCGGACCAGTGCTGGACGGATTTGGCTGCGCGGCCTGCGCTTTTGGCGTTGGTGCTGCGCGGGTCAATGGCCATTTCGAACACGCTTACCCATTGACTGCTCAATTGTTGGCCACCTCGTGGCCGCTGCCGAATGGGACCCGCCTGCTGCCAAGGCTCCTTTCGAACGCCGCTGACGCCCCGTACCTAGGCGAGGCCGGCATCCTCTTCAATTTGACGCGCGAGCCAGCGAAAGGCCTTCCTTTGCGAACGGGCGGCTCGATTCCCGGGTTGGTTTTTATTGTGCTGACCCTTCAAATCGGCCTTGGCCTATTTTTGCTTGCCGGCATTACGCTTTCAGTCCGCCGTTTCCGGAAGCACTGTGATTCCCTGGTACTTGCATACCCCCGAATTCAAATAGGTATGTGGGTTTGCCTTGTGCTGTTCGCCACTGTGCTCGTGATTGCCGGAGCGCCGCTTGTTGCAGCCATCATATTCCTTGTTGCGCAATTTTTCCCGCGATATCAACGGCACTAACGGTTCCCAAGGAGTTGGTTTTCAGGAGCGCGTACATAGGGCGTGCTGCCGCGGCGCGAAACTAGGCGAGAGGCCAGACTTTTTGTAGGCTGGCCGGCCACGTCGCTACGTTGTCTAAGCGTACCGGCTTCTGCCGCCAGCCAGGGCTACTCGCCCGCCGATCTGGCGCCTGGGGAATGGTTCGTAAACGCTCGTAGAGCAGAGTTGCCTTTGATGGCAGATTCGGACGGCTTGAACCGCCAAGTGGGCAGGCAGGCAAAGGTGTGTCCGGCTCCGATCGCCACGAACACTAGCAAAGCGCCAACCAAGTCTTGACGGAATATTTCTCCGCCGACGACCACGCCGGTTGGGACAGCGAGCACCATCACAAGGGTGGATATATACCTTCCAAGTCGCAGGCTATCCCGTGGTGAGGTGCTGGTAATTTCGCCGAAAACGGGCAACTCGCACGAGTTCTTCGAATTGCAACTCTCGTGTTCACGACCGTCGCGCCATTTCTCCACGCTTTCGACCAGAATGCCGGCCGCGCGGCCATCCGCAGAAAAGGATTTCTCGCCGGGGCAGGAAAATGCCATGGTATCGACCTTCGATCCCTGTGGAGTAACCCAGTCAATGCAAACACGTTGCGTTCGCCGCCACCGCGGTGCCCCAGGAGCCAGCCGAGTTCCACTCAATTGGTCACGCCTTAAAGCAAAGTGAGTCTGTTCACCCACATAACGAAGGACTTCACCGTCCATCCAGAAAAAGCCCAAGTCCCATGAGTAACATCCTTCAAAGAGCCGAACTTCCGAGCCAGGGCTCAGCCCTACAAAATGGGCATCCTCGGGAATTGGACCAAACCGGCGGGTAAGTCTTTCAAGAAGCTTCGGCCTCAAGTTGGATTGGGGTTTACGTCCGGCTCGGTCCGTCATACGAACGATCAGACAAGCATATGCGGTCAGTCCCCCAAGCCAAATAACCGATGAAATCAGGCTTGAGTCCGGCTGCGCTGCAAAAATTCCAATCAGAACGGGTGGCAAGCCGATGGTGAACATGTAGCGCACCGTGAAACGATTGACTATCTCTCGTTTGAGCGTTGAATCAAATACCGGAGTATCCCCTTGCGCCGCTGCTTCCACAGCCTCGGGCAAGGCGTAGCTTCCGGCACCATCAATTCCCTCTGGCGGGAGTTCCCGGGATGGAAAATTCAGTCGTTCGATTGCTTCGATTCGTTTCTGCGTGGAAGGGTGAGTCGATAGAGCCTCCTCGAAGGAATTCAATTCGTGCGGCATTGAGTTGAGACGCTCGAGCTGCCGCAGAGCTGAGATAAATGCACCGGGGTCACCATTAATCCTAACGCCTTCAAGGTCGGCTTCCCGTTCATGCCGGCGTGAAAGAACCGCCCTCAAACATTTGGTTGCATGCCACGAACCAAAAAGAAAGAGCGCGGACCAAGCCAAATCCGGCATGACTCCTTGCGAGCGGAGCCACACCACGGGCATGCCCCAGAGAACAATAAGCACCCAAGACTGTTTCGAGACGTGCCCACGTTTCATATGAGCCAGTTCATGTCCGATAATCGCATCGACCTCGCGAATAGTCAGGTGGCTCAGCAACCAATCGGTCAAAAGCAAATTGTTCCCTTGGCTGGCAAAAGCATTGGCCATTTGCCACTTGGCCATGGGATAAACGTAAATCTGGTTAAGCTTCACACTCGCCCGCTCTGCCATGGCAAAGGCCCGATCCCGCAAAGCACCCACAGTCAAAGAATGCGGTTTGAAAGTGTTCGCGACTCGCCGCCGGAACCAAAACACCTGGAATAACAGAAAAACGATCAGGCCAGCCGGTACAAGTGCTAAAATGGAGGTCGCATGCCTCGAGCCGCTCGACGCGGTTCGAAACCCGGTCCACATCAGCGCTGCGGGCAAGCTGAACCACAAGCGTCCGAAGAAAGCATCCGCCTTGAGTTGACCCCATGGAAGGTCTAACTTGCGCAGTTGTCGCAGGACAGGGAAAGTCATTACTTCACAAACCGCTGCGGTCAGCGCAGGAGGAAGAATCGTAAGGGCATTATGGAATGCTAACCGAGGCAGGAGTGTCCAATCCAGTTCCTTGGCCAGAGCTTGCCATGGATCCAGAAGAATCACCGCAATCAGCCAAGCGAACCATCCGACCACGGTGACGCGCCTTGTTGCGAGCGTAAAGCAGAACCAGCTTGAGCCATTCCCTCCAATCGTGTTTGCCTGGAGAACGCTTCGGCAAAGCCACCGAGTAATGCAGCACATGCTCGCAATTATCACCGCGAACGGGACTAAACGCAGGCAGGTCGTTAGGGATATCATTGGATTAAACCATTAGCGCCAAGCTGTCATCTCCTCACGCCGTTTAACAGCGGTCCAAAAGACAACCATCACGATCCCGAACCCGACCAGGCCGGCAGCTATGAAAGGGTTCGCGGGAAGAGCCTTTGGGGCGGTCAGTGGATTTCCGTGGGGTGTCCATACCAACGTCAGGCCGATGTTATCCAGCATCTCGGAACGAGCGCGGATGTGGCGTGGGATTCGTTCGGGCGGAACTGAATCGGCCAGGCTGCGGTAGTCGTACTCAATGCGCACATTCCTTTCCGAGTTCACACGCTCGATTCGTAATTCCTCAGCGGGACCGCGGATCAACTGGCTTTTATCCTGCAAGGTGACGCACTCCGGAAGGTCCACGGTAATAATATGGAGATGACGGCGCGGGTGAGCCATCGCGAGGGGGCTCTGGCTATTGGGCGAGCCCGGCTGGGGTAGCAAGGCTGCGAGGGCAGCAGGATAGATATCACACTGCTTGCGCCATCCGTCCTTGTCCTTCCAGAAACCGCGGAGCAGATAGCTTTCGACGATCTGAATTCGGTTTTCCTTATCCGAATCCTGAATCTCCAGGGGTTTGGAATTTGTGACATCGGCGAATTCCCGAGTGTACGAATCCAGCAGCGATCTCTCCACTTCGGCACGACCAGCATGAGCCAGCATGGAACGAAAACTCTCGGCGTCCTCGCCTTCCAGGGTTGAAACGACCCGGAGTTCAGAAAGCAAGTTGGTGGCTTTGATCGAGTAAGACTCACGAACAATCGTCCTGGGCGACGCGTTGCTGTGGATGGCAACCGCGCACAAATTGGTTGCATCAGCTTGCGCTACCAGGGCTCGGCCATAAGCGGGAAGCGAACGTTGCGTCAAGGAGCCGCGCTGGTAAGAAAGGGTGGGATCCAGCCAAAAGAACTCCCCTGCCCTGTCGAGTCGAACGATGACATGATTGAAAGCCAACGGTGAAGGCTGCCATTGCTCAATCGCTTGGGCCGATGTCGCATTTACGAGCGCGGGCGAGGCCTGGAACCCAAGCCGATTCAGGATGGAGCAGAGGAGCAGCGCTTTATCTTTGCAATCTCCGAACCGCCGCTCAAAGACCATCGATGGATCCGTCGGCTCGTGCGTTTGTTTGCCGACTTCAATTCCCAGGTACCTGATTTCGTCCTGCACGAACTGCAGAGCGACCAGCAATGCCGCGTCGGGCGAGGACGTGTCGCTTTTCCATTCCGCGATCTGATGCTCGAGCGCTGGTGAAACCTGGGTAACAGGCTTGAAAATGCGAGCTGCCCATTGAGCCGTTTCCTGCCAGCTACCAAACTCGCTTAACTGCACGCGGGGATACGGATCGTACCAGCCAGGAGCATTAAATTCGGGCATCAGCGCGGGCAAATCATTTGCCTCCCAAACATATTCCCTGGTGTGGCCGAGCTCACGAATTGCCGGTTGCAATTTCGTATTTTGATTCCGAATAAATAACTTTCGCCCTTCGGGCCAAAGCAGGCGAAATCGGAAATGCTGAAGGGTGCCAGGAAACTGCAAGGCGAACGAATCGAAGAATTTGCCATCAAAAATGGGGTTGGCTCCAGTCACCGTATAAGAACACTCAATTTCGTCTCCCTGCCGAACATCATTTAACAACGCGACCACTGAAAGCTGGCCGTTATACACGTGGCGTTCCAGTTCCCGTTCCCGCTGTAAGACCTGGAGGTTGTCTGCGTCCAGCCTATTCAAGAGCTGTTCTCCACGCCGGATTTGAATGCGGTGCAAGGTCAATGTGGAACAGGCTGGGTCGAACATGGCGCTCACCTGCGAGCCATTTTGGATTCCGGTGCTGTTCAGGATTCTTCGAACCACTCGCACAAAAGTTTGGTGGGTCTCCACGTTTACCTGTTTGTCGAAGAGGACGTGAACTTCACCAACGTCACGAGGAACTGCATTACTGTGAGGCCCCGCAGGCACGTGGCTCACCCAGGCAGGCTCCTCGCCGATGCTCACATTGTTGTGGCCCTTGATGTCCGCCAGCATGCTTCCCACAGATAGGAAAAGCGAAAGCACGATTCCAAGCAACACCACCGGCTGGGCGGTGGTACTCGCATAGCCAGTAGACAGGCCTGGGCATGTTCTCATCCGTGCCTTTGTTATCGGCGAATGGCGGACTGGGCTGAAACAACTTAGGCAGAATGGGGAGATGGAACGAAAGGGATTATGAAAACGGAGGAGATTGGGTGTTTCCCTCCTCTTTGGGCAGGGAAAGTCCCCTTTGTGAGAGGAAAGGAAGCGCTGAATGTTGCTCCACAGTTAGGTTCATCAAACTGACATTTGTAAACACAGAAAAGGCTATGAAAAAATATTTTATCGCACTATGCGCTGCCGCAGCATTGGTTGGCTGCTCACACCAAGGCGGTACTTACAATGGTTCCGACAAGGACCATGGAACAAGCAGTTCCGGAACTTCGAGCTCTGGCAGCTCGAGCACGGACACGAAGGGCGGGACCAGTTCCTCCTCTACCTATGACAAATCGGGCAATGCTTCCAGCTCCGGCAGCATTTCGAGCACAAACAGTGTAAGCTCCCCAAGCACAACGCCTTCAACAGGGAACACACCTAGCAGCGGGAGTACCGGCTCTGGGAACAAGAGCACCAGCGGCTCCAGCGGGTCTGGGACCACAGGCAATACACCTTCGAGCACCACTCCGTCTTCCGGAACGGGCTCCACGGGAAATAGCACTCCCAGCGGCAATACCCCTTCGTCCAAGTAAGGGGGTACGTAAGAGAGCCCGGCTGTGAGCCGGGCAGTTGATTTCGCTGAACAAATAGTCTCAGGGAACAGTTCGAAGGGCAGAGACTATTTGTTTGGCACTACAGAGGTGGGAGAGCCCTGCGCGGGCTTTTCCGCCCGTTTTGCATTGACGCCAGGCACCATGGTGGCAATCACTGGCGAGGGCAGTTCAGTATTCCGATAGATAGCTTTGTAAGTCTTGCCTTCGGCCAAAATCATACCTGAGCCGTTCCCAGTTTGAAACTTCACAGGGATGCTCACTCGCTCTTTGCCGTCGCGGGTTTTAAAGACGGAGAAGTGCAGGTGCGGGCCGCTGGAAAAACCGGTGCTGCCAGAGTGAGCGATCAGGTCGCCGGCACGGACGTAATCACCGACTTTAACGCGGGCTCCGCCTTTGGCGAGATGGGCGTAATTAGCGATGGTGCCGTCGGAGTGCTTGATCAGCACGTAATTGGCGCAGTTGACGTATTTGCGATCACCGCCGCCCTGGTTGGAATCATCCTTGATTTTAACGACGCGGCCTTCGCGAGCAGCGTGGACCCCGGTGCCGGCCGACATTTTAAAATCAATGGCGTACTGGTCTGCCCCGGTGTGACTGTAAGTGCCATTGAAACCCTGGGTGACGCGAAAAGCCGCGCCCGCTTCGAAGGGCAAAGTGTAAACGTAAGCGTCATCGTGCATGGCCTTGGTGCTGCCGATGGTGTAATGGCTGGTAAAACTGAAGCTCCAGTGGGCCCCAGCATCGATCGGGCTCAGAGCAAAGGCTTCCGTGGTTGCATTGGCCGGAAACGTGGCAGTGTATGGAAGAGGCAGGCTCCCTTTCAGGTTCTCCAATTCCATTTCGAAGGTCACAGTCACTTCTGTTTGTTCCAGGTTATGGACAAAAAAGCGTGTCGCATCCCCTTCCTTTTTTGTCACGATTTTGACAGATTTATTGGTTGTCTCCTGAGCAGACACTTCAGGGGCGCAGCCCGTCAAACAGGTGACAGCCAAAACCAGGAGGCACCACACACGGATTTGAGTTTCTCTCATGAAAATACGGTGAAAAAAGGGATTAAGCATTGTTCGTGATTGTTTCGCGAACGGCGGCAGGCATAACCATGCCGTCGATAAAGGAAGGGATTCCGGTCATCGGTTGATTGAACATGGGAAACGGCTGGTGAGGAACGCCACGGGGGACAGGCTCGCCGAAATCCGGGAAACCATCCCTGGTCCAATGAAAGCGCTTGGCGTGAACGTCACGATCTTCCCATCCATGTTCCTTGCGGGACTTGGAATGATAAACGATCCAATCCTCCGTCCGGCACGGCGACTGAACAAAGGAGCAGTGGCCAATGCCCCAAACGTGCTCGGTATTTTGAAAGACCGGGCCGCGCTTGCTCCAGGATTTAGGATTCAGAAAATCACCATCGTGAATGGCAAGCATTCCGAGGCAATAATCCGGGGTCCAGCTTCCGCTTGCGGAATAGATAATGAACACCGAGCCATCACGCGAAAGGACCTGGGGACCTTCGCAGATAGGCATGGCGACTCGTTCCCAGGGCTGATCGGGAACCGCGAGCAATACGCGAGGCCCGGCGAGTTCCAACGGGTTCTTCATCGGGGCGATGTAAAGATTCTGCTGGCCGTTCCTGCGGCCAGGCCAGCCAGACCAGATAAAATAAAGCGCGTCGTCTTCCGTGGTGAGAATCGTGCCATCGATGGCCCAGCCGCTGGTGCTGAGCGGACCGTGGCAATGGTAAGGTCCCAGCGGGTTGTTTCCCTCGGATTCGAGCACCCACATGCGGTGGTTCTCGTTGCGGCCATTGTCAGCGGCAAAATAGATGTACCACTTGCCGTTAATAAAGTGAAGCTCGGGAGCCCAAACGGCGTGGCTGCAGGGGCCCGTGGCCGGAGCCGTCCAAATGCAAACGCCGGGGTCGGCAGCAATTCCATGGATCGTCCGGGCCTGGCGCAGCACAATGCCTCGATGGTGCTTGCTTTCGCAGTAGAGATAACGTCCCTCGTGGAAGAGCATCCACGGATCCGCTGAATGAGGTGGCAGAATTGGGTTTATATTTCAGCCTTTCACTATTGTGCCATTTTGTTATCGGCCAAAAACCTGTGTCATTTTGGAGCGACCCGCGCTCGACGATCTTCGGCTGTCAATAGAGTAAAAGACCCCACCCCTTTCATCATTAAAAATCTATGTAGTAATGGGCTGATTTTGATGTCGTCATTTGGACTACAAAGTGAAGGACCTTTTCGCACGCTGAGGAATGGAGCCTGGCGGCAGACGTGCCGTGAAGCAAGAGGCGGAAGGAGCCTTGGAAAAGGCTTTAATGAAGGGTCAAGGGGGACATGGCCCTTGCTTTGAGGTGGGGGCCATGAATCGGGTAAACAGTCTTTAAACGTGCTTTTACGATTGGGCCAGAAGGCCCCACCGTTACAACCGGAGCAATTACGTTATTTCATGGCTGTTTCAGCCATTTTTCGGAAAGCATCTTTGGAGGATTTTACCAGTTCGGCAGGACCAGTCATTTTGATGAAGACACTTCCCTGTTCGCTTTCCAGGATGGCACCCTGGAGCATTTGATTGGGCATGGGGGTGCGCGGGCCGCCGGGCATGCCGCTTTGGAAGGTTCCCTCGGTTTGGACGTAAGTGATTTTGGTGCCGTTGGCCGTGGTTTCCTCGGTCTTGGAATTTTTACCGTCTGGAAACTGTCCAAGCCAGCGGTCGACGTTGGCCTTCGTCCCGCCGCCGCTTCCCGGGCCGAAGTAGAAGAAAATGACGTCCGCGCTCCCCATTTTCTTTGTGTCGGAGACCTTCAATTGCGCTTTCCGCATGGCAGAGGTCGCCTCGACCCATTCCCAGGAAGCAGGCCGGGTAAACGAAAAATCGCCGACCTTGAAGGTTGCCGGAGCTCCATCCGCGGCGCGAGCGGAACCGAACGAACAAAGCAGGAGCAGACCAAAAGCCGACAAAAGTGACAATTTTCGCATGTGCTTGTGTTAAGCCAACGCGGTTTCAATGTCAATTGCTTGCGGAGCTCGCAGTAAAGAACGGCGATTTACGCATTGTCCCGACGTGACGTTGTGATGGAAGAATCGCTATGCTGCACCCGTCACGCAAGGAGATGGAAGAAACGGTGTTCAAAACGGGAAAAAATGTCTCCGGCAGCACCGCTGGACTAAAAATCCAGCTCTGCCGGGGACCTACATACGCCACAAGCCAAAAAAAGTCTTTGGTGTTCCATTTAGCGTCGGCGGTTGCGCTGAGCGGCCTTTATCCCGTGTGAGTGATAGAGGCATCGGCTAATATCTGGCGATATTCACCCGCTGGCGCGTTCGCTCCCAAAAGGAAAACCCTGTTGCTGCCGACATGGCTGCAACAGGGATGTTTAAAATCGACGCTGACGGAGAGCAGCGAACCCTACATGGTCTCTTGAACGGGAACGACCACGCCCTTGGCAATTGCATGCCGAGTGAGACCTGCCACGTCATGAATGTTGAGCTTGTTCATGACTTGCTGGCGATGCTTCTCCACGGTCTTGATGCTGATGCCGAGTTCGGCAGCGATCTGCTTGTTGGCATAGCCCTCGGCAATGAGTTGGAGCACTTCGGATTCACGAGTGGTGAGGCTGTTGCCTTTTTTGCGAACGACGCCGCCATTGGCAAATGTTTCACGCATCTGATCGAGCAGGCGCTTGGAAATGCTGGGGCTGAAGTAGGCATTGCCTTTCTTCGCTTCGCGGATGGCCTTGAGCAGGTCGGTGGCGGCGGTTTGCTTGACTAGATAGCCGATAGCGCCTTCTTCGACCAATTGCTGCACACGTTCATCATCGCTGTAAGAGGAGAGAATCAGGACCTTGGTGTTCGGCTCATCTTTCAGGATTTGGCGGGTGGCTTCCAAACCGTTCAGGTTAGGCATTGCAAGATCGAGCACGACGACATCTGGTTTCAGTTCCTTGGTTTTCTGGACTGCTTGACGGCCATTTTCCACTTCGCCGATGACTTGGATATCATCCGCGGACTCGAGCAAAAGCCGCAGACCCTCGCGAACCACATTGTGGTCATCCGCGAGGAGAACGGAAATGGTGGCTTGCTTGGCAGGGGGAGGAGCAGGGTTGTTTTGGGGAGTAGCACGGTTCGTGGGCGCCGGGGTGGCCTGGGCCGCTGCGGCCCGCTGCGCCCTCACGTCGTTGTAGGTTAGTTCTTTTTGCATAGGTGACATTCGGTTTATGACCCACGGTCAATACAATCTATTTTATTGAGAATTGCCTGCCATTGAATGGGGTCGATGCCCCGTATTAATGTAGAACTCTCCCCTTATAAGCGATTTAGGAGAGATCGTAAAACCGGACAATGACATGCAAATTCTTACCTTTCGAGGAGGAAATGACATCTTTTTGCAGATTTAACCTCCCAAGCCGGAGCTTCATGCCAATTCGGCTTCAAATCGTTCCTTCGCTTCCACACTCTCCGTGTGCTCACTGGGCTCCAGCGCGGCTGTGAGAACGCGGTCCACATCTTCTACGGGCACGAAATGGATCGAGCGCATCACTTCATCCGGCATGTCATAAAGATCCTTCTCATTGAGCTTGGGAATAATAACGGTTTCAATTCCGGCACGAAGCGCCGCGAGGCTTTTTTCCTTCAAGCCACCGATGGGGAGCACCAGCCCGCGGAGAGTGATCTCTCCTGTCATGGCCACATCCGAGCGCACAGGGGTGTTGGTGAAAAGAGAAGCCAGGGCGGTGAACATAGCGATGCCAGCCGAAGGCCCATCTTTTGGGACCGCGCCAGCCGGAACGTGGACATGAAGATCCGAGTCGCGAAAAGCTTCATCTCGAATACTTAATTCCCGGGCGCGGGTGCGCAGCAGGCTGAGAGCGGCCTCCACTGATTCTTTCATCACGTTGCCGATTTGGCCGGTGAGATGGACCTGTCCCTTGCCTGGAAATTTCGCAGCTTCGATGTAGAGAACTTCTCCGCCAAACGGCGTATAAGCCAATCCGGTGACCACTCCTGGATTATTCGTTTTGAGGCGTGTTTCGCGAATATAGAACGGGGGCCCAAGAACTTCCTGGACAAAACTGGGCGTCACCGTCACGTGGGAGGTTTCGCCTCGAGCTACTCGCGCAGCCACAGCGCGGCAAACGGAACCGATCTGACGCTCCAACTCACGGACACCGGCTTCACGCGTGTAATCATTGATGATTTTGCTCAAGGCGGGGTCCTCCCAAACGCAGTGCTCTGGTTTCAATCCGTTCTCCTCAAGTTGGCGCGCCACGATGTAGCGGCGGGAAATCTCCAACTTTTCCCGCTCGGTATAACCAGGCAACCGGATGGTCTCCATCCGATCCAGCAACGGCGCGGGAATGCCTTCCACGTAATTGGCGGTGGCGATGAAAATGACTTGCGATAAATCGAATGGAACGTCCAGATATCGATCCACAAAGCTGTGATTCTGCCGGGGATCGAGCACTTCCAGGAGAGCGCTGGCAGGATCTCCCCGGAAGTCGGCCCCGAGCTTATCGACTTCATCGAGCATGATAACTGGATTCCGCGTGCCCGCGCGGCGCAGTTCCTGAATGATGCGCCCGGGCATCGAGCCAATGTAGGTGCGCCGGTGGCCCCGAATCTCCGCCTCATCGCGAATCCCTCCGAGGCTGACGCGTGAAAACTTCCGGCCGAGCGCGTCCGCAATCGATTGACCGAGGCTGGTTTTCCCAACACCGGGCGGACCGATGAAACAAAGGATGGGGCCGCGGCCGTGTGGATTCAATTTACGAACAGCCAGGTATTCGATTAGCCGACGTTTTATTTTTTCCAGATCATAATGATCGCGGTCCAAGACGCGCCGGGCTTCGTCGAGATCCAATTTGTCCTCACTGGTCCTGACCCATGGCAGTTCGACGAGTGTTTCGAGGTAGCTGATGATGACCGAGAACTCGGCGCTGCCAGGGGCCATATAGCCCAGCCGCTTCAATTCGCGTTCGGCGTGTTCACGAACCTCCGGCGGCGGCTTGGCGTCATCCAGTCGCTGGCGCAATTCTTCCACCTGGTGGTCCGAGCCTTCTTCATCCTCGCCAAGTTCGCGTTGAATCGCGCGAATCTGCTCGCGGAGATAAGCCTGGCGCTGCCGTTCTGAAAACTGTGACTGCACATCCTCCCGCAATCTCTGCTGCAGTTCGGCAATTTCGAGCTGGGAGGAGACCACTAATTGCACCGCCCGCATGCGCTTCACCACGTCCAACTCCTCAAGCAAATCCTGCTTCTGCTGAACAGCCAGGCTGAGATTTCCCGCCAGGAAATCCACGAGTTGTTCAAGAGTGCCTATTCGCTGGAGCAGGTTCTTGGCTTCATCCGGCATATCGGGAGTCAGATCGATCAAGCGGCTGGCGCTTTCGCGTAAATTTTTTTCCCCTGCCTGGACCTCCTTGTCCTCCTCCGGAGGAGCATGGGATACCACCACTTCAATCTCAGCTCGGATAAAAGGCTGGGTGAGGAGCACGCGCCCCAGCCTGAACCGCTGGAGGGCTTGCACAAAGATGAGCACCGTCCCTTCCGGCTGGCGCAGGAGTTTCACCACTCTTGCCGCAACTCCGACTGGATATAAATCACGCGGCTCCGGGTTTTCGTTTTGGCCTTCCCGCTGGGTGAGCAGGCCAATAATCTTATTGTGCGTTAACGATTCATCCAAAAGCCTGATCGAAGAAGGCCGGCGGACGGTGAGCGGGACGACGGTTCCTGGGAAAACGACATTCCCGCGCATTGGCAAAATGGGCAGGTCACCAGGAATGCGAACAGTGCCGTCTTCAGTCACACCAATCACAGGGGGCGATGCTCCCCCGCCTTCTTCCCCGGGATCCAACAAATTATGTTGAGCTGTCATAATCGTTTCCTAGGCTTGTGGTCGTAATGGAAGAATGATTTCAAGCATACCGTCCTTTTGTTCCGCGGAAGCGCGGGGGGGATCTACTTCCTCTGGAAAAACCAGCTCACGCTCAAAAGCTCCGTAATCAATTTCCATGGCCAGCACCTGAAGAGCTTCACTCTGCCCAGGCCGAGGCTCGGGCGACTTGCGAGTGCCTCGGATGAGCACGCGGCTCGGTTCAACATGCACATCGACCTCTTCTTTTCGGATCCCGGCCAAATCGACAAAAATATGGAATCCCTTCTCGCAACGGTAAGCATTGATCGCAGGCGCCCAGGTAGCAGTGGGAGTGATCCGGCCGATCTGAATGTGGCTCAAGGCATAAGCCACCTGGCCAAGTTGTCCTCGGAATTGTTGCCAACGAATATCTCGGATATCAGCCATAACCCCCTCTTCAATACACTTAACCTCAACCTCACCGTTCGCAAGAAAGAGTCCTTGGATCGTCGTTTAACGAACGGGAAAGGGACCAACGTGTCAGGAAAAAGGAAAATCATGCACCAAAACACCGCAAAAATGCGGATATCAGGATACGTGATCTTACGCTTCTCCGGCGACTTGGATTTCTGTTATCATCGGCGCGATGAACCATTCCAAAGGCAGCTTGCCCCTTGTGCGCTGCATTTCGCCACATTTGTCGGGCATTACCTCCCAAAACCTTCGGCAGGGTGAGCAAAATGTGTTGTAATCGCCACTATCCGAAAGTTGTATGAAGCCACTCTTGTGTATTTTTCAGGGCCGCACCTCGATTCGAGCTGCCGCAAAACCGTTTTTGCTACTGCTCTTTGTTGCCACGACCGTGAGCTCCTACGGCGCGGCCTCGAATAGTGTAGCCCGTGTTTGGGATGAACGAGCACTTGGCGCGGTTCGAGTTGACCGGGCGCATCCCCCTGTGCAGGCCCGCAATCTATTTAGCCTTTCCGTGGCCATGTACGATGCCTGGGCTGCCTACGATCCAACCGCTGTCGGCTTTATTTACCGCGGCAAGCATACGGCGCCCGACATCGCGGCTGCCCGCAGCAATGCCATTAGCTATGCGGCGTTTCGTATTCTCACCGAACGGCACGCTTATTCAATCAACGCATTCAACACATTGGTCGCCGACACAAATTTGCTCGTAAGCCTCGGTTACTCTCCCGCCAACACCACCCGCGACACCAACACTCCCACAGGTGTGGGCAACTCGGTTTATGACGTTGTTTCGGCCTGGTTTATAAATGACGGAGCCAGGCAGCTAAACGCCTACGCAGACTACCCGGCAAACCAAGGCGGCTATGTTTATTCCAACGTTCAACTCGCTACGGATCGACCAGGTATCGATGACGGTTACGGGCACACGGTGTCGGACATTAACCACTGGCAACGTCTCCAAATCGTCAACGCCGTGGATAATCTTGGCAATCCAGTTGGCGCGCTTCAGACCTACCTAGGGGCGCAATGGCTCGGGGTGCGGCCAGTAGCCTTGACACGCACGGACATTACCAAGCCATGGATCGATCCAGGTCCTCCTCCCTTCTTTGGCACTGCCACGCACGCCAACTTCGTCAGCAACGTCGTCGAGGTTTTACGCTATGGCAGCCAGTTGTCCCCCGACGATGGGGTGTTAATGGACACCTCGCCAGGAAGTTTTGGCAACAATTCGGTTGGGAAGAATGACGGAACCGGCCACCCCTTAAATCCAGCCACAGGTTTGCCCTACGCTCAGAATCAGGTAAAACGAGGAGATTTCGTGCGGTTTCTTGCGGAGTTTTGGGCGGATGGTCCAAATTCCGAAACACCCCCGGGCCATTGGAACGTCTTGGCAAATGCTGTTGCTGATCACCCCGCATTCACCAAACGCATCGGAGGCACTGGCCCCGTATTGGGCGATTTGGAATGGGACGTGAAGATGTATTTAGCGGTCAATGCCGCCGTGCACGAGGCTGCCTGCGCGGCCTGGTCTATCAAACGCTATTATGACGCTTGGCGCCCGATGAGTGCCATTCGGTATTTGGCTGGCCTTGGCCAGTCCACCGCCCCGGCTGCGGACTCCTATAACGCGAACGGGCTGCCGTTGATCACAAACCTGATCGAGCTGGTCACCCCATCATCCGTCGCCTCGGGTCGTCATGCAGGGCTGTTCCCGGGTAAGATCGCCATCATGGCTTGGCCTGGGCAGCCAGACGATCCTACTACCCAGCATAGCGGCGTCACCTGGATTCATGCCGAGACCTGGAGACCTTACCAAAAAACAAATTTCGTCACTCCTCCTTTCCCTGGCTACATCTCCGGTCACAGCACTTTCAGCCGCTCCGCGGCGGAGGTCCTCGCTGCCATGACGGGCACGCCTTTCTTTCCAGGCGGAATGGCGGTTTATAATGTGCAGGCCGGCCATGGCATCGACACTGAATACGGGCCTAGCCAGTCATTCCAGGTCCAATGGGCCACCTTTTACGACGCTGCCGATCAGGCCGGTTTATCTCGTATTTGGGGCGGCATTCACCCGCCGATTGATGACTTCACCGGCCGCCAGGTTGGCTCCCAGTGCGGAATAGGTGTTTGGAATTTGGTTTCCAAGTATTTCGATGGTTCCATTGTCACCAACCTGCCTCCAACGCTCGCCATGAACACCCTGAACCCGGCAACTTGCGAAGTGCGATTCAACACTCAGCGCGGTTTCTATTACAAGTTGCAATCGACCACCAATTTCGCCGTGCCGTTTGCGGATGAAGGCGGGGCTTCCATTGCCTACGATTCCTCCATGGCTCGCACGAACGCCACCGCTGGCCCACAGAAGTATTATCGTGCAGTGAAGGTCCTCACTCCTTAAAGCGGCTGCCGGGCAGTAGTGGTGATACACGCATGAAAGGACTCATGAAACGCGATTACGGCAGCCGGGCTTTTACGCTCATTGAGCTGCTCGTGGTCATCGCGATTATCGCCATCCTCGCGGGCTTGCTCCTGCCGGCGCTGGCCAAGGCCAAAAGCCGCGCCCAGCGTATCCAATGCGTCAGCAACCTGAAACAGATCAGCCTGGGCATGCGCCTTTGGGCCATGGACCGGGAGGGCAAATTCCCTTGGCAGGTCGAGCATGCGGATGGTGGCGGCAAGCCTAACGGCACGGACGATTCCCGCGCCCACATCCAGTTCATGCTCGCTTCCAACGAATTAGTGACCACCAAGATCCTTCATTGTCCCAATGACAAAGAACGTAAGGTCGCGGACACCTTCGGAATCCTGGACAGCATCAATGTCAGCTACTCGCTGGCAAACGACGCCGATGAAACGAAGCCGAAGAACTTCCTGGCTGCTGATCGCTCTATGAGCGGATTCGACTTTTCCGGCCTGCCGGACGACACCGCTTGTTACACCATCAACACGCCGACGGGAGGAAAAAAAGCCAAATGGGATAAGGCTCTTTGCCATGGGCCAAATACAGGCAATGCAGCGTTGAGTGACGGGAGCGCTCATCAAATGACCGACTCCCAGCTCTTGGGCACAGTTAAATCCATCGATACCAAGGAAACCATCGATGGTAGCATTCGGATGTACGTTCCCTAACGCGGCGGGTGCGAACCGGTGAAGCCGAAAGTTCAGAGGACGTGTCCCATGAATTTGCCGTGCGTTGCATTTTCGGTTTCCATTACGGCTACCAGGATCCCATCGCGAAACCCTGCCCCATTATTATAAGCCCCTCCCTGTTTTTCAGGTCAGGCACTCACGCGATAAGGACGGCGTATGGAAACCACGTGTCCATTACGGACCAAACGTAGTGGGCGGCACCGCACGAGAACTCGGGATGACCGGCGAACGCAAGGCTCGCTCCAATCAGTGCAATCAAACCCTTGTCTTTCAACTTGCTTCGTACAAGACCGTCCACCCGCACAGCCGTTTGGCTTCCCGAGAAAATCAGAACCAACTCCACATCCTTTAATTTAAGTCTTTTGCAGCAATCCGTGGCCGGAATCACCCGCTCAAAATCCCGCGCTCCGTCCATGCTTGAAACCCAAGTCTTCTGAGCCGTCCAGAAACAACCTATTTTCTTATTCGCGATAAAAACCTTCATTTTAAATTCCCAGGCTCCATCGATTCTCGGTCTGAGCTATAAGTTAAATACCGAGCAGTAACGAAAAACGAAGTATGTGTTTCCCTACCTCCATTGGCAAGTTTCACTTCTCCAGATCACTTACTTTCCGCCGACGCAAACCTGGACAAAATTGACCCCCAAAAAAATAAGTGGCGTATGTTGCTTCAGGAACAACAAGCGCCACTTTGAATCGTTCAACCCCTTGGCTACACTGGCTTCACGGCGGGAATCCGCGGCCCGAGTTATTGATCAACCTTAACCGCGAACGTTCACCTTTAAATCCTCCAGAGCTCGCCTCGGGCCTTTGAGCCTCAAAACCAGGGGAAATCCGGGAACGGGAAACTATCCGGGTCATCCAGGATATTCCAATCTGGGTAGAACAGCTCCACGATGCAATCCTCCACGTCCCACGCAGCAAAGATAATGTCGTCGGCTGCGAACCCATCCACTTTGCCTTTGTCCGCCAGAGCAACCAGGTCATTCCAGAAGCTGTCCACTTCGTCAGCGGCGTTCAGGAGATTCTTGGTCCCGCTGCCGGCTAGGCTGCTTTCGGCTTTGTGGAGCGTCTTCAGGAGCTTCCCAAGGACCTTCTGGGTGTCCTTTGTTTTAATCACGGTCAGATGCGATACCATGTCCTCCAGATCAGCGAGTCCTGCCTGGCAATCGGCTAGGGTTCGCTCCGGTGTCGTGGTTTGCGGGGGAATCGTGATTTTGGCTTCGCTCGGCAGGGTGAATAGGCACACTGGGAGCATTAGCCCTAACATTAAGGCTAGCGGTTTTTTCATCAGGAATTCTTTCTCTTTTGGTAGTTAGTTTTTGGCTTTCAGCAGGAGGTCGCCGTCCTGGTTCGGTTCCAATCCAACACACCTGGCAGAAATTTTGGATCACACCACCAAGGCTTACGACTGAATTGGACGGCAACGATCCTAACCAGTGAGGCAGCGCAGTCAAGCCCCGAGAAGCTGAAATTTCAGTGGTTACACTTCACGACTTCCATAAGCAGAGCAACATACTTTTTGGGGCAAGGGAAACGGTGTGTCAAGAATCCACTATTCGCGCGCAGGTTTCTATCTCCAAAACCGTTCTCCTAACTCTACGCGGTTTTGAGCTCCACCCAAAACTGGCTGCCAACCCGCTGCTCCGATTCCAAACTAAAAGGTGCTCTCATGCGGTTCCTCCTCTCTCCGCATAATAGGTAAGCCAATCCTTTGCCCTTATGCAGCCTCATCGATTTTCAGCCAGCGGCCGAACTCCTCAGGCAAGGAACCAAGAATCCGGTTCGAGTATTAAACGAATAATGGGCAGGAAGCCAATCGACTGCCTCTGCCCGTAAAGTGCTAAGCCCGGCTCGGCTCTCAACTCTCAGTTCGCATCTCGCCTTTAGGCAATTGGATCCAAAACCGGCTCCCCTTCCCCTCCTCTGACTCGACACCAAATTGGCCCCCCATTTTTTCGACCGCTTTGCGGACAATGGTTAATCCCAAGCCGGTGCCTTGGTACTGCTTTTCGGAATGCAATCGTTGAAAGGGCTCAAATATGCTCAATCTTGCTCCGGACGCGATTCCAATGCCGTTATCCTCAAACCAAAACCGAATGCTGCCCTCCACTTCCTGAGCACGAATGGTTACTTGAGGCTGAACTCCTGGCGCGACAAACTTGACCGCGTTGTAAAGGAGGTTTGAGACACATTGCACCAGCGACGCTGGATGCCCATTCACTGTGGGCAAAGGTCCTTCAATCCTGATAGTCGCTTCTGGCGGCTGCAAGTGTGAGTCGTGCTCGATGATCCCGCCGATAAGCCCTTCCATCTCCACAGGCTTTTTTGAAATGGGTTCTAAAGTCATGCGGCTGTACGCCAAAACATCAGCAACCATCTTTTCCAACCTATTAGCCGCAGACCCGATTCGTCGCACCATGCTTTTCGCCTCCTCCGGAAGCTTGTCCGCGAAATCATCCTCTAAAATTTTTGAATAGGATTGCATGGCCCGGAGCGGCCCCTTCATGTCGTGGGACAGGCTGTAGGAGAAAGCTTCAAGTTCCGCGACGGTCCCTCGCAGCTTTTCGGCGCGCAGGTTGAGGTCTTCCAGTTCCTGAGTTCGCTGTCGAACCGCCGCTTCAAGTGATTCGGCCCGGGCCTGGAGATCCAACAAGGCGGAAACCTTCCCGCGCAGGACCTCAGGAATGATCGGTTTGCCAATGTAATCGATGGCGCCCAGGGAAAAGGCCTGGCGACGGTCTTCTTCATCAGGTTCACGCGCACTGATAAACAGAATCGGCAAAACGGCAGGCGCTTTGCGCTGCCGGATCAGCCGCGCGGTCTCGAATCCATCGATCTCCGGCATGTTGACATCCAAAAGAATCAGCGAGAATTCTTGATGCAGGAGCAGCCTGAGCGCCTCCTTGCCGGATTGCGCTTCCACAATTTCGTAATCGAGACCGGAGAAAACCGCGCTGAAAGCCAGCAGGTTCTCTTTTCGATCATCAACCACCAAGATTCTCGGAATCACCCGCTTAATGTGACTGATGGTGATGGAATCGACAAGACGAACTCTCTGCCATTTCTGCCCATCCGCAGGAAGAAAGGCTCGCACCAGGATGCCAATGGTTTTAACCCGTCCGAGCTCGCAATCCTCGCTCGTCATTATCAACCTTTCCTCCCCAGCACGTATGCATTTGTTTCTCTTGCCTTTCACATGGAAAGCACCTTGAGCGAGGAGGAGGCCTAAATGATCCAGGAAAATTTGGTACTGGTCTGCGAACATAATCACAACGACATCGTCTTCTTCCAATACGAATGGCCTAGGCTTCCTTTCCCGGCTACCCTCCTCATATTGCAAACAGGCTCCGAAGCCCTTGCTTTTCTTAGGAAGCGCGCCGAAACCTGTTCTGGTGGACTCAGGCTGGTGCTCTGCGAAATGAATCTCCCTCATTGCAGTGGCTTGGAGCTTTTGAATTACATTAAGCAAACTCCTGCCCTAAAGCACATTCCCGTGATAATGACAGGGCTGCACTTCACCCCTAACGATACGAAGCGAGCGCATTCGACTGCTGGCAAAAACCTATCTCCTTGGGTGCCCTGACGGACCTTTTGGTGGAAAATAGTCAGGCCTTTCAGAGTCACTGAAAGGCCTTTGCAGCGGACTCAACTGCGATGAAACTGGTTTGCTCTTATTCCCGTCCAGTGGGAGAAAGGTTCCAATAAGGCTGTTTGCCGTAATAGCTGTAAATGGAACCTGCTTTGCTCATATCCGAGAGGTCGGCCCAATTGTTGTTGAACTTCGGCGCGCCGCTCAGAATCTCTTTGTCCAGGCCCGTTACGAGGAAGTTGCCCGAACCTTTTGTGAAAGCATTTGGCGGAACTGCAAGCTTCTGGTTTGCTTGCCCCAACATTTGCGAGGGATCGAGCATCACAAAAGTGACGTAACCGCTATTCAGGTCCAGAACCGCATCCTCAACTTTACCGACCTTGTCATCGGAAGAATTCCGGACTTCCATGTTTGCCAACTGGCTCACCCGCTGGGCATTTCCAAAATCCTTCGCTTCACTTCCAGCGTTGTTACCCTGCTGATACCATGTGGTTTGATTGAAGTATTTTGCAATGCTTCCGGCCAGGGCGGCTGAGCTGAGTTGCGCCGCATCCCCCTTTGGCACTGCTGGAGCATTATCCACATGTTGTTTGTCCGAGCTGACGGTCAGCGAGTTTTGGTCTGCTGCCGGCTTGATCAATTCCACCGGCACACCTCGGCTGGACCCGCTGGCATTCACGATGGCATACAGAATCCGGCCGGATTCCAAATCGACTATAAAATCTTCCACTTTGCCCAGCTTTTCCCCCGATTGGCTTTTAAGATCCTGACTGATGTAGTGTTTAGCTGGCTGCACTTTTCCCAGTTGCCCCTGCTTCTCTGTTGTGGTTGGAGCACTATTTTGCGCCTGTAGAGCCAGAACCCCCGTTAAAGCCAGCATCGCCATGCTTGTCCAAAGACTTATAATATTTTGCCTTTTCATAATCATCTCCTTATTTGGCTTACGCCCAGTTTCCACTCGGACACTGTCTTTGGTGTTTCCTCCTGTGCAAGCCAACCTACACCTTGAGCAGGCAAAGTCATTTGCAAATGTTTTTTTCCTGACAAAAAGGCTGCTCACGGTCCTGTTTTGTCGAGCGGCACTTCCCCCCATCGTGCGATCTTGAAAGATGATGCTCCTTGCACTCGTTCCGTTTGGGTCGAGATGCGGTGTCCAAACCAAAACGGGTCCGAAACGGGAAAACAAACTGGAGAAACACCACCATGAATACTGGCAAAAGTTTACTACACACAACTAAAACCAATCCAACCCGCCGCCAGGCCCTAAAGGGCTTCGGCCTGGGCGCACTCGGGCTAACCTCTTTAGGATTGCTTCATGCGCCCAACGCGGCCGCGGCAGGGACAACGATAACCGCCTCCGATATTAACATCCTTAATTTTGCCCTCAACCTGGAATATCTGGAGGCCGAATTCTACACCTATGCCACGACGGGATCTGGAATTGAAGCCAAAGGCATCGCGGTGACGGGCCGAGGAACACGAGGAAACGTTCTCATCAAAAGCAGCCCCAAAGTTCCCTTTACCACTCCCGCGATTGAGCAATACGCTAACGAGATCGCCGCGGACGAACAGGCGCATGTGCGTTTTCTCCGGCAGGTTTTAGGGGGCCGTGCCGTCGCTCGGCCCACTATTGATCTTCAAAATAGTTTTACTGCTGCCGCCCGAGCTGCAGGGGTTATCGGATCGGCCGACACCTTTGATCCGTTTGCAGATGAAGTATCCTTTTTATTGGCAGCCTTCATTTTTGAGGATGTTGGAGTCACCGCTTACCGGGGCGCGGCGCCCCTCTTGAACAACAAGGTGGTGCTTTCGGCAGCAGCCGGTATTTTGGGCACTGAGGCTTATCACGCGGCCAACGTCAGAACCAAAATTTATGAACTGGGAGGAACCGCGCAAGCCGCAGCACAAAAGATTTCCGATTTACGGGACGCGCTGGATGGCACTGGCGACGATGACCAGGGAGTGGTGCTTGGAGGAAAGGCCAACATCGTGCCCACAGATGCCAATGGCCTGGTCTTTGCCCGAACTCCCCAACAGGTTTTAAATATTGTTTACTTCGCCAAAAACGTAAGGAAGGGTGGGTTCTTCCCAAATGGAGTCAACACCTAACAAAAGGTCGGCTGACAAATGAATGGAGTATCAACTCCATCACCGTCATTGGTTGCATAACTCCTCGACCAGAACAAGGAGGGGGCGACGATTCCAATGAAATGGATGCGACTGCGGCCATTGTTTCTTGTCACCGCCGCAATGCTTGGAGGTGTCGCGGGCTATGCCCTGCGCACCTCCGAGAGGTCCTCGCCTTCATCTGCCGGCCTGGCGGGAAGCATCCATCAAGACGCCTCCTTTAACACTAGTCAATGGCCAGAAGCCACGCCTCCGGAATGGCAAACCTCGGCCGGTGCGAAGCTGTCGTGGGCATTCCTGGAGTCCACCAACTATCACACCTATATTGAGAACCTTCGGTCCATTGAATGTCCGGAAGAGACGATCCTGGATATCATCCGGGCCGATGTTCATAAACTCTTTTCCGGAGAAGCTGCCGTTATTAATGGGCCAGACCTCGCTCAGCAGGAGGAGGCCGTTCTAGAAGTTTTGCTCCCTGGCCACTTGGGGCCGCAAGGCACCGGCTTAACTATTGATGAGGCTCGCCTTGCGAATGTGTCGCCGGAAAAGCGAGGAAAACTCCGTAGTCTTCAAAGGACATTTGATACTACCGAGAAGGTCCTTAACGAGCAAATGCTGCACAATAATTTTTCAGAAGAAGACTTGAACCAGTTGCGTGTTATCCGGAGGCAACGCAAACAGGCGCTGGCGCAGTTGCTTTCACAGGAAGAACTGGAAGATTACGAACTGCGCACTTCCAACATGGCCCAAAAACTTCAACAGGAGCCGGGGGGCCGGGCTCTGGATAGGGAAACCATCCTTGCTGTTGCGCGGTTGGAACAGGCGTTTGACGAGCTGTATGGAAACGAAATTGAGTCCGTGAAGCAGTCCTATCTTGAAGAGCGGGCTAAGGCCCAGGAAAAACTAGATGCGGAACTTCGCACAGTGCTGGGGGATGCGCGCTTTTCAGAACTGCAGGAGCGGTTGGGAGAATCCGCCTCACCAGGATCCCGCGGAATTCAATGAAGCAGTCCGGCAATTCAGGAGTTAAACGGTAATGACCCACCCCTTCAGCGCCTCACGCCGAGAGCGCCGAAGA
>JAQGOV010000076.1 GCA_028293425.1 Verrucomicrobiales bacterium
AATTTGTCGGATCAATCCAGCGGGAATCAGTAAGCTCAACCAATGGCTTACATAATAAAAATGCCAAACCTTTGTCTTTTCGTTTCGCCAAACGGATCGGGGACGACTCGTTCCCGGTCAGGAGGCGTGCTGCCCCAGCACCGGAGCGCCCCCCGGCCAAACGCAACTCTCTCCCTCTCCTTTTCTGAAGGAGAGGGCCGGGGAGAGGATGCCCACGCCTCATCCTCCTTTTTACGAAAGTCACTGCGCACAACCTTTGCCGCCATTCTTCTCTCATTTGCTTTCCTAACCCCTCTCTGCGCCCAACAACCGATCCGTAGCGACCCCGTCAAAATCGACGAAAAGACCGAAGCGGTCGTCAAAGGTGCCCTTCGCTGGCTTGCTTCCAAGCAGCTTCCAAACGGCGCCTGGGGCTCAACGGACGAAGAACAACGGCATCCCACCGCTATCACTGGTTATGTCCTGATGGCCTTTCAGGCCGCCGGCCAACTTCCGGGTGAAGGCGAGTTCGGCAAAAACGTGACCGCTGGCCTCCAATACCTTCTCGATTCTACTGCTCCCGACGGCATCATCGGCAATCGCAACGATGGCCAATACATGTATGGCCATGGTGTCGCTTCCATTGCTCTGGCCGAGCTCTATGGCCAAAACCGCAACCCGGTCATGAAGCAGAAGTTGGACAAAATCATCAAGCTCATCATCGCTTCCCAAAATAATGAAGGCGGCTGGCGTTATCGCCCAATCGCGCGGGATGCCGATATCTCCGTGACAGTCCTCCAGGTCGTCGCGTTGCGTGCCGCGAAGAACGCCGGTATCGATGTCCCTCAAACCACCATCGATAACGCGGTCAAATACGTTAAACGCTGCTACCACCAGCCCAGCGGTGGTTTCACCTACCAGCCCAACCGCGAGCCCGGTTTCGCCCGCACCGCTGCCGCCATCTACTCCCTCCAGGTTTGCGGCCTGTATGATGACCCCATGGTAAAGGCCGGCTCCGAATACCTGGTCAAAAACATGAAGCAATCCGACCAGTGGTTTACCTATGGTAATTTTTACGCCGCCCCCGCTCAGTACATGATCGGTGGGGACACCTGGCAAAAGTGGTATACGGACCTCAAAGACATCCTCCTGAAGAACGCGTCGGGCAAAGGCGATCAATTTTACTGGGACACCAAGCTGGACCAAGGCAAATCGGTCGGCCAGGTTTACTGCACAGGTGTTTACACCATGATTCTGGCCATGCCTTATCATTACATCCCGCTCTACCAACGTTGAGCCTCCGCCTCAGTTCATGAACCGCTTCTGCATCATCCTGTCTCTCCTGTACTGCCATCAACTCATGGCAGTTCCCGGCATCGTCCGCACCATCGATAGCAACAGCATCTCCGGCGATATCAAGTTTACCGCGGGCGCGATCACCATTTCAAATGTTGCCAGGCAAGCTGCCGTCCCCCTGACCAATCTGCTCCGTCTGGAACTCTCGAGCACAGCCTTCGCTACCACCAACTCGCTTGGCAAAGGTTCTGGCTTGCTCTGCTTCTATTACGGTGAAACAAATCTCTCCGGACCTGCCTACATTCGGCTGGAAGATTATGTCGATTTTTTCTGGGGACCAAAAGACCATCCAGTCCGCCAAATCGACAGCGATTACTTCAGCGCAACTTGGGTAGGAGAGGTGGAAGCACCCGTTGCGGGTGACTACTCCTTCTTCATCTCAGCGGATGACGGCAGCCGGCTTTTCCTAAAAAACGAATACATGGTCGAGCGCTGGCAGCAGCAGGACGCCGGTGACACCAGCATGACACTGTTTCTAAAAGCCGGTGAGCGCATCCCTTTGCGCATGGACTATTTTAATGCAAGGGGACCCGCTCGTGCTCGACTCTCCTGGAGCGGCCCGGGTTTCTCAAAAATGACAATCCCTAAAGACCGCCTCTTCCCTGCCACGAATGCCCCTTCCCATCCCGCCGAATTCCACCAGACGACCAACGGCCTGCTTGCCACCTTTTACGCCAAACCTGACCTGACCGGGAACACCTTTAGTCGGATCGTGACCAATCTCGACTTGGATACCAGCGAAGCCACGGCTCCAGGTTTAGGCATAACCGCCACCAACTACAGCATCCGCTGGACTGGCCGCGTCAAAGCCGATTTCACTGAGCCATACACCTTTCACCTCTCCGTTGATGAGGGAGCCCGCTTCGCCATTAACCGCCTTCCGGTCGTTGACCATTGGAAGCGACCCGAGCCGGAAGAAATCAACCAACAGGTTTCCCTCGTCGCCGGGGAATACTACGATCTGGAAATCGAATTGCAGAACACCAACGGACCCATCAAAGCCCGGCTGGAATGGAGCAGTTCCTCAGTTCCAAAGTCGATCATTCCATCGGACCACCTGTTCCCTTCCAAGCCACCAGTTCAGAGCGGCCAATCCGAGCTCAATCTCAAAACTCCTCCAGGCTTAATCCTTCGAAACGGTGGATTCGTCGGAACCAGGGTCGCGAAAGCCACGGAAACCCAGATTGCTGTTTCTGGCGCGCTCCAGCGCATCACCTTCTCCACGGTGAATGTCGCCACCATTCTTTGCCAGCCTCTCTCCCAAACCCTCGCCTCAAAGATACCTCTTGGCCGCACCGGCGTGTTACTCGCGAACGGCGACTTTGTTGAAAGTGAATTCCGCAGTTTGGATGCCGACACGGTTCAGGTCAGCTCCGTTCTCTTCGGATTGCGCAAATACGATGCCCGCCGGGAAGTTGTGGCCATTATCCTGCGGGACGCCCGTCCACCGTCCTGGGCATGGACTCTTGAACTTATCGATCGAACACGTCTCTTTATAGGGTCCCTGTCCCTCACCCCGGAAGGTGTTACCCTCCTCGACCCCGCTTTCAGCAACTTTAAAGTGCCGACTTCACACGTGGTGCGCATTAGGCGTAATACTGGTTTCACCTCTTTTGCTCAAGCCGCTGCCGTGCAGTAATGTTCCTCAACGTGCTCACCAATGAGCAGGGAAGGAGTCACGGGCATGAAGATGTTTTTCTGGATTTGGTGTCTCTCTTGGGCAGCGCAGGTATGGGCGGGCACAGGCACCATCCAAATGTCAGATGGCAAAAAGCTGGACGGCGAAATCAAGGCAAGCTGCCACGGATTTACAGTCAGCAACACCAACGGACAGAATACCACGGTGGACCTCAAGCAACTTTCGCGGTTGCAAATGCACGATGCCGAGGCTCAGGAGAAAACCGAAACTGAAGGCAAAGTACACGGCCTTACTGCTACCTACTTTAACAGCAAAGACCTCACAGGGCCTCAGGTGGTGCGGATCGATCCCACCATTGATTTCGACTGGCAGGAAAAGCCACCCATGGAAGTAAACGCCGGCGAAAGTTTCAGCGTCCGATGGGAAGGTGAAATCGAAGCGCCGCTCTCCGAAAAATATACCTTCTACATCCAGGGTAATGATCAGATGAAACTCTGGGTGAACAACAAGCTCATCATTTCGGGCGACAGCACTACGACCACAGGTGAAAATCAGGGCACCATCAGTCTCGAAGGGGGCAAACGTTATCAATTTAAGCTGGAATTCTACGAGAAGAATTGGTCCGCCAGCGCCAAGCTTTTTTGGAGCAGCAGTTCCGTACCCAAAGCGTTGGTCGCTCCGGAATACCTCTACACTTCGGCACCTTCTGACCCCTCCACCGGTTTTCAAAACAATGGCCTTCTCGCCATCTACTTCAACAAGCCCAACCTGACCGGGGACTACAAAGTGCGTGTTGATCCATCCATTGATTTTGATTGGGAGGAAAATCCCCCCATCCCCGGCTTTGAGCCCAATCAATACAGCGTTCGGTGGGAAGGCGATCTCATACCAGAGTTGAGTGAGCAATTTACCTTTGAGATCGAGACCGAGGACTGCATTCGATTCTACCTAAACGAAAAAGTTCTCTTGGAATCCGTAAAAGGTAGTCAAGGCGATTTGGTGAGCGCACCCGTTGAACTCAAAGCTGGGGAGAAGTATCATCTCCGCATTGAACTGGTAGATGCCAGTCCACAAGCTGGTGCCCGTTTCTTCTGGAGCAGTACATCGATATCACGCAGCGTTATCCCGGCTAGCTACTTCGTCCCTGCCAAGCCCCCACCCTTGCCTGCGGCCAAACCCAAAATCCCTGCTGGCCTCGTTATGACGGATGGCTCCGTGCTCGCCTTTTCCATCCAATCGGCGGACAACAGTTCCATCGCCGTCACTAACACCCCGGCCAAGCAACCTTCTCTTTCCTCGATTCACGTCGCACGCATTCTTCTCCAGCCCTTACAAAAGGATTTGGAAGAACGAATAATTCCCGGCCGGGTTGGACTACTTCTTTGCAACAAGGACTTTGTGGACGGCGAGTTTAAACAACTAGGTGATGGTCAGGTTCAGGTCACTTCGATCCTCTTCGGGATCAAACAATTCGAGCGCGGCAAAGTCATGGCCATCATTCTGCGCGACTCCCCTCCCCCTCGCAAACCGTCTCCGTACGTGGTAAAAACAAAAAACGGTTCACGACTCCAGGCCCAATCAGTAGATGTAAATGACGACTCGATCCTGATTAAAAACCCGCTACTCGCGGAATACAAAGTGCCCATGGGTGACCTCCTTGAAATTGAAGCGAGCGCTCATTAGTTCAAGGTGAAGGAAACCACTCCTCCATTTCAACCCAAAGGACGGACAATGGATTGAGGACGCAGATAGTCCATGAGCGTATCTGGTCCGAGTACGCCACCACCCATCCCGCTGAGGTTGCAGCCCGCGTAAGCCACGCCGTGAGGAAAGAGATTATGTGCGTTGATCCAGCTATTCCCAGCTACCAGGCGTTCAGCCACCCGGTTTGCGCGGTCCAGGTTTTGGCTCCAGACACTATTCGCCAGACCGTAGCTCGAGCGGTTCACCAGTTCAATCGCCTCCGCCTCGTCCCGGAACGGCATCACGTAAGCCACTGGTCCAAAGATTTCTTCTCGAGCGCAAACATTATCCGGTGAGCCAGTTAAAAGAGCTGGCTTCACATAATACCCTTCTTCATGCCCTTTGACGTTAGCTGCTCCGCCGCGAAGCAGGGATCGGGCGCCTTCCCGTTCTCCCTTTTCGAGGTAACCCAGCACTCGCTGCCGCTGCTTCTCACTCACCACGGGTCCCATCCCAGTCGTGGCGTCGGAACCATGGCCAATTTGAATTCCGCTTAAAACCTCTGCCGCCCGGTTTGCCAGCTTATCCAGAATTCTCTCATGCACGATCCACCGCGTTGCCGTGCAACAAACTTGGCCACTGTTCAATGTAATCGCGCCCGCCAAAGCTTTAGCAGTCGCATCGATATCAATGTCATCAAACAGGACTGCTGCTCCTTTGCCTCCTAGTTCCAATTTTACCGGCACGAGATTACGCCCACAGGATTCAGCGATCAGTCGCCCCACCTCCGGTGAACCGGTGAATGACATGCGATTAATCCCGGGATGCTGCGACAAAGCCGCACCAGCCGTTTCACCCAGGCCTGTCACCACATTAATAACCCCCTTGGGGATTCCAGCTTCCTCGGCCAGTTTGCAAAAATACAGCGTCGATAAAGGTGTGTCTTCCGCCGGTTTAATCACCACCGTATTCCCGGCTGCCAGCGCCGGAGAAATCCCCCAGCCGACCAGCAGGATGGGGAAGTTCCATGGAAAAACAAATCCGCAAACGCCATAAGGCGAACGCACTGTCCGGGCATCAAAGCCTGAAACCGCGATTGGTTCACGTCGCCGTGTGTGCACCGACAAATCCGCATAATAGCGCAACGTTTGCGCAACATTTGGAACGTCGCCATTCATGGGCTGGGCCAACGGCTTGCCCACATCCATCGATTCAATCTGGGCCAGGATTTCCGTGTGTTTGTCCACCAGGTCTGCCAGGCGATGGATAATGACCGCACGATCGTTCGCTGGCATGGTCGCCCAGTCTGATTTCCGGAAAGCATCACGAGCCGCAGCCACCGCTCGATCCACATCTCGTTTGTCTCCGGCAGCCACCTTTGCAATGACCTTGCCATCTCCCGGATCGCGCGTTTCAAATGTGTCGCCACTAACGGCTGCCGTCCATTCGCCGTTGATAAACATTTTCAAAGGCTGGCTGGCCAAAAATTTGGTCACTTCAGGATGGGGATATTGCATAATCAATTTGGTTGGAGTTATGAAGTGCACAAGCCTCGCGTGAGATTACAGGACAGGTTCTGTGGAACGAGGCTTGCATAGGAGTATTGTATGCCACCTTGAATGAAAGTCACTGCCGATTTTATGACCTCGGAAACCCCCGTCGCAAGGTCGGCCGTAAACTATTTCCCCGCAGCAGCTTCAATCGCCTTCAAAACCGTCTCCGCCATCAATTGGTGTCCCGCCGGTGAAAGATGCACTTTGTCATTCACAAAAAGCCGCTGCTTATCCTGCTCTCCCGCCGCCCAGAATGCTTTTTCAGTATCCCCCAAGCCCGCGTTTTGCTCACGGGCCACACGGCGGCAAGCTTCCCCGAGTTCCGCTCGTGCCTTCCACTGGGCCACGCTGGGAACAGTGGTGAGGACCAGGATATCGGCTTTGCCTTTGGTGGCACACCGAACGCGCTCTATCGTGTCAACATAAGCCTCTTTAAACAACGGTCCTCTCATGCCTGCTTCCCAATCATTCCCGCCAAAACAGATCGTCACCAAGTCGGGTTCCGGGGCTTCTTCCAGCCATTGAGGAATCAACACCGTGTTCTGCCGCAATTGGGTGCCGCCAATCGCTGGGTTCACAATTGTTACCTCAGACCTATACTTCTGGCGTATCTGCTCTTTCAGTAGTTTCGGCCAGGCCACTTCGCGGTTAGCCCAATGCCGGTAATCCGTCAGGGAATCTCCCATGGTGACAATAGTCACCGGTTGGCCGGCCTGAAGCTTTTTGATGAACCGTTGAAGTGCCGCATCATCCGTTCGGCAATTTCCCTGGAGCTTCTCGATTACAGGTTCGAGCCGCATTTCATCAATCGCAAATGCGTGAGCAGGATAGTCTCCCCAATACCACCATTTACCAAACCAGGGCCCTCTCAGCTTTGAAGGAAGCCTCCCTGCGGTTGTATCCAAGCGATGCGCATTTGTTCCAGGTAAAACCGGAACCAGATCCGACCATGCAACTACCACTTGAGTCCAGTTGGCGCCCCGAATCGGAAACATAAAATCGTAGCGCAGCGCGTAGTCTTCATCATAAATAAATTGAAGCCCACCCCACGAGTTGGACCCAAATCCTTTAACCCAGAAGGAAAACCCAGCCGACTTGTCCCAATCAGGATTCCCCTTGATGCTGCTTGTAATGAAAGCGCTCCGGCTATCCTTTTCAAAGGTGAACTTAACCGCCTTTCCTATTTTCCCCTCGACCAGTTCGACGTGGGTTTTTTCCTTTGGAGCGTTCCACCGCAGGTCATCCATCGTCGAGATTACTTGAGCAGGTGATCTCAAGGAAACGGATAGCAACAACCCGGCAGCAAATAGCAAATGGATGAGGTTCATGCGAGCCATGATATGCAAACTCGCAGCGGTGTCGATCCCGACCATCCAGACTTAGAGCGTCAGTTCAAAGCTGTTCACCCAAGACCCGGAAAGAGGACTTATGAACAATCAAACGCTGGTCAGCCGTAGATTCGTTTTAATCGCCATTCGTCGTAAGCATTGCGCTGGAGAGATGTCATCTTATCGAAGTCTGGTGCACCGTTCTCGCGCTTTGGCCAAGTAACTTCTCCATTGTGCTTCTGGCCAGTAACCAGTTCAGAAATTTTTGGAGCAGGTGATGCCACGTGACCATTTCCTTTGTTCTCAGCCAGTGGATTATTGCGAATCTCAGCCGTAGCCCGACGGCTGGCATTGCCATCATAGCTCATAGCTTGATCCGTCACTACCATGTCTTGCTCGAGAGGCCGATACGGCTTGATGCCCTTCGCCTGCAGAACACCGTGATAAGCGCGCACCGCTTCCTCGGGAGAGACTTTACCATCCGTGATTAGGCGAAGCATTTCGATGAAAGCGAGTTGGTGCTCGGCGTTGTTGATCTTGCGGCCGAATAGCGCCACCCGCGCCCCATACTTTTGAGCATCATGCACCAGCTTGAAAGCGTCGTACGTTGTGCCCGCGCTGCCGCCCAGAATTCCAACCACCAGGTTCGGATCATATTGGGCCAGTTCCTCCATCGCTTTGGGCCCATGGTAAACAATCTTCAGAAAGGCCGGCCTGCCAGCGTCCGGAACGCCCGCCAAGATCCGCAAGATGTTGTCGTTAATGAATTCTCCCAGCTTCTCCGCAGAAATGCCGCTGTCTACGTTCGGATCAAAAATCTCTAAAAAATACCTGAATTTCTTCCGCTCTGCCTCCTCACGAAACTCTTTAAATGCCAGGAGGGTTTCCCGATCCTGTTCTAGCTCGTTTACAAACGTCACCGAATAAAGCCCAAGATTTGCGGCAGGAAAATCATCGGTTGTGCGGTCACATTCGATTTGTCCGCACTGGATGTGATCAATCGCAGCCGAGCGGAATGGCTGTGCTGGCTCCCGCGTGTAACATCCATGCCGGGCTGCCCACACATCTGTTGTGTCGTTTGCTCTTGCGGCGGGTGTGACATGGGAATTGCGGAAGAGCCCCTCCTTGATTGAAAGGAGTTCGTTTACATAAGCAGACATCAACATGATATCTACCACTCCCTGCTGCACAACCTCGCGAATAATATCCAGAAACTCTGGCAAATTGCGCGCCCCAAACTCCTGCCGAGACCATACCTCCGGCGAGAACCGGGCTGGGCGCTCACCTCGGCGGGACAGGTACGAACGCGGTCCCGGAGCACGGACGCCAAAAGCCATATCCGCGTCCTTTGCATCCGCGAGAATGAACGCGCGCGAGGAAGGATTGGCCTTGATTTCAGCCAGTTTGGCGTCGAGTGACTTCAACATAAACAACCTAAATTTTTACCTTAGCGAGCGTATCTTTCAAAGCGCGCCCGGAAGCCTGCAATGCCATGAGTTCCTTCGGCCAGAGCTTAATTTCCACATGCTTCTCTACTCCTTTGCGGCTGACCACCGAAGGCACACTCAGTGCAATATCACGAACATCATACGCGCCTTGAATAAGCGAGGAAACCGGCAGGAGCACCTTTTTGTTCAACACCACGGCATGGATGACATCGCGAATCGCGATACCCACCGCCCACCCTGCTCCGCCCTTTTTCTTGATCACTTCAGCACCGCTGCCCTTGGTCCGCTCAAAAACTGCATTCTGAAAGGAAGGTGAACATTCAGCCAGTCCAGCTAAAGGCAACCCGTTCACCGTGGCACTGGACCACACAGGCAGCATCGAGTCGCCGTGCTCTCCCAGAATCAGTGCTTTGACCTGCGTCGGCGCCAATTGCAATTCATCCGCAATCAAGGAACTAAACCTGGATGTATCGAGCATCGTCCCCAAGCCGTATACCTGGTTCCAGGGAAGCCCTGTCCTTTGTAACGCGAGCTGCGTGAGGATATCCACCGGGTTGGATACAACAAAAATGTGAGCTTCGCGCTTCATCCCGGCCGCCTTAATACTGTCAACGATTTGAACGAACAGCGCCACGTTGCGGTTGATCAGATCCAAACGCGACTCGTCTGGCTTGCGCCGCAAACCGGCGGTAATCAGAAAAATGTCGCTGTCAGCCGCGCGGTTGTAATCACCGGCATAAATTTTTTGATCCCCGGCAAAAGCGCTGCCATGCAACAGGTCCAGTGCTTCGCCTTCGGCCAAATCCTTATTTGCATCCAGGATCTGGATCTCGGAGACCAGCCCACCGCATTGGAGGGCGTACGCTGCACAGGACCCTACCCGACCGCCACCACCGATGATTGCTACCTTCATATCAGTTTGGTTCTCTTAAATCTTTTAGCTTACTAATATTCTGCATCGCCTGCGTATACACGTCGGCAAGTTCCTTGTGCCCGGCCACTTCCATTTTAAGGTCCTGGATCAACCCATCCTTGAGGCCGTAAATCCAGCCGTGAACCGCTAACTCCTGGTTGCGGTCCCATGCCTCTTGCACAATGGTTGTTTGGCTTACATTGACGACCTGCTCAATCACATTCAGTTCGCAAAGTTTATTCAGCCTATCCATCGGGTTGGCGATAGCGTTGAGAAGGGCTTCATGCTTCAGCATCACGTCTTGCACATGCCGGAGCCAATTGTCGATTAGCCCCAACCTGCGGTTTTGCAAAGCCGCCTGCACCCCGCCGCACCCATAATGGCCTACTACGATAATGTGCTCTACCTTCAGCACCTCCACCGCATATTGCATCACAGACAGGCAATTCAGGTCGGTGTGCACCACCACGTTTGCCACATTACGATGCACGAACATTTCTCCCGGCAGCAGCCCTACGATCTCATTCGCGGGAACCCGGCTGTCTGAACAGCCAATCCAGAGATAAGCCGGGGCTTGCTGCTGTGAGAGCTTTTGAAAAAAATCAGGAATCCGGCCTCGAATTTCTTCGGACCATCTCCGGTTGTTGTCTATTAAGCCTTTGAGAACTCGCATTTAAACGTGACGAATCCCGCGCTTCAGAGCTATTTAAGCCCCTGCAGGATTTGATTTGTTATAGCTTGCACCAGGGCTTCCGCTTCCGCATCCAGCACCGCTGGAGCGCCGTTTCCCTTCGCGCCGTTGGGCTCGACTGCGCAACTCACCCCTGGGCGCCATTCGGCATTGTCGCAAAGCTCACACTCTTTCAAGCCATGACGCGGGTCTGGAATCCCCAAGCTTTGCTTAATTTTTAGCAGGTCCTGCAGCTGCGTGGGAGTCATCGTATTGACCGGCTTCCCAAGTTGATGCGCAACCAACACCGTACGGCAATAAGCCTCCAGAATTTCCATCTTAAAGTAGGCATCCTCTACATTTAGATGGCTCCAGGTTACCACGCCATGGTTTGCCATCAGCACGGTGTTATGCTTGTCTACCAAGTCCGCTACGAGCTTGCCCATTTCCGGTGTGCCCGGTGTGCGATACGGGGCCATCGCCACGGAGGAAAAAACCTCATACTCCGGAATCATGCAGGTCGGCGGCTCCACTCCAGCCACTGCAAAACCCGTGCTATACGGCGGATGACAATGCACCGTGGCCACCGCACGTGGCTGGCGTTTCATGATCTGGAGATGCATCAAAATCTCGCTCGTCCGCTTCTTTACCCCTGCCAACTGGTTGCCTTCCATATCCACAATGCACAGGTCTTGCGGCTTCATGAACCCTTTGCTCACAAGCGTGGGCGTGCAAAGCGCGATGTCTTCGCCTATTTTAATGGCGATATTCCCTCCGTTGCCATCGACATACTCGCGCTCCCAGAGGCGCCGTCCCATGTCGCAAATTTGCAACTTGAGTTCGTGAATGGCGGGAGAATTGAAATAAGCCTCAATCTCAGTCTTGGAGCTTTTGGAAGTAACGCTGGCGGGAGCCACCGCACTGCCGTTCGAGGAGGAAGTCACAGTCGGTGTAGCTCTTTGCACACCTTTTGGCTCAAGGTCGCGCAGCAGGTCGCGCGCGGAAGGAGTATAAATTGCGTCCCCTGGAAGGGAGCTCACACTGCCGCCGCTCCGCAGTAATTCTTCAATGTCTCTGGCGCTGATAACAGTCTTCATTTCGTAAATGGGGAATAATAAACTTCGTCCACCAACGCAGCATTCACCGCATCGATAGGAATAGGAGGATCAAAAGGTTGGGCCGCTTCCCGACCTTCGCTGTATCCAATTGTTTGTCCAACTCCAGCTCCGAGATCGTCATAAACCACCAGGCTGGAGTCTTTGCTCATGCCCGGTGGCGTCTCAGTCCCTCGCTGATAGTGTTCACGTGTAAACGGACTCACCACCAGCCATCGTCCACCTTCCAGCCCTTCGGCAGCCACGCTCAAGGTCACCCGACCAATGACTGTCCCCAATTTCATACGGGCACCCCAGGCTCTTTTTCGTCCACGATTCCAATCACGATCCAACGTGCCGGGCTCCTCGGGTCTTTAACAGCTTGTCGCGCGGCAGAACCGTCAGACGAGATAATGACGCGCTGGTGCATGCCGGCCCCATGGGGATCAATGGCTATCTGCGGCACGCCTTCCGGGTCGCCGTTCTGGCCAATCGGCTGACAGACAACGAGACGCCACCCCGTCAAGCTCGGATGCTTGCGTGTTGCGACCACATTGCCTTCAACTCGGGCCAGGAGCATGCTTAATAAATCCGCAGGTTGTCCACCATCACGCAACGGCGCACACGTGTGAAAGTGCCAGGGTTGGTCACGCCTTCGCCCGTTGGTGTGGCGATGGAATAGCTCAGGTATCCTTCACCCCCCAGGCCCAGCCCCGCCATGGAAGGCCCGTTTTTCACGAACAGCGTCGTGTCCAGAGCGCGACCCATCGCGGTGATGTTCTCGACATCATGCGAATGGATAATCGCCGTGTGTTTGTAATTGTGCTCGGCAATCAGGGAAAGCCGGATGCCTTCGTCCACACTCTTGACCCGCACTACCGGAATAAAAGGCATCATCTGTTCCTCGATCACGAAAGGATGGTTTCCATCCGTTTCGGCAAACAGGAGCTGCGTGCCTGCAGGAATGTTCGCGCCGGCTGCTTTCGCCAGCACGGCAGCGTCCTTCCCAATGAAATCTTTGTTCACCGATGGTTCCGCGCAACCGCCCCCGTGACCTTCCTTGAAGGTGAATGCGGCCTTTGTGAGTTGGTCAAGCTGAGCCGAGTTTAATCGCACCCCACCGTTCTTCTCCATTTCGGACATCAGCTTGTCCGCGATGTTTTCCAGTGCGAAGACTTCCTTCTCACCAATGCACAACAAATTATTATCATATGCCGCGCCGGTAACGATGGCTTTTGCCGCCCGTTTCATGCATGCGGTGTCGTCCACCAGCACGGGGGGATTCCCCGGTCCCGCACAAATAGCGCGTTTGCCGGTTTGCATTGCCGCCTTTACCACACCGGGGCCACCGGTCACCAGCAGCAATCGCACGAGTTCGTGCTTGCACAAGGCGTTGAAGCTTTCCATGGAAGGCTTCTCAATAATGGTTGCGATGTTCTCGATGCCAGTCTCGCGGTAAATCGCCTCGTTATAAGTTCGAACCGCCAACGCGGCGCATTTCGCTGCCGAGGGATGCGCGTTGAAAACTACTGAATTGCCGGCTGCGGTGATGTTTACAATGTTGCCGCTCAAGGTTGGAACGGAATGAGTGCTGGGAGTAATGGCTCCTACCACACCAAACGGTGTGAACTCCTCGAGAGTAATTCCATGGTCGCCGCTCCGGGCGAGAGGACGCAGCCAATCAACGCCTGGGACCAGCTTGATAATCTTGAGCTTCTCGATCTTGTGATCCAGCCGGCCGATCTTTGTTTCCTCCAACTCAATGCGCCCCCACTCTTCCGCATTTTTCTCCGCCAACGTCTTGACGATCTCCTCGATCTTCCTGCGCGCTGCCACTCCTTTTTCCCGAAGCTGCTCGAAAGCTTCCTGGGCTGCCACACAAGCTTCATTCGCATCCTGGAAAACGCCAAATTTCCCGCGGAAGCCGGTGGCGGGTTTGCTGGCGTGCCCGTTGCCATTGCAACCGCAATGGGCTGCCGGCGCGGGCGCCGGAGCGGATGACGGAGCTAAGGACGAACGTCCAAGTCGGCTCAGGACTTCAGCCACCACGTCTCGGATTAAAGTTTCATTTACTTGGGAACTCATAGGCGATTTGCCTTAAGGCTGATTTCTAGCGTTAAAAATTTCTTTCCCGAAAACATCCACACAATCCACAATTCCAATGATCACTGCATCCACAGGGGCCTCCCTGAGGCCGGAAGCCAGGCGTGCAGAGCTGCCTTGGCAAAAAAGGATCATCTCACCCACTCCCGCCCCAATCGCATCCACCGCGACGATCGTGTTAGAGCCCGGACGAAACTTGGTCGGGTCCTTTTCATCCACCAGCATTGGCCGCAAAATCAATAATTTGCGGCCACCCATGGAGGGATCCTTCTTGGTGGATACAACGGAACCTTCGACTTTCGCCAGAAACATAGGTAGTTTTGAGTGGGTAAAAGCGAGAGAGTTTTCTCTCCGCGCCGCTCCTTACTTCTTAGCGAGTTCTCTTGGGAAGAATCGTTTCCGTATCATCATGGGGACGAGCAATCACGTGCACGCTTACAACATCGCCTTTGATGGCTTTGATCGCCTGGGCGCCCGCATCAGTTGCAGCTTTTACTGCCGCCACATCACCGATCACCACAGCGGTGACCATCGCGTTGCCAACCTGGGTCATGGGACCAATCAGTTCCACGTTTGCTGCCTTTAGCATCGCATCAGTGCCCTCCACGAGAGCCACCAGGCCGCGGGTTTCAATCATTCCAATTGCTTGATTTGCCATAGTTCTATTTTTTCTATTTAGGTTAAAATTATTTCTCGAGCAGCCGCTTGGCTTCACGCGCCACCACTAGCTCTTCATTCGTAGGGATTACCATCACCTTCACGCGTGAATCGTCGGCGCTAATCACGGCTTCCTGGGCACGTGTCGGGTTGTTTTTGGCTTCGTCCAGCTTGATCCCCAATTGCTCCAGGTTCGCGCAGATGGCCGCGCGAAGTTCCGCTCTATTTTCGCCGATGCCTGCCGTGAAAACAATGGCATCCGCCCCATTCATTTCGAAGAAGTAACTGCCAATCCAGTGGCGGGCGCTGGCGACGAAAACATCAATAGCCAACTTGGCTTTCGCATTTCCCTTGCCTGCAGCTTCCTGGATGTCGCGGATATCGTTGGATAAACCGCCACTCAGCCCTTTAAGACCACCTTCCTTGCAGAGCTGGCGTTCCGCCTCATCCAACGTCAGGCCAAGACTGCGGATCGCATAAGGAACTGCCGCTGAATCCAAATCACCGACGCGATTATTGTTAGGAAGGCCCGATTGCGGGCTCATCCCCAGGCTGTTGCCAATCGCTACCCCATTAAGAATTCCAGTGATACTGGAAGTGCCGCCAAGATGGCAGGACACAACCCGAAAATCAGGATTCTGCACCGCCGTCTTACCCCCATCGGTGTAAAGCCGCTGCGCTCGCTGTGCGACGTCCTTCCGGCCCAACAACTCCGCGGACCGTTCCGCAATGAACTTGTGGCTCGCTCCATGGAATCCCCAGCGGCGAACCCCCGCTTCAAGCCACGAATCCGGCACCCCGTAACGCATCATGGGCTCGGGCGCAAACTGGTAAAAAGCCGTTTCAAACAAACCAATCAGTGGCACGCCCGGCATACGTTTGCTAAATAAGCGAATGCCCGTGATATACGGGGGATTGTGAGCCGGAGCGAGGCCGTTATAAGCTTCCATCGCTCCCAGCACCCGCTCGTCCAGGCGCACACAGCCTGTTACGTCCTTCGCAATGACGGTTTTGAAACCAACCGCAGCCAGGTCCTTTTCGCTGCTGATGTGGCCGGCTTCTTTGATTTGTCCTAGGCAATCATCGATCGCCTTCGAATATTCCGTCACTCGCTCAAAGCCACCCTTGTGCAACATGGCCTCCTGGCCATTTGTAAAATCATACAAACGCCATTTGAGCGATGTGGAACCTATGTTCGCAACGAGGATCTTCATGCCGTGACGAGGTGCGGCATTACGATCGAACCAGATGCGAAACGGAATTTCCGCCCGCCTGGCCCGTCATAACGCCTTCCAGCTTATTGCAGCCACTTGCCGAGAACGGCCAATCCGTCATGCGGGCGAGGGATCACCTGCACCGACACAACTTGCCCGACTTGGGCGGCTGCCGAGGCACCGGCATCCACTGCCGCCTTCACGCTGGCAACATCGCCACGAAAGAACGCAGTCACATAACCACTCCCAATTTTCTCCCAACCGGTAAAGGTAACGTTCGCTGCCTTGAGCGCCGCATCGGTCGCTTCGAAAAGCGAGCACAACCCTTTGGTTTCGATCATTCCAATTGCTTGCTGAGCCATAATTCGTTTCTGGTTACAGGGTTAAACCTTACTTCTTCGCCGCGGCCGTGTTATTCTCGCCGAGGAAAATCTTCGTTAGATCATCGTGCGGACGTGCTATCACGTGAGAGGCCACAAGTTCGCCCACTCTGCTGGCGGATTTTGCGCCCGCATCCACAGCGGCTTTCACGCTTGCCACATCACCACGACAGATGACAGTGATCATACCGCCTCCGATAGAGATGGTTTTGGAAATGGTGACGTTTGCGGCTTTGGCCATGGCATCGGTTGCTTCGATGCTTCCGGTATAGCCCTTGGTTTCAATCATGCCTATTGCTTCGCTCATGTTTTTTGCTGGTTGATGTTTGTAAATTCTCGAATTCGGAAATTATTTGATCAGTTCACACGGAGTCTCGGGCTGCAGGTTGCAGGCGTTCCCTTCGTCCGTGTCGATGTGGACTTCAAGTTTGAAACTCTTGTCTACGCGCACGAGCATCTTGTCCAAAGCGAGCGAACACGGACCACCAATTTTGAGCTTCATGTCATCCCCGGCTTTGACGCCGTAGAAGGAAGCATCATCCGGATGCATATGCACGTGGCGCAATGCGCGAATAACCCCTTCGGACATTTCAAAAAAGCCGGCTGGCCCCATTAGCATGCAACCAGGCGTATCCTTGATGTTCCCGGAAGCGCGCAAAGGAATATCAAATCCAAGCGCGATTGCGTCCGTGTAGGCCAATTCCACTTGGTTCAGCGTCCGGCAGGGTCCCAGAATCCGGAGATTGGAAATAACCCGGCTGCGAGGCCCAATTAATGTCACGGTTTCTTTCGCGGCAAACTGGCCTTCCTGATAAAGCCATTTATGCACCTGCAACTTGTGGCCCTTGCCGAAAAGGGCTTCCACGGCTTCTTGAGTTAAATGGCAATGCCGAGCACTAACATTCACGATCAGGGGGTTTGATCCAGAAGCGCCTTGCGGCAGGGACTTACCCAAACGTTGGTAAACGATCTGACGAACCAGATGCTCTACAACAGCGCGATGGGCCACAGAGGTTTGCTCAGCCATAAGTCAAATACGAGCGTGAGCTTTCAAGAATTACCAAATTCTGTCAACAATATTCTTGCAAATTCTTCCACTTTCTTCCAAAGTCCGGCTCAGATGCAGGCGGAAGAACGGCAAAAACGCATTGAAGATTACCTGAGCAAGGTCGAGTTCGCATCCTTAGACGAACTGGCTCAACAGGTTACAGCATCTGTTTCTACCGTTAGACGAGATTTAACTGTTTTGGAAGTAAATGGAACGCTCCGGCGAACTCATGGAGGCGCCCGGCTCATCAACCCTAAGTCAGATGAATACACCTTTTCCAGGCGTGATAGCCAGGAACTGGGGGAAAAGGACGCAATAGGTCGCGCGTGCGCGGAACTTATTAAGCCTAATCAAACCGTTATCATTGATGCCGGTTCCACCTGCTATCACGTAGCCCGTTACCTGGAGCAAAAGGCGCCTCAAATTATTACGAATTCACTTCCGGTCGCAAATCTCTTCTCTTCCGCTTCCAAAGTGGAGGTGGTTGTTTCCGGCGGGGTCATTTATCCACGGTTGGGTGTTTTAGTTGGTCCCCTCGCCGTGGAAGCTTTTTCCAAAATTCATGCAGACGTGGCCATTATGAGCAGTGGAGGCATCACGCTCGATGGGATTACCAACTCCCATGGTCTCCTGATTGAAATTCAACGGGCAATGATCCGCGGAGCTCGAAAAGTTATTTTTTGCCTCGACCACACTAAATTCGGTCGGCACTCGGTATCTCCACTCTGTGGCCTTGACTGTATTGACGCGATTGTTACGGATTCCCAAGCCCCGGCGGATTTGGTCGCCGCACTGAGGAATCATGGAATCGACGTCATTCTCGCCCCAGCTCGCATTACCGCCAGCGCGGCGTAGGGTCGGCAAAGCCATTATCAATGAATTGCGGGGCACTTTTGCCGATTCCTTTGCTGGAAGCTGAGTATGATCGCCAGTCCAGTGCAAGAGCCTGTCCAGCGCCGTGTCATTTTAGTTGATGACGACCTTCTGCTTTTGGGCAGGTACCGAAAGGCCTTCACGGCCCAGAACCTTCCCTGGCATGTCGAGTATGCGGATAATGCTGCCCGTGCTTTGAGCAAGATGCACCAATCTAGCTTTGACGCCGCAGTGGTGGATCTGCTGATGCCAGAAACGGACACCCACAAATTGCTTCAGGAAATCGCAGCCAAGTACCCTTCAACTCTGCGCATTGCCGTCTCTGACCAGGAAAAGCGCACCGCGCTGCAACTGAAGGCTCCAGCCCATCAGCATCTGGCGAAGCCTTTTGACTTCGGCCTGCTCCACAGCTCGCTGCAAAGAGCTTTTGAGGCAGGTGACCTATTGCCCAGCGGCAAGCTCAAACAGATGCTGGCGGGCATTCAAACCCTTCCTACCCCGCCATCTGTTTATACGGAGGTATTACGGGAGCTCCAGTCTCCGGATCCGGATATGGAAAAAGCTGGCGAGATCATTGGCAAGGACCTGGCTCTGATCGCCAAATTGCTGCAACTCGTCAACTCAGCGTTCTTTGGCTTGCCGCGAACCATCTCGAGTCCTGTTGAGGCTGCCATGTTCCTAGGTACCGGCACCTTGAAGGCACTGGTCCTATCCATCCAGACTTTCACCCAGTTCGCCAAGCCCGATCTCGAACTGATAAACCAGGAGAACCTCTGGCAACATAGTTGGCAGACCGGCGTTTTCGCCAAGAGTATTTGTGAAACCGAAAGGGCTGACTTTGAACTGACGCAGAACACCTTCATTGCTGCGCTACTGCACGACATTGGCAAACTCCTTCTCGCAGCAAGCTTTCCTGACGAATACCGCGCTGCCCTTAATCTCGCAAAAGCAGAGGCCTTGCCCGAATGGGAGGCAGAATTGCAGCTATATCAGGCCACCCATAGCGAGGTTGGTGGATACCTGCTCGGGCTGTGGGGTTTGGCGCCGTCCATTACCAGTGCGGTTGCTTATCATCATCGCCCGGAAATCGTGTCCGACAGAGGCTTAACTCCGCTCCTGGTTGTGCACGCGGCCAACTTGCTGGCCCACAACACCGCCATCGAGTTTGCTCAACTCCCAGATCGAACCCGGAATTTCTTCGAAGGAGTCGGAGGCGAATCAAAATACGAGACTTGGCGTCAGGCCTGTTTGCAGGCCTCAAGCCGAAAAAGCGATTAAGTTGGTCTCCTTCCAGGTTTGTTTTGTCCCAAACCCAAATCGTGGACCGCTATAGCCTCCCTGAAAACTTCCTCAACGCTTAACAAGTGCAGGCCTGTTGCAGGCTTGAGCACCTTCATCCGATCAGAACGAGGGCCCCAGATCTTCTCATTGGTAGGTCCCCATAATGCCAAACCTGGAAGCCCAAGGGCTGCTGCCAGATGAGTGATTCCGGAGTCGTGCCCTAAAAAGGCCGCGCATTGCCGAAGCAAGCTCGCCAGCTCGGGAAGCTCAAAAGAATTGGCCACCACGCATCGTTCGGATGATACTTGGCTTTGAAGCCTTGCCAGCCGATCTCCCTCCGCCTCTCCGCCAACGAGCAAAAATTGCAGTGTCGTTTCATTCAACAAAGCTACCAGTAAGTTCATCCATCGTTCTTCTGGCCAATTCTTCTGTTCACTTCCACTTCCAGGATGAATAGCCACGGTCCGGCTGTTGCGCGCCCATTCCACCTCAGGTATTGTCGCGTTTAGCTCTAACAGGGAAAGTCTGGGCTGAGTGTCCGCGTCATAAATGGCCAGCCTTTCCAATGGTTTTAAAAATGCCTCTGTGGCATGCAATCCCCCCGTTTCATCCGGCCGGTGAGGTCCCGCAAGAAACTGTGCCTTGGAACACAGGCCTACATTCTCCTGGAAAATGTGGTCGGGATCGTAGA
>JAQGOV010000081.1 GCA_028293425.1 Verrucomicrobiales bacterium
ACTTCGGCGATGTGGATGTTCTTTCTTATCGGCGTCGGGTCATCATGCCCCACGTTCGTGGGCAATTGCAAATCCAGCCCCTTCTCGAGCAGCGGCGTGGTGATGATGAAGATGATCAACAGCACGAACGCCAAGTCCAGCAGCGGCGTGATGTTGATGTCATTCAACGTCACCAGCGAATTGCGTTGTGAAAAACGGCGCATCTTAATCAATCATTTTGTTGCTCACTAAAGCCCAGGACTTCCTCAGTCCGGCCCGGTTCGGGCACAGGCCCCAATGGGACCTGTGGCGTAACCCATTATGCATCTTTATCTTCTAGGTACTCAGACTCGATATGGGAAACGAGTTCCTGGGCAAAGTTGTCCAATTCAACAGTCAAAACCCGCAAGTTATGTACCAGCCAGTTGTACCCGAACATGGAAGGGATGGCCACCAGGAGTCCAGCCACAGTCGTGACCAAAGCGGCCGCCACGCCGGGAGCCATCGTCTGCAGGTCGGCCTTGCCAGCTTCCGCCACCAGGCTGAAGGCACTCATCACACCCCAAACTGTCCCAAGCAGCCCAAGAAATGGAGCCCCGCTCACCGCAATGGCCAGGAGAATAAGCCCTGACTCCAGCTTCAGTGCTTGTTGGGAGACTGCACGCTCCAGGGAGCGCTTTACTGATTCCATGCTTTTCAAGGTCGTAAACGGTTTACGTGTCTCCTTCGATGGATTACGCAGCCGTCCATCAAGTTCACGGCAGCCTTCCTGGTAGACCATGAATAAGGGGCAATCCGGCACCTGCACTTGACGATCGAACACATCCAGCACCCGCTTCTGGGTCCTGAACTCTGATTCGAACAAGCTGTTCAATCGCTTGGCTCGGCGCATCTGCACAGCCTTGGAAGCCATCACCGACCAGGCGAAGATGGAGAAGATCACCAAGGTAACAATGATGAGCTTGCCTTCCAGCGTGGCGTGCGTCAGCACGAACAGCGGATCGTTCTTTGCCAAAAAATAAATTGAAGCGTGCATCGCGCAATTAATCCGTTAATACCCGTTTGCCATCATGGCTTTGCTCCCGCGCAACTTCCGGCCGAAATTCGTTCGGCATGGTTGGAAAAAAAATTACCCAACCATGTTCAAAGAAAGCGCGTTTTGTGAATAAGTTTCTCGCCACGGCACACAGGCTCTACCAAAACAAGTGTCAGAATAACCATACCAATGGCAGCGCGGAAACAGAAAAGTGAAGCCTCTCTTGAGGTTTTCGCACTTTTCGATATCCTTTCCCCATGCCGCTCTACGAATTTCACTGCGACAAATGTGGTAAGGACACCGAATTGTTGGTGCGTTCCAGCAAGTGGGAAGGCACTCCCTGCCCCAGTTGTGGCTCCACCAGGCTCCAAAAGAAGTTCTCCGTCTTCGCCTCAAGCACTGCGGGGGAAAACGCAGCCCCAGCCTGCTCTGGCACCCCGCGCTCTTGTGGAATGTGCGGCACGGGCAAGCCGCATTCGCATTAAGGCCGGTTGGCCTCGAGTCGGTTAAGCTCCCCAAATATCGCGAACCTCGATCTCCCGGAGGTTGCCCACCGCCCAGGCCGGCTTGTGCTTTTGCAGGTCATGCGCCGTAAATTTGCCCGTTCCCACCGCCAAGACCTTCGCTTCGATGGCATTGCCGCAAGCGATGTCGAGCGGCGTATCGCCAATCACCAGTATTTCCTCCCCCTTGAGCTTTCGCTTCAGCATGTCGGACCCGCGATCCCGCGCAATCCGTGCGATCTCGTTCCGGTCTTCATTATCGTCCCCGAACCCGCCCATCCGGAAATGATCCCACAGCTTAAAATGACTGAGCTTAATCTGAGCCCCCAGCCGGACGTTCCCAGTGAGCAGCCCCATCAAGGGAGGCTGCCTCAGTTCGCTCAGGTCCTGAAGCCATCGGTCCACTCCGGGCAAAACCTTGCCGGCAAGTTGCTCCAGCAGGTGATCCAGCCAAAAAACGTAGCTGTCGAAAAAGCGTTGGAAGTTCTGCTGGCTCGGCTCAATCCCATACTTCGTGAAGAACTCGCGTACAATCGCGACGTCGGTTCGCCCGGCAAACTGAATCCCTTCGGTTCCATTGGGAACCTTGAACTCCATGGCACAAACCCTGGCGAACGCCTTCTCGCCCGCCCCGCCTGAGGCGATGAGCGTGCCATCAATATCAAACAATACCAGCCTAACCATAAAATAAAGGGCGGAACGTTACGAAGGAGCGCCCCTCAAGGCAACTTTCAAGTGAGAAAAGATGCGCTCTTTCAGCCCCAATTGTTTCGCAACTTCCGTGGAGGTTCTTCCGCCTGTGCTCAAATCGGGAATGCTTTGAAACCAGCGAGTGCTGCACCTGAACCTCAGCGTGGTCGGTAGCACGTTTGGTTTGCTAGCACATCACGGCCTTAAGCAGCCAGTTATCAAACCGTTACGAGCAAAATGCTTTTTGTGTATTGGCGATAAATCTTGTTCCCCGTTGCCGGACAGGGAGTTTTCTGGTTTAACCGTCCTATGTACCTGCTTTTCTACCTCAGCCTACTCCTGTACGGGCTCTTCTCTCTCCGGGCTATGGCGGAAACAGCAGAGCTCAAGCCTGGTCCAGTCATTGATTACGCTCCCTTGGCATTCCAACCAACGACATGGATTGAGAAAAAACAGAGCACGCAAATGACCCCTTGGGAGGGTTCTAATGTGGTGTTTCTGACCACCCCTGGGAATTACGACGCGAGAATCATGTCGCGTTGGGTTCAACGACTGGATGCTGGCTGGCAGCTGTATGCAAACCTCACGGAAGCTCGCCCTCGCGTATACAAGCAACTCCATGGCAAAACCCCCATCGCGGCCGTGCCAGGTTTTGAATACACATGCGGAGCTGGCTGTGGCTATGTCGGCTCCACCGGGATCGAACTGGCCATGTTTTATAAATGGAATTACCCTGCTCTGCTCAAGAACCCCGAAGCCATGCCTCATTACGTCTTCTACGAAATGGGACGAAACTTCTACACCTTCGGAGACCGGCATTCCTGTTTTATCACCGGCTTTGCCGTTTTCATGCGTTACGTTTGTATGGACACTCTTCAATGTGAGGATGAGGACAAGAGCACCCGCACGGTCATTGAGAAAGCAGAGTCTCTGATCAACAAGAGCGATTTATCATTCCTGAAAATGTTCACCAATGCCGATGGCCTGGATGAGAAAGCGCCCAGGCTTAAGGGCGCTTCGGGCAAGCCACTGAATCCATCCGATCAGCCGGTCACCTACGCATCCGCCATGCTCCGCCTCTACCGGGAAAATGGCGGAAACGAGTGGCTCCGCCGTTTTTTCC
>JAQGOV010000728.1 GCA_028293425.1 Verrucomicrobiales bacterium
TCGAGGATCAATTCCGCGTGCGGCCGCTGGTTGGCGGGATTGGCCTTCTCGGTCTGGAAGGTCACGGCGATCTGCACGGCTTTGTGGGTATTGGGATTCGTCCAGGTGATGGTATCGAATACGGGACGCGTCCGGAGGGTGACGGTGGAAAGATAAGCCGAGGACACGGTATAGTTGCGGCTGGCCGAATCCAGCAGCAATATCTCGAACTTGAAAGGCTTGGCCGCTTCCCCCCACATGTCCATGAAAACGGGGGTCGCGCTGAAGCTGCCCAGGGTGTCCGAGGCTCCCAGGTTCATAGAAGTATGGATTTTCTTGTCGCCGTCATTGCCCACCGCGCCCACGATGATGTGGCCGGGCGCGGCCACGGAGTCCAGGAAGCGATCGAACATGGACGTGCCGTCATGCGGACCGATATGCGAGTTGCCCAGGCTGAGGTTGACGACGCAAGGCATCTTGAGCGAGTCCGCCTCATGGAACAGCCATTGGATTCCGTTGGCCACGTTGGTCTCGAAATCGTTGGCGTTGTTCTTGGTGCTGAGATTGACGCCCATCAGGGACGCCGCCGGAGCCACGCCGTAAAAGGGATTGGTGGGACCGGAACCGGCCGCGCAACTGGCCACATGGGTGCCGTGCAAATCGGATTCATGCTGCCCGAAGGCGGGGTCGGCTTGCAAATGCGCCTGATAGCGGACCTGGCCCAGATTGTAAGGCGCCCCTCTTTCCTTGGGCAGGTTGGGATCCCAAATCGCCAGGAAGCGCGTCTTTCCCGCCGAGTCCAGAAAGGCGGGATGATGGGTGTCGAAACCGAAATCCACCACGCCGATGAGGACGCCCTTGCCGTTCACGCCCTGGGAATTGGGGCGAGGACCCCAATTGAGAATGCCGTCGATGCGGCTGAGCCGGCGCGCGGCATCCATGGTGGGCTGCACGTTCCGCGAGGCGTGGATCTCCAGGATGCCCGGAGCTTCGTACAAGAGGCGCAAGGTGGCGGGATTGCCTTCCAACGTGGCGAAGCCCTTGAAGAGGTTGACCAGCCGCCAGCCATAGGCTTCCAGGGACCGGGGATCGAAGTCGCTTGAGACCGAAGCCATGGCGCTTTGGCGTTGGCCTTCCGGCGGCAGGGAATAGACGGTGGAAGCGCCGGGCTTGGCCAGGGCCGCGCGGGGAGAAACGAGATTCAACGTGCCCAGGCACCGCCCCAATGACCCGGTGGGGTTGCCAGACGAAGAGCCGATACCGGCCATCGCAACCAACGCCACCGAGAGGGCCGGCACGATAAGCGTCCGCGAAATCATGGGCATGGGCATTCCTTCTTGAGTCAGCTAACATCCATATTTTAACCATCGGCAACCATACTTCCGTACGGAAATATGGGTTTCGGGTCGCGCGCCTTTTTCGCACCCGACGCAATGGCCGGTCCAGCCATATCGGAACCGGCCCAAACAACCGTTTCCCATCACAAAACATTCTCCAACTTCTAATCCCATTCCTTGCATGGAATGACCCATCCGGCCCGAAACCTCCCGGATTGACCCCGCTTTTCGTTCTGCGCATCCATCCGGTATGCTTCATATTCAAGCCGGATTCGGGGAGAATTCCAGACATTGGAACCAGGCGGCGCGTCTTGCGGGCGCGCCCCGACAGGTGTTACTCGAAAGGCGGTTGGATATGAATATGAACAAAGCGATGGCCATGGTGGGCGCCTGCTGCGGATTGGCGTTCCCGCAGACCAAGATCGTGGGTTGGTCCACGGGATACCACACCACTTGGGGCAATCAAAGCGCGGCGAACATTTATTACAAGGCCTATACGCATGTCGTGTACTTTTCGGGCAGCACCAATCCTCCTTCGGCCGGCACCGGCAAGTCCTTCAGCGACGCCGTGCACAAGGGCGGCTCCAAGGCCATCCTGTGCATCGGCGGCTGGGGTGCGGCGGCTTCTTTCGAGAACTCGTCCAATACCACCGACAAGCGCGCGGCCTTCGTGGCCAAGATCATGGACGGGGTGAAGACCGGCGGCTTCGACGGCGTCGATATCGATTGGGAAGAGGAAGGCGGAGGCATCAGCAACAATTACACCCTGCTGGTCAAGGACCTGCGCGCGGCCGTCGACAAGCTCACGCCCAAGCCCCTGCTGACCATCGCCACCGCGGACAACCAGGTGGCTTCCGCCGTGTCCGTCAAGGACGTGGTCGATCAGATGAACGCGATGTCCTATTGGACCCTGGTGGGCGGCATGGCCGGCTACCTGAAAAAGTTCACCGACAAGGGCGTTTCCAAGTCCGTGCTGGGCGTGGGCTACGGCTACGATACCGATAATGAATTGGACGTGAACAATCCCACGGACGTCGAGGCCAAATGCAAATTCGCCATCGACAACGCCTATGGCGGCGTCATGGTCTGGGAAATCGCCAATGCCTGCCAGCTCTGCAACGAAAACACGGCCAAATACGTGGATAAGAACGCCGTCTCCGTTCGTCCGGATCAAGAGCTCCGCCGCGCCTACTTTCAGGCGCGCACCCTGTCCGTGGTATCCAATCCCCTGACCGGCGCCCGCGAGATCCGTTACTCGGTAGGTCCGGTCAA
>JAQGOV010000097.1 GCA_028293425.1 Verrucomicrobiales bacterium
CTACGATTTCAAGCCGGGCATCACATTGATCAAGGGTGCTTCCGGCTGCGGCAAATCCACTCTCCTGCGCCTGATGGCGGGATATTTGACCGCAACCAGCGGGCAGGTTGTCGTCCCGAGCGGCGGTTCACCGTACCAACTGGAATATCAAAGGAAGCATTTGGGTTTTGTTTTTCAACAGTTGAATCTGCTGCCGCTTGCCACGGTTTCGCGCAATCTTGCTTTGGCTGGCAGTTTGGCAGGGCTTTCCTCGCAGGTGACCGCTGAGAATTCACAACGCTGGCTGCATTTGCTCGGCATCGAACAATTTGCGAACCGCCTCCCCAAATCTCTTTCTGGGGGACAACAGCAGCGTGCCACGATTGCGCGCGCGCTGGTGAAAGAACCAACCGTCCTTCTGCTCGATGAACCCACCTCGGGCCTGGACGATTTAAATACGCGGGTGATTATCCGGGCACTGCGCGATTATGTTATTGGACCCCGGATTTGCATCATCAGCTCACACGACGCGCGCCTGGAGACTTTGACAAATGAGGTCCTTGATTTTAATCGCTTCCTACCTTTGGAAAGACACCTGGAAGCGCTGGTTTGAACAGCCGAGCAGTCCGCTGGCCCGCCTGTTCGTCACCGGTATTCTGGTGCTTGTAGCCACGGTCATCCTGATCGCGTTCCAATTGTTGGAGCGCAGCCTGCGTGATCGGCTGGAGCGATTCGGCCTCAATACCGTGCTCGTGCGTGAAGCCGTTTCTTCCGACTCGAAGGAGCTGGTCCTGTCAGGGGCGTCGCCCGATCGTCTTGCCCCGCTGGCTAACCACGGCAAGAAGCTTCGGTTGCGCCAGCTCTTTCTCCGCGCGCAAACCGAATGGCAGAATTCGTTAGTGGTTCTCAGCTACCCGCCGGAAGCCATCGGGGTTTTAGCCGAAATGCTTTCGCCTGAAACCCCTGCCATCTGCTTGAGCGATACGCTCCCTGAAGACGCGATGGTGCGCGTCACGTTAGGCCGCCAGTCACTCATTGCCCAGGTGCGAAAACCCCAAGGCTGGCTCCGCCCGCTTGTGATCGAGGACCTGGTGCTCGTGCCCCAGGGCATGCTCTCGGAGGAGGAACGCATGGGTTTCATGGACACAACCATCTTCCAAAGAAAGCAAAATGCTCCGGCGGTCTCAGAGATCGTGGAAGCTATCCAGGTTCTGTATGGTCTTGAAAGACGTCCGCCGCCGCAGGTGCAGAGTGCCCTAAATCTCATCCGCGAGCTGGAAAACCTGAAGGAACGACAAAAACAATGGCGCAACATTCTGGCTGGCATCCTGGGCGTCGCGTTGTCCCTCGTTTATGGGGCCATTGCCATTCTGGAATTCCGCCAGAATCTATATGTCAGTGCTCTGCTGCGAAGCTTCGGTGCGCCACGGCAATTTCTTTACTGGCGCCACCTGGTTGAGAACACGCTGTTGGCGAACCTCGCCGCTGTTGGCGCGATTGCAACCGTGGCAAGCCTTCATCATACCCTCTTCGGAACGCTGGGCTTTTCGAAAATTGTTTTGAACATGGGTGCAATCAATCCTTATCTCGGCATGGAGATGCTTGCGATCCTCGCTTGGGTAAATATCGGCGCCCTCCTGAGTTCGATCCCGATTGCCATTGGCTTGCGCCAGCCGGTCGGGGCTATTTTGAACTAAGCCCTACTTTGATTGCGCTGGACGCACCAAACGCTTTCGCTGCACAGTCCCGTATGGGGCATGTCCAAACGGCTGGCGCTCGCGTGGCTTATCAAAAACAAGGGCAGGGGCCGGCTGTGCTCCTGATCCAAGGGGTTGGCTTAATCGGAAACGGTTGGCTTCCACAGGTCCAGGGGTTGGCGGACCGATTCACCCTTATCACATTTGACAATCGCGGCATTGGAGGCAGCAAAATCACCAGCGGCGAACTCACGATAGAGACTATGGCAACCGATGCGCTTGCCATTATGGACCAGGAACAAATCGAATCTTTCCATGTGGTAGGCCATTCCATGGGTGGAGTCATTGCCCAGCAAGTCGCGTTGAGTGCTCCTGATCGAATTAGAAGCCTGTCGCTCCTTTGCACTTTCGCTCGCGGAAAACAGGCAACCCGGCTGACTCTGCCAATTCTTTGGCTGGGGCTCCGTTCCAGGATTGGGTCTCGAGCCGCGCGACGGAATGCTTTCCTGGAAATAATTATGCCGAGTAATTATCTGCGGACTTCGGACAAGGGTCAACTGGCCGAGGAGTTAGCGCAGCTGTTCGGACATGACCTTGCGGATCAACCTCCCATAGTTATGAAGCAATTGCGTGCCTTGAGCAGGTACGACCGGAGAACTGACCTGGCCGGCCTAAAGTCCATCCCCACTCTTGTGCTCAGCGCGACAGAAGATAAAATCGCCTTGCCCGAGCATGGACGGGAGTTGGCCGCCTGCATCCCCGGAGCTCGGTTTGTCGAAATTTCAGACGCAGGCCATGGGGTGCCAATCCAGCTTGCATCTGAGGTAAACGCCTTACTGGCAGACCATTGCCTTAGGGTTAAAATTTGACGGGTGGTATTTGCTCGAACCGGATTTTGCCAATTTCGATTGCATTTTTGCCGATTTTAGAGTTTTTTACCCCAGCAAATTGACCGATAGAAAATTATAATGAAGTTCCGTATTCCTTTTCACCGGGTAAACTGGCCAACCAGCCTCTTTCTTATGGGCACCTTGCTCGTCTCACTGACAGTAGTGCCCGTTTATCTCTGGAAATATGGTGTGGATTGGTTTCAGTGCGTGCTTTTTCTCATCTTTTTTGCTTCCTCGGCCGGGAGCATCACCTTGGGTTATCACCGGCTTTTTGCGCATTTTGCGTTTAAGGCAAAATGGCCCGTTAAGTTGTTCACCCTCTTCTTTGGCGCTTCTGCCTTTGAGGGGTCTGCCCTTGAATGGGCTGCTGACCACCGTAACCATCATAAGCATGTCGACCACGATGAAGACCCGTACGATATTTCGAAGGGTTTTTTCCATGCGCATATTGGCTGGCTTTTGTTTAAGCTCCGTCCTGAGCCACCCATGGACAACGTGGCTGACCTCCGCGCGGACCCACTGGTGATGTGGCAAAACCGCTGGATTATCCTGTTGAACTTCACAGCTGGATTTATCACACCTGCTTGTCTGGGTTGGCTTTGGGGTGGTCCAAAAGCCGCTCTTGGCAGCTTCTTGCTCGCCGGGGTGCTCCGAACCGTTTGCGTTCAGCATTCCACGTTTTTCATCAACTCCCTTTGTCATACGGTCGGCAATCGTCCTTATTCCTCCCGATGTTCAGCCCGGGATAGCTGGATTATGGCAATTTTTACCTTCGGTGAAGGGTACCATAACTATCACCACGAATTTCAATATGACTACCGCAACGGTGTAAAGCCCTGGCAGTGGGACCCAACTAAATGGAGCATCTGGTTGCTTCACAAAATGGGACTGGCTTCCAATCTGCGTCGAGTTCCCACCGAAAAGATCATGTTGGCTGAAATTGCGGAAAAGCACCGGCAGGTTGAGGAAGCTTTGAAGGCCGGAAGAATTCCGCTCGAGAAGCATGGAATTCTTCAAATGGCCCAGGAGCGCTTGCACCAGGCTGCCAAAAACTGGGAGATTCAAAAAGCCGAGTATGCTCGCGCTACTGAGCGCAAGATCGAAGCTTCCAGAGAAAAGCTTGCCGAGCTTAAGCGGGAATTTGACGCTGCGGCGGCTAACTTGCGCGCTGCCATCCAAAATTGGCATGATGCTTACAGTGCGGCCTTGTCCGCTGCGTAAGCACGGATAGCATATTCTTTCACCAAAAGAGCCAGCCTCATACGCTGGCTCTTTTGCGTTCTATACGAGGCACCGGTAGTTGCTTCACGAGGGAGTCACCCCCGGAGCGCGGTTTTCGTTTTTTAACGGTTTGGAACGGTAGGGCGGGGACGATCAGAACTGCCTTAAGAATCGCACATCGTTCTCATAAAAGAGGCGGATGTCGCCGATGTTGTACCGGATCATCGCGATTCGCTCGATACCGAAACCAAATGCCCAACCAGTCCAAACTTCAGGATCATAGCCTACATTCTCGAAGATCTGCGGATGCACCATGCCGCATCCGGCAATTTCCAGCCAATCCTTGCCCATCTTTTTCACGAGCGGGCTGGTGAAATCGATTTCGAAGCTTGGCTCCGTGTAGCTGAAATAGTGTGGACGAAACCGAACCTTCACATCATCCCCCATCAGCTCTTTAAAGACGAACTCGACGGTGCCCTTCAGGTCGCCGACCGTGACGTTCTTATCGACATAAAGGCCCTCAATCTGGTGGAAGGTTGGATTATGCGTTGCATCGGCATTGTCCCGTCGGTAAACCCGGCCGGGCACCACAATCCGAACTGGCGGCTTGAACTTTTCCAAGACCCGGATCTGCACCGACGAAGTGTGTGTTCGCAATAACTGCTTGGTGGGAGTGTTCGTGTAAAACGTGTCTTGCGAATCGCGGGCAGGATGATCCGCCGGGGTATTCAGGGCATCGAAGCAGTGATATTCGTCCTCAATTTCAGGGCCGTCCGCTACCACAAAGCCGATCTTCCGAAAACTGCGGACGATGTCTTCGGTTACCTGGGTGAGCGGATGGAGTTTGCCGAGAGGACGCCGCCTTCCTGGCAATGTAAAGTCAGTTGGCTCCTTTGGCAGTGCCGCTTTGAGCTCCAATTCGCTGCGCTTTTCCCCAAGGGCATTTTCGAGCTCCACCTTTGCCAGGTTAATGAGCTTGCCTGCCGCAGGACGCTCCTCCTTGCTCAGCGCGCCCAATTGCTTCATCAGGGCTGTGAACTTGCCATTAGGCCCCAGGTAAGCTCCTTTGGTGTGCTCCAGGGCGGCCAGGTCAGGCGCGGATTTCAGTTCCGCTAACCCGCTTTGCTTCAAAGGTTCAATTTCTTCCAACAATGCCATAAATCAGCGGTAAAATTGGGGCAGATCGCTCGGGTTGAACAGATCTTTTTCAGTGGATCGCGCTAAAACTCACCGCTGCTCCCAAAAACTGGCAAGACAGCAAAGCACACATTGCTAGATCAAGAGAGAAACGGAATCGTGTGTGATCCATCATTGAAACAAAAACGGGTGACCTTTTCAGATCACCCGTCCTTGAGTGGTTAAAATAAGATTACTTCTTCGCAGTAGCTGGAGCCGGGGCCGGAGCTTTGCTTGCTTTGGTCTTCAGCGCACCTTGAGCGAGTTCGATCAGGGCGGTGAAAGCGGCACTATCCGTGGCAGCCAGGTCGGCAATGATCTTTCGATCCAAACTGCATTCGGCGGCCTTCAGGCCTTCCATAAAACGGCTGTAGGTAATACCACCAGCACGGGCGGCGGCATTGATACGGGCTTGCCAAAGGGTGCGGTAATTGCGCTTCTTGGTCTTGCGGTCGCGGTAGGCGTATTGACGGCCGTGATCAACGGCGTCGGCGGCGTAACGATACAGCTTGGAACGGCGCAACCGAAAGCCTTTGGCGGCTTTGATCATCCGCATGCGGCGTTTCCGGGAGGCGGGAGAGTTTGTAACTCGCATATACTCTAAAAATAAAAATGTTTAATCTTGGCCTGAAATCAATGTGAAAACGGCATAGCTTGCTTGACCTTGTACACATCGGTGGCATGCACCACGACGGAAGATCCAAGCCGACGGCGGCGCTTGGGGCTTTTGCCCTGGAGAAGGTGGCGTTTTCCGGCGTGCATGCGCATTACCTTACCCGTTCCGGTAATTTTGAAACGCTTCGCTACCGATTTCTTTGTCTTGATGCCTTTTGGACGTCGCATAATCTCAGTTCTAAAAAGAGGGCGGAATATAGGGAGATAATCTCCTATGTGCAAGAGATTATTTTAACTTCAATGGACTCAGAGCCTTTGAAGCCATAAAACCCGGCGAACCGCTCGACGGGTAGGCTACTACGTTCTTGGCAATTGTCTCCTATTTTATGGCCGAATCACACAAATAATTCCGTGAGGTCAGCCCCAGAACTCCTGCTGTGAGGTCACATGCCTGAAATAAGCGTCTTTCTGTCCGACAGGGTTCATCTGCGTGAAGCCCACTTCGGCCTTTGCATCCAGTCCTTCAAGGGTTAAGAAGTGGCATGCTGATGTTCCGCGAGAAAATCCCCGCGAGCTGGGTGGAGAAGGTTAAAGCCCAGCTCCCGGCTGTGCTGGTGGACCATGCTCACCTCGAGCGAAAGGCAGCCACGACAGCCATCAGCTTGGAAAAATACCGGGAACTTTTTGGGCACGTTGGCGAACTCAATGCAATTGCGATCGAGGAACTCCAACACTTCCAGCTTGTCCTGAACCTGCTCAAAGAACGTGGCATCCCTTTCAGCCAGCCATTCCCCAGCCATTGGATTACCGGCCTGATGCGCTCGATCCGTCATGGCGCCCGGCCACAGGTGATTGACCACCTGATCTGCTGCGCGTTCATTGAAGGCCGGAGCTGCGAGAAGTTTCAGATCCTCGCTCGTGAACTCGCCCCTATCGACCCGCCGCTTGCAAACTTTTACGGAAGCCTGGTGGAGTCCGAAGGAAACCACTACGCCACTTACATTCTGATGGCTCGAGAGATCGACGATGCGGAAACGGATCGCCGCCTGGATTTCTACCTGGATCTTGATGCCACGCTCATGAGGGAGCCGAATCCTCATCCCGTGTTGCACTAGTATCTCAAGTTCATTGGTTCTCTCGGTTGCACGCCACCACTCTGGGCAAGATTTGCACAGTCTTGGTCAATCTACGCGAAGCGCTTTCAAATTCCCGGGTTCAAGGTTTTTATAGGTACAAGGCTGATTGGAATCAGCCGAATGCCCGAAGGGTCTGCTGTGTGCGGCCCGGGTGAAAAATAAGTTGTCCAAGAGATTGCCATCCAAACCAAATGAATATTACACCTGAAGTGGAGAAAGAAGCGCCCGAAGAATGCAAAGAGAAACGACCGGAAGAGAAAGCCCGGCAGCCGGTCAAGGATTCGGAACAGATCACCGAACCGGAAGAGTTTCCGGTTGATTTGTCGCGCTGGGGTTTGAATGAGTAGCGAACTGCTTCGTGCGCAGGCAACCCTGGCGATTGCTCAAGCGTGAACTCCTTGAAGCAGGTTCAGGGCGTTTTCCGTAGCTGCACCTAGCGCTGTGTTATCGAAGATGCACCACGCTTCACCGCGGACGTCGGCAAGTTGTCTTGCAAGGGCAGTCAAATATTCGGTGGAATAAGCGGAGTAATACATTTTGGGCGAGCCGTGGAGGCGGTAATAAACGAGTTCGGTCCAGCCGCCCGGGTGCGCAGCCTCAGGCACCACCGCCGGATCAGCCGCTACTCGCGCCACTCGGTACCTTTCCAGCATCTTTTCCACGTGAGGCGCAAACCAGGTGCGATGCCTCGGTTCAATGGCAAGTTGTCCTTTGAATTGATCCCTCAGCAGCTTAAGGAACGAATCAATCACTGTCTCACTCCAGGCAAAACTTGGCGGCAGCTGAATCAGAATGGGCCCGAGCTTGGGTCCAAGGTGTCCGACTTGTTCCAGGAATTCGCGCAACGGCTCCCCGGCATTTTGCAGACGGAGTTTGTGGGTGATTTCCTTGGGGAGTTTCACGGAAAACCTGAAATGCCCGGGCACAGATTCCGCCCAACGCAGGTAGGTCTTGGGTTGATGCGGACGATAAAAGCATGAGTTGATCTCCACGCAGGGAAACACGCTCGCATAGCGTTCCAGGTGACTGCCTTGAGTGGGGAATGCATCCCCGGCACTCTTTGGGACTGACCACCCCGCACAACCGACCTTAAACTCCTCCATCTTGCACTCCTTTCCACTGGGCAATGAACCTTCGCACTTTCCTTCTTCCGCCTGCGCCTGGCTTAATCTAACCTGCCTTTGTATGGCTTTCCATCGGCTGGCGCTGCTTTTTCTGGGACTCTTGGTTTTCCCGTATCTCTCCCTGTCCGCCGACCATGGCGCGGTTGCCACGGTTCATGAACTCGCTACCGACTCCGCGCTGGATACTTTGCGGCGTGGCGGGAACGCGGTCGATGCTACGGTGGCTGCTGCCCTGACGCTGGGCGTGGTGGATGGCCATAACTCGGGTATTGGTGGTGGATGCTTCCTGCTGATTCGGCGAGCCAATGGGGAGGTGGTCGCAATTGATGGCCGGGAAATGGCGCCGGCTGCGGCGAGCAAGGATATGTTCCTGCGGAACGGACAAGCCGACCCGAAGCTGAGCCAGACCGGTGCGCTGGCTGTGGGTGTTCCAGGGAGCGTTGCCGCCTACGAATACGCGGTGAAGCATTTCGGAAAGCTGGACTGGAAAAGTGTTATTCTCCCGGCGGCCGGAATTGCCGAGCATGGTTTTGTGCTCGGCCGCTCGTATGCGGGACGTCTTGCCAGTATGGGGGATGAGATGAAGGCGTTCCCTGCGACGCGGGCTATCTTTCTGGACAAAGCGGGCAGGCCCTGGAAGAGCTCGGATTTGTTGAGGCAGCCCGACCTCGCCTCCAGTTACAAGGCGCTGGCAGACCAGGGGAGCGAATGGTTTTACAAAGGCCCTTTTGCAGTTGCCACCGCCGCTTGGATGAAAAGCAACGGCGGCCTGCTCACGGAAAGTGATTTCCGTAATTACCAAATCAAGCTGCGCCAGCCGCTGCGCACCACTTACCGAGGTTACGAGATCATTGGCTTTCCGCCGCCAAGTTCAGGCGGTGTGCATGTGGCGGAGATATTGAACATCTTGGAGCTTTTCGATTTGAAGCGCATGGGGCTGAACTCCGCGGACTTCATCCATGTCGTCACCGAAGCGATGAAACTGGCCTTTGCGGACCGAGCTCATTGGCTGGGTGACCCGGATTTTGTTCCAGTGCCGCGCGGACTGATTTCCAAGGATTACGCTGCGGCCATGGCTCAACGGATTCAAATGGACCGCGCCAAACCGGTGCCGAGCCATAGCATCCCTGCGAATGCCACGAGCGACACATTCGGCAAACACACCACTCACCTTGCAGTTTCGGACTCCGATGGCAACTGGGTGGCTTGCACGGCGACCATCAACACTACCTTTGGTTCCAAGGTGGTGGTGCCCGGAAGCGGGGTGGTGTTGAATAACCAGATGGACGATTTCTCGGCCCAGCCTGGAGTTGCGAACTTTTTTGGCTTGGTCGGCACCGAGGCGAATGCGATTGCCCCGGGCAAACGGCCGCTTTCCAGCATGAGCCCCACAATCGTTTTAAAAGATGGCAAACCTATCCTTTCGGTCGGCGCCGCTGGCGGGCCCACCATCATTAGCCAGACCCTGCTTGCGATCATTGCTCGCGTGGATTTCGGACTAGCCCCGGAAGCAGCGCTTGCGCAGGCGCGTTTCCATCATCAATGGCTTCCGGATGAGTTACGCATCGAAAAAGCCGTCCCGGCTGCGGTGCAGAACGAGCTAAGGAAGCGGGGTCACAAGCTGAATGTCATGGATTCACTCGGGGCTTGCCAGGTCATTGGCTGGAACGAAAAGATCAGGACGTTTGAGGCGGCGCATGATCCCAGGGTGAATGGCAAAGCAGGGACATTTTAGAGAGCACTCAATGGTCGGGAAATGTTACTCCTGCTTCTCTGGAAATAGCGGTCTCGCCTCAATTACGTCCTCGCCTTCCTTCTTGAAAATCTGCAAAGGATTTAATTGGTCTTTTTGGCCTGGCGAAACTGGTCCGGGAGATGGCGCTTGGAAATGCGGTGCTCCTTCAGGCCGTCAGCCCCGGAGCCGAGCGCCAGCGCAAACGCTTTATAGATTCGAGCGCGGCCGATAATCCGGGTGGCCCCTTCCGGCAACTGCGGAACCGGACGCTTATCGAGCACCAGGAAACTCAACGGCAGGCTGCGCAAATCCACGCCGGCGAGCTGGCCAAACTTGGCCCAGTTGCCATCCGTAAAGACCTCTGGCGGCGGTGATGCAAAGTGATGGCACCAGTGACGCTCGTTGCCTTTATCCAAAATTCCGCACTGGCCCTGGTGCGTGCAGGGCGCGACGATGTTCATGCGCGACCGAAGCCGCTCGCGAATTGCAATCAAGGTGAGGCTCGCTTCGTAGGTTCCAGGCTCGACCCATAGGATGGTTGTGGCTTTCTCGGCCATGGTATCCGCCAATTCTTCCACTTGCTTGGGTTCCAGCTCCGTGAGCACATGGCTGATCAGAACGGTGGCTGCTTTTTCAGGCAGGCCCGCTTGCACGTTGATGCCGGGATACTTTGCACGAGCCCGTTTTTGAGCAAAGCCCACTGCTAAAGCGGAACGGTCCCACACGTGCAGTGCCGTCAGGGATTGAGTGCCAAAATAGTCCAGGAACGCGCGATGGGCGATGCCGCTGCCGCAGCCCCAATCCACGAGGTTGCCGTGAGGTGGGGTCCACCCTCTCCGTTCAAGCTCGTTCAAAACGTAATCCCATTTCCAGCCGATGCGCTGGGCGAAGGTCGCGTCGTAACTAACGAGGTCGCTTTCGCTTTGCCAATAATCCCCCTGGCCGGCCGTTCCTTGCAGGAAGGCTTGGCGCATTCGCTCTAACGCAGCCCAATCGATATCCTGCCAATTCATGGTGCTTTTGCCGGTTGGAGTTCGAGCAAAGGATCCAGCGAGTGATGCTGGATCCCGAAAAAGCTTTTCAACGCCACAATGCGCTCTTTCGCCGCCGCGGAGGCGAACGGTGTTGTCTTGCGGATAGCTGAGATCATCAGGTTTTTCGGCGTGTGCTCCGAAGACACAAATTCAAAAACCTTCGTCTCGTATCCCGCCCATTCCAGGAACAAGGCTCGCAAACCGTCGGTAACCCACTCGGACATCCGTTCCTCCATCACACCGTGCCGGAGCACGGGGGCGAGAGGTTCGGGTTTTCCAAATTGAGGCCGCAACTCTTTGTGGCAACACGGTGCCACCACAATCAACTGGGCATTGAGTTCTATGCCGCGGCGAATCGCATCGTCGGTCCCGGTGTTGCAGGCGTGCAAGGCAATGAGGGCATCCAGTTTTGGGAGAGGCGCAGACTGAATCGAACCCTGCACAAAGGAAAGGTTCCTCGCGCCAATTGAGTCCGCGATGGCGCTGGTCTTTTGGACGAGCTCAAGCTGGGTCTCCACCCCGATGATTCGGGCGGGCCGTTTCCAGACGCGCTCCAGCACATGCCACAGCGCAAATGTCAGATACCCTTTGCCGCAGCCCATGTCGGCCAGCACCAGTTCCTGCCAGCGCTTATTCGAGCTCCAACCGCAGTCGCGCGCCAGGTGCGAAAAGATTTCGAGGTAATGATGGATCTGCCGGTGCTTGTCCGCCATGGAGGCGCGCACCTTTCCAGAGGCTTCTACTACGTCCAAGGCCTGGAGCCAATCCTGCGCGCCCGCGTCCAAAAATGATTGCTTGGGCTTGTCATGCGACCGCGTCGGCGCCTCCTTGAACGCCGGCTTGTGGCTTACGACCTTTCCCTCCGTGGCGGATTCCAGGGACAACTGCCAATCCCGGGTGGTGGTGTTCAATAGCGCGCTGCGGTAATGCGCCCCCAGCTCGGCCCCAAGCCACTGGCCCGCCTCCGAAACCGGCAAATTTTTCGTAATGTCCTTGGCAGCGTGCCGCAATGTAAGGGAGAGGCAGGGCTGAGCCCGAATCTCCACGAGCCGGCCCGTGATCCGTTCCGCTGCTGCGGCTGGCAGAACCGGCCGGGACAACACCAGGCGGACAAATGTCTGGTTGCCCAGGCTTTCCGCAACCTTTGCTCCAAAAACGCTAATTGGATGCGTTATCTCCATCGATTTTTCCATGTCACGGGGAATATGCTCGGGAATCCGATAATGAACAAGGCTGGGTAAAATGGGGGCGGCATGTTTTCGGCAACTGCCTTGCTGCAGACCCAAAAATTGACTTTGAAGGCAAGGACTGGCATTTCTTTCGCCAGACATAAGGAATAAGCAATGGAACCGCGGGACTCGACAATGCATCGAGAAGTGAATGGGGTTAAGACTGTAGATCCGTAAGCAGCATCATACGATTATGGAAAACATCGAAAAGAAACACAGCCCAACTGAAGCAGCGGGATACGCTGCTGGAATTGGAATCGGCATGGCCCGATCCGCGTTGCGTGGGAAGCACGTGAGTGCATCCATCATCGCTCTTGCTGGTGCCATCCTCATCCTTGGCGGCTCGTTCATCCGGCACGATGACACAAAGCTTTTTGTCCAAGTTGTCGGCTTCCTCTTCAGCGCCATTGGTCTGTTTGGATGGTTTATCAGTTCTGCCAAGGAATAGGCACGCAACTAATTTGAAGGAGATTAAAGTCCTCGCGCGTGCAATGATTCAAAAACGACGGATAGGGAGAGGGTTGTGTATCGCGAGCATTGCGATCGCTGTCGCTCTGGCCTTGAACTATCGTCGCGTTGAAAAGCTACGCGACCACGCTCAGTCCTTCAACTGTGCCAGTGCCATATGCGCCATTGGACTGGCAGCCAGGCTTTACGCGAACGACCGCGATGGACAGTTTCCGACGAATTTTCCCTGCTTTTACGATGAGTTGGCGACGCCCAAGGTCCTCCACTGCCCTGCGGACATCATTCGGCCCAAAGCTGGTGATTGGTCGGCATTCACCGACGCTAATAGCAGTTACGAGATTCTTGAGCCGGGTCTGCGCAAGGACGCCACAAACACTGCATTCCTGCGTTGTCGAGTTCACGGACATCTGGGCTACACTGACGGTACTGTGTTCGACGGAGCTCGGAGACGGCGCAAGTTTGATTGATTGAGATAGGTTAACAACACGTAATCATGATTTATCAGCAGCCCGACTTTGTCTGAACACGGGGTTTCGGGCGGGAGCTACGAGGGATCGATTTTAAATTCAGTCATTTAAACCATGAGCATTGAAGCGAGTTATAGACGAGTCACCCCAGACGAGTTCGCCCACCTTCAGAGGGATCCCGAAGCGGCGCAGTCCTTTTTCGGCACGAACCTGGAGGACCTAGAGAACCCGGAAAGCCTGATCGCGCGGCTGCAGGAGGAAGAGAGTAGCGATCGTTATTTGTCCGTCGGCAAAGACTGGCATGCGCTCCATTTTCTCCTCACCGGTGATGGCGAGTTGAAACCGCATCCTTTGCCGCCACCACCGCTGGCCAATGTGGTGCAGGGTGGCACGGAAACACCGTGGCCCTGCACATATGGGCATGTTCGTGTTCTCGTACCGGAAGAGGTCCGCGCGGTTGCCGATGCACTCAGACAGATTTCGATCGGAGAACTGCGTTCGCGGTTCAGTATCGAGTCCTTCAACGCTGCCCAGATTTATCCTCATGGTCGGAGAGGACGTTGGACCGATGAAGATGCTGAAAGCGTTTTTGAGGTATATCCGCAAGTGGTGGAGTTTTTCCAGGCTGCTGCCCGTGAAGGGGATTTGATTTTGCTGTCTTCGGATTAAACTCCATAGCCAGAAAATACATCTGGGAATTCGGTAAAAGCACGATGTCGAACACACTCAAAGCATTATTCGCGGCAATCATCGATGATGATCGGGTGAAAGCGAAAGCGTTGCTCGATAAAGACCCTGCGCTGGCCAAACTCGGAGTTGCCAAGAATGAGCGCTATGACTCTCCCATCGCGCATTGGATTTATTCAGGGGATACCGCTTTACATGTCGCGGCAGCAGGTTATCGGGTGGAGATCGCACGGATGCTCTTAACAGCGAGCGCGGATCCTGGCTCGGCAGGGAACCGGCGCCGTAGTCAGCCTCTCCATTACGCCTCCGACGGTTCTCTGGAGAGCCCATCATGGAATGCCGGGCGACAGGTAGCGATGATTCGTCTTCTCATCAAAGCAGGCTCTCCTGTAGATGCACAGGATAAGAACGGGGCTACGCCATTGCACAGGGCGGTGCGCACCCGATGTGCAGCCGCCGTCAAGTGCCTGCTGGATGCAGGGGCTGACCCGACGATCAGAAACAAGCCTGGCTCCACACCTTTTCATCTGGCGGTCCAAAACACGGGGCGGGGCGGCTCGGGTTCAGAGCAGGCACGGAGAGCGCAGCGTGAAATTCTTCAAGCGTTTCGAGCGCGGGGTGTCAGTCCAACCTTGACGGATGCAAAGGGCAAGACCGTCCTGGAGTGGGTGAAGAGCAATTGGATTCATAGAATGCTTACAGGCAGTGACGTGTAAGGACCTTTGGCCAATGCTTGCCCTTTTTAGGCACAAAGTTAGAATTTAGGCATGCTTGCCATCCTGGGACTCGCCGGCTGGGAAGTGGTTCTGGTTTTGACGTTCGTTCTGATTCTCAGCGCCGCAAAGTTCGGCAGCGGAAAACGCCAGCCGGGTGAGGGGTTCGACCTCAACACGACTCTGTTGTTGGTGGCTGGGGCGCTGGTGGGTTTCTTTGCGTTCGCCTATCTCGTGGATTGGCTGAAAGGTTGATCCTCGATTCAGCGCTTTCCTGTTACCAGAAACTCCACACAAACCGGCATGCCGACTTCCACGGTTTTGCCGGTGGACTGGAGCTTGCCCGTTTTTGGATCGATCTTGAAAACGACGATGTTGTCGGAATCCTGGTTGGCGGCGAGCAGCCATTGCCCAGTGGGGTCAATCCCGAAGTTACGTGGCGTTTTGCCTTGGGTCGGCTGGATTTCCACCTGGCGCAAAGTTCCATTCCGAGCGATCTCGTAGACCGCGATACTGTTGTGGCCACGGTTCGAGCCATAGAGGAATTTGCCCTTGGGATGCACTTGCACCTCCGCTGTGCTGAATCCCTTTTCCACCGGGCCGGGCAAGGTCGATACGGTCTCAATTTCCTTGAGAATGCCTTTTTTCTCATCCCATGTGAACCCAGTGATCGTGCAGGCCATTTCGTTGATCAGGTAGCCGTAACGGCCGTTTGGATGGAATGAAAAATGGCGGGGACCGGAACCGGCCTTTACCGTAGCGTAAGGAGGATCGTTTGGCGTGAGCGTGCCCTTGCTTGTGTCCAGTTGGTAAACCAGCAATTTGTCCAAACCGAGGTCGGCGGCCACAACATAATGGTTGTCGGGGCTGATATTCACGGAATGGGCGTGGGGTCCTTCCTGACGGCTGGCATCCGCGCTCTTGCCTTGATGCTGGATGAATGTGCCAACGTCGCCGAGTTTGCCATCAGCCAGGAGGGGAATCGATTCGATGCTGCCGCCGCCGTAATTCGCGACCAGCACCACCTTGCCCGATTTATCCACTGCCACGTGGCAGGGACCGGGGCCGCCAGAGGTTTGCTGGTTGAGGAGGGTCAGTTTCCCGGATTCGGCATCGATCGAGTAAGCGCTGACGCCGCCTGCTTTTTTGCCGTCGAAAGTGTCGATCTCGCTGATGGCATAGAGAAACTTCTTGTTGGGATGAATCGCCAGGAAGCTGGGACTTTTCACCTCTGCCGCGAGGCCAAGCGGCTTCAGCTCACCGGAAGCGCGGTCGAGTTCGTAGGCATAAATCCCCTTACTCTTGGCCCCTGTGTAGGTGCCAACGTAAGCGATGCATCTCTCGGCCGCTTGGGCGGAGCAACAGAGGAGCAGGGAAAGAGCCGGGAGAATGAGACGCGACATGCCGCGCAAGGATGTGTTCATGAGGAGGTATTCAAATATGGGGCTCCGCGGAAGAAAAGGGAAAAAGGAAACAGTCGCGGCTCTTTCTTTCAGCGGGTGATCCTAAAGGCGATCACAATGAGGCGGGATCCTGTCAGGGAAGCCAGAGGTTGAAGCGGAATTGGGTTGGGGGTAATAATTGGGCATGTCACTTGCGAGAGTCCAGCAATCGCCGTCGCCAGAATCGGCTCGTGCCATGAAGCTTCTCACCAAAAGGCTTGCCATTATTTTCTCGCTGGTGCTGCTGGGCGTTGTCGGTGTGATCGTCTTTGTGGAGGTCCAGGCCAGTCGTTCCAAGCAGGAGATTGCAACTTTGGCCGCGCAGTTTGCACCGGGCACATCCTTCGCAGCGGTGGTGAATCGGCTGGGGCCACCTACGCGCACCGTGACCACACAAGAGGAACTCAAGGCTTTGGGGCCGCGAAAAGACCTCGCCTTCATTAAAGATTCCACCCTGCACATGTTCATGCGCCCGGGACCACCTTATCGATGGCTATTAGTCTATACGGACCGGCAGTCGAGGAAGGTTTCTTATGTGACTTGGAAGGATATGTAAACCTGCTGAAACGCCCGATGAAACCAGTTTGTAAGGCTGGTTGACTGCCGTGCTCGCGGCCACTTTTTTCCAGTCACAAGTGACGAGCAAACGAGCTACACGTTTCGCCTCTTAAAGATTGCTCAGAATCAGGACTGAGGTAATTTCGAAAGCATGAGCACGCTGGCCGAAATCCAGGAAGCCATAACAAAGTTGCCTAAACCGGAAAGGAATGCGCTCTCCGCATGGCTTAACCCGCAGGATCAGCCTGCGTTGGATGCCAAGGATAATCCTGAGGCTGCAGTGCGGGTCGGCAAATAGTTGATTGATCGTGTGATGGTATTGCAGATTTTTTCCATTTCTCGGCGCGCCTTACCCTAAAAGCGTCGGAGTGCGGCGATTGGTTTCTTCACCCTACATTATTTTTTTAGTCCGAAAGCTGACCAACAGAGCGTTGAAATGTTGCGCTATTGGCACGGGCAACAGGAACGTCCTATTTTGTGATGCTCCCAAAAAACTCGTCCAAATGCTAATTTGACAAGTTTTGGCCCCTTGCATGATACTTCACCCCATGAAACTCGCATGGATATTGCTGGCGCTGGTATGCGCGGGGGCCTTGATGGCCCAAAATGCCACAGATTTGAAAACCATTCCGCTCAAAGATATTAACGGCAAGGAAACCTCCCTGAAGGCATATGAGGGTAAAGTTCTCCTGGTGGTCAACGTGGCTTCACAATGTGGCTTCACCCCTCAGTACAAGTCTTTGGAGTCCACCTACCGCAAATACAAAGACCAGGGTTTTGCCGTACTCGGTTTCCCCTGCAACGATTTCGGGGCGCAGGAGCCCGGCTCCAATGACGAAATCAAGCAGTTCTGCTCCAGCAAGTTTGACGTGACTTTCCCATTGTTTGATAAAGTCCATGTAAAGGGCCCGGAGCAGCATCCCCTTTATGCGGCGCTGACGGGCCCCCATTCCCCATTTCCGGGGGATATTAAGTGGAATTTTGGAAAATTTGTGATCGGGAAGGACGGTAAAATCGTAAAACGGTTTGACTCAAAGGCAACCCCAGACTCTCCTGAGGTGACAAAAGCCATTGAGGCGGCGCTGGCTGCTAAGTAAATTCGGTTTCAAAGGAAAAAGGGATTTTTAAAGACATATGTCAAAGGTTAAACATATCGGATTGATTAAGTTTAAAGAGGGCACAACCCAGGATCAGATCGACCAGGTTTTCAGCGAGCTGATGGATGTGTCGGAAAACGTACCGGGGATTGAGGATTATGTGAGCGGGCCCAATACGAGCCCGGAAGGGCAGAGCCAGGGTTACACTCACGGTTTTGTCATGACCTTCACGGACGCCGCCGCACGTGACGCTTATTTGCCGCATCCTGACCACGAGCGCTTCAAGAGTATGTCTCTGCCGTTTGTGGAGTCCGTTGCTGTTTGCGACTTCGAAATTTAAACGAGCGAATTCCGGGGCTTTCCTCTGGCGAGCACGTGATTCCTTTCAGTGAGCCGCCGGGGTGATCCGGCGGCTCTGTTTACTTTCTGGCAGGCAGAATATCTTCGATCCTACTTGGAGTAGAGGGGTGTGCCCCATGGAAACAAATTCTCACTTTTGCATAATGCATCTCGTTACCGGCAAGTGCCGGTAAACGAAGGTTGCAGGAGCGAGGCGGGCACAAACCCTGCGTCCCGTCTCGCTCCAACCAGCCTGTTCCTGAAGGCACTTGGTGTCTTGCAGCCCTGGCTCTTTATGGGCCTTCTCCCCTCCACACCAATGCCTGCTTTTTGGGCTATCCACGGATTTAATATCCTCGTTAAACTCTTGTGTTTTAAAGCCTTTTTCTAGATGATGCCAACATCCAATGCAAATTCGACGTACCTTCGCTTTGTGCATTGCCTTTCTGCTGCAGGGGTTCAACGCAGGGGCCAATGTTGTCATCAACGAAATTCATTACAACCCGGACGTAAAGACGGAGCCAGCCGAGTTCGTTGAGCTCTACAACAACGGCACCAACTCTGTAAACGTGGGCGGCTGGAGCTTGGATTCGGGCCTTCATTATACGATCCCAGCCGGCACGAATATGGCGCCGGGCAGCTACCTTGTGATCGCAGCGAACCCGGCATTCGTCTTCACCAAGTACGGAGCAAAAGCGATTGGGCCCTTTACGGGCGGACTATCGAAATATAGCGATAAAATCACGCTCAAGGACGCGTCCAGCAATGTGGTCAATGAAGTGAGTTATGCCCTGGGCTTCCCTTGGCCAACTGTTGGTGATCCACCCGGATACTCCATTGAATTGATCAATCCGAACTTGGACAACAGCCTGGCAGGAAGTTGGCGGTCATCCGTCACTG
>JAQGOV010000159.1 GCA_028293425.1 Verrucomicrobiales bacterium
CATCTGCTCAGCAACGCTATGACATCATTGCCCCTGCCCAGCCCGGCCCTCACAAACTGAGCCTTGACTAATAAGGGGAACAGCATGCATGGCAGCGTCTAGACACAAAGGATTCCGCCGAGCGAATGCGGGTCCAGCACATTGGGCGCGATGAAGTAATCGCCGTGCGCTTTGACTGGGGCTAATCCTAATACATTTTTGCTCTGGCGGTGCGAGTTTACCGTTTACCTGTCGTGACCGAACTCCCCATGCTCTCTCAATATGGGGGTTGCAAATCCTGGGTAGAGTTGGATGCTGACATTGTAACCGAAGGAGCGGTGCCCGCCTTGAATAATCAAGCCTTCGCGCACCGACTGAGTGAGTTTCGTGAAGCATTGGCTCCTACCGGCTCGCACGGGTAAACCATCAAACAACGGCGCGTTCATTTAGGATCATAACATTATGGAACTGCCACCGATTATCCTGGCTTCGGCCTCTCCGCGAAGATCGGAGTTACTGCGGGAGTTGCGGAAGGAATTTCAAGTGCTGCCCGGGCATGCGGATGAAATCACACCCGAACATTTAACCCCTTCGGAAACGGCCCAGGTGAATGCTTATCGCAAGGCGCGGCTCGTGGCAAAGAAGCACCCGGATAATCTCGTGCTGGGAGCAGACACCGTGGTGTCGCTCGGGCGCCTTATTTTTGGCAAACCCGCGGATATGCAGGCGGCCGAGGACATGCTGGCCAAGCTCCAGGGCAAAACTCATCTCGTCATCACCGGGGTCTGCCTAATTCAACTGCGGTCGCATTGGCAAAAAACCTTCTCTGTGAGCACCGCCGTCACTTTCCGGTCGCTGCATGCCGACCAGATCCGCCGTTATCTGGCAAAAATTAACCCCCTTGATAAAGCCGGCGCCTACGCCATTCAGGACGAAGGGGATTTGATTGTAAAAACCTATAAAGGGTCTTTTACCAACGTAGTGGGGCTGCCCATGGAACGGCTTAAAGAGGAGCTGGACATGTGGCCGGCTGTGCCAGCCTGACCTCAAGCTTTGTTTCCGAACATCCGGCTTACTTTTTCCCGGACGCTCTCACTCATTCGGATTATCGGCGGCCAAGGTCTCTTAAATCCTTCGCCGGAGAGTTTCTTCGTCGCATCAAAGCCGAGTTTGGTGCCAACGGCGACCTCACTCGTGGCGTGATCGAGCACGTCCGAAGGGCCTTTGGTAAAGATGCTATCGCGTTGTGGGTCGGTGTTCGCGCATAGGCGGAAGAGCACATCGCTGGTATTGTGCACATCCACATCATGGTCTACCACGACGATGTATTTGGAAAACATCATTTGCCCCATGCCCCAAAGCCCGTGCATGATTTTGTAGGCCTGCATTGGATAGGTCTTTTTAATGCTGACGAACACGAGATTATGAAAAACGCCCTCCGCAGGGAGCGCAATGTCTACGATCTCAGGGAAGTTCATCTTGAAGATGGGCAGGAAAAGTTTCACTGAGGCGCCACCAATGTAAAAATCTTCCATCGGCGGAATACCAACAATAGTCGCCGGGTAGACAGCATCTTTCCGGTGGGTGATGGCCGTAATGTGAAACGCTGGGTAAGGCTCCGGCAAAGTGTAATACCCCGTGTGGTCTCCAAACGGCCCTTCCATGCGCGGCGGCTCGGAAGGATCCACATAACCCTCAATCACGAAATCCGCATTGGCCGGAACCTCCAGGTCGTTTGTCTCGCATTTAACAAGGTCCACCGACTTCTTGCGGAGATATCCGGCAAGAAGAAATTCATCAAGGCCATCGGGTAAAGGGGCGGTCGCGCAAAATGGGTACATCGGATCGCCACCCAGGAACACGCTCACCGGCATGCGCGTGCCGGTTTCGTAATAACGACGCCCATGACGCGCACCAACCTTCTGGAGTTGCCAGTGCATCCCGGTGCTCCTGTCGTCATACACTTGCATTCGGTACATGCCCACGTTGCGTTCGCCGGTATCCGGATCTTTCGTGACAACGCAGGGCAAGGTGATAAAACGACCGCCATCCAGAGGCCAGCATTTGAGGATCGGCAGGTTCAAAAGTGTCTCAGAAGCGCCTTTTCCAGCCTCCAGCTCAGACAGCGAAAGGGCATCAGGCCATGGCTCACTTCGGGAGGCAGGCGCTTCAAACTTGTGGATTACCTCTTTGCATGGCCCATCGCGTACGATTTTCGGTTTGGCGTGACGCAGGTCCAGGGCCGTGCCCAACAATTTGATTGTGTCCCGGATATTGGTCGGAGGCTTTGCCTTCATCAGCGAACCAAGCTCAGCGGCAACATCATCCACTGAGTTCGCCCCCATGCTCAAGGCCATGCGCTTCCATGAGCCAAGCGTATTGATCGCAACCGGAAATGGAGATATCTGGCCGTTGACGGTTGCCTTCTCAAACAGCAGGGCTTTTCCTCCACCAGGCTTTTTCATTTCCCGGTCGGCCACCTCCGTGATCTCCAATTCGGTCGCGACTGGCCGGGTTACCCGAACAAGTTCCCCTGCCTTGTCCAGTTGCTCGATAAAATCACGGTAAGAACCAAAAGCCATACAGCCCTGTAAAGTAGCCGCGCCGTTAGGCAGGCGCTAGCAAAACACGCCAAATCATTTTCCAACGCTGGCCGCGTCACCAGGTAGCTCCGCAGTAGGACGGTTCGGCTTTAACTCGCTGAGAAATGGCTTCAGCTCCTTTTCCAGGCGCAGGACGAATTGCTTGTAACCATCATCGTTCGGATGCACCGCGTCGGACATGTAAACTGGCTTGAAGGCGAGCCCTTTCAGGAAATCGGCTACATACACGACTTCCTTTCGCCTGGCCAGTTCCTTGAAGGGTTTTTCAAATCGATCCCTCAAGGAGGCGCTTCGAATTCCGATCAGCACAACAAAGCTTCCTTCGCGGTGCAGGCGGTCGATCATGGCTTCAATGTTCCCGAAAAGTTGAGTCGAAGGCAGGCCATTGAGCGCATCGTTTCCGCCAAAACAGAGCAACACAACGCGCGGATGCAGGGCTGCAATCTCTTCGACACGATTGAGGCCCTCTTTAGAGGTTTCGCCAGCGTGGCCAAAGTTTTGAATGGGAAATCCCAGGGTCTGGCTTAGGACGTTTGGATAATCCTTTCCTTCGCTCGCCCCGAACCCTTCGGTCAAGCTATCACCAAACGCCACCCACGGACCTTGAGCGAGGGGTGGATAATTTTGGTAGTGCTCAGCCGCAACCCATCGGTAAACGGAGTAAGCGCAAAGCAGGGCCAAGGCGGTTGCGAGGAGCTTTTTCCATGTCATAAGGAGCTAACTCCAATATGGCACAAAAAACTTCAAGCGCTCCAAATTTAGGGCTTGGGCTTTGCTTCCTGCTGTTTCTGCCTTTGGGCAGCCTTGGCTTCCATGACTTGTAGATTCCGGTTCAGCATCGCCTCTTGCGGCGTGCCCTTGACGAGTTCAATCGCTTGTTTCATCAAGGCTTTGCCGTCCTCGGATTTGCCCTGCTCGAACAACGCGATGGAGCGCACCATCAGAATACGATGGTCTTTCTTGCCAGCCAGCTTTTCGGCACGGTCGAGCGCTTCGAGCGGAGTTTCAAAATCCTGGATGGGGCCCGGCGGGTTCGCGACGAGGTTGAAAGCGAAATTGAGCAAGGAATCGACGTTGTTCGGAACCGCCTTTAGCATTTGTTTGCCAAGATCCTTGGCTTTGGGATCATTGTTGGCTGCCAACGTCTGGTAATCCTGGAGAAGCGCGCGCGGCTCATCTTTGGCCTTCGCGGCAGCAAGGTCGTATTTCCCAGCCAGGATTTCGTCGAGCGCTTTGTCCACGGGTTCTCCCAGGGGATTTCCATGCCAGATGACTTTGCCCTTCTGGACAATAAACGCATGCGGAATCCCGTTCTGGCTGTAGCCGTCCATGTAGGAAGTATAGGTCTTTTTATTGTCGTTATCGCAGCCCACCGTATACCCCATCTGGTCGCCCATTCGATCGACGAACGGCTTAACTACCGCGCAATCCTCCGCGCTGACGCCAATGAAAACCACCCCTTTGTCTTTGAATGCTTTTTGGCCTTCCGTGAGTTTTGGGATGCTCATCTTGCAAGGCCCGCACCAGGTAGCCCAGAACTCGACCACGTAGATGTTCTTACCGTCGTTGACATCCACCGGCTGCCCCTTGATCCACTGATTAAGATTTACCGCCGGAGCTGGGTCGCCCAAGCGCGCGCCAAAAGCCGGAATGGTGACTAAGGAGGCAAGAATTGGCCCGCAGAGCAAAAAATTGAATTTCATATGTACTTTCTCACTTACCGCAATTTGGCATCCAAGCGATCGTGGCAAATCCTATGCCAGTTTTCGCCTTAATGCCACTCGTTTCTTTGGGGTAGATGGCCAATCAACCCGTGGTCTTTAAGCTCTCCAAACCGGACCATCCGCGAAGTCGTACTCAACCAAAGAATCCATCTTCATCTCGGTGCTATAACCCGCCCGCGCCGGAGGCATATAACAGCCATTTTTGACAGTGACTGGGTCGACAAAATGCTCGTGAAGATGATCTACATACTCGATCACGCGGTTCTGCAAAGAGCCGCTCACGGCGACATAGTCGAAGATGGAAAGGTGCTGCACGTGTTCACATAACCCGACGCCCCCAGCATGCGGGCAAACGGGCACTCCGAATTTGGCTGCCATGAGCATCACGGCCAGCACCTCGTTCACTCCGCCAAGGCGGCAGGCATCGATCTGGCAGAACTGAATGGCGTTGGCCTGGAGAAGCTGCTTGAAAACGACTCGGTTTTGGCAGTGCTCCCCAGTGGCAACTCCGATCGGAGCGAGCGCCTTCGCGATCGTGGCGTGCCCCAACACGTCATCTGGACTGGTGGGTTCCTCGATCCACCATGGCTGAAAGCGGGCCAACTCTCTCATCCACGCAATCGCCTGGGGAACTTCCCAAACCTGGTTGGCATCCATCATCAGCTTCCGCTCCCAGCCAATCTCCTCGCGAATGATGGTGGCACGGCGGATATCGTCCTCAAGGTCTCGCCCAACTTTGATCTTTAAGTGGGTCCACCCACCCGCAATTGCTTCGCGGCAAAGACGGCGGAGTTTGTCATCCGAGTAACCAAGCCAGCCAGCGGAGGTAGTGTAGGCAGGATAACCTCGTTTCCACATTTCGGATTCACGAAGTAGCTTGCCCTCGGTTTGCGCATGCAACAACCGCAACGCTTCGTTCTGAGTCAAGGCATCGCTGATGTAACGGAAATCGACGCAGGCAACAAGCTGCTCTGGGCTCATGTCCGCCAGCAACTTCCAAAGTGGTTTGTTTTCGAATTTTGCGTAGAGGTCCCAAACCGCATTAACCACCGCAGCGGTGGCGAGATGAATGGCGCCCTTTTCAGGACCAATCCATCGCAACTGGCTATCGCCGGTAATGTAATGCCAGAAAGCTCCCATGTGTTCCGTGAAGCTTTCGAGGCTCCGGCCCACGATCATGGGAACGAGCGCTTTGATCGCTGTAACAACGATTTCATTGCCCCGCCCAATCGTGAACGCAAGACCGTGTCCCTCCAAATGGCAATCAGTCTTAAGAATGACATAAGCGGCCGAATAGTCCGGGTTGGGATTCATCGCATCCGAACCGTCCAGTTGCCGGGAGGTCGGGAAGCGAATGTCACGAACGACCGCATCAATGATTTTCATTCGTTAATCCTGTTGGCCGAATTTTCGCCAATGAGCAGCGCTGAAGTTAGCCCGAGCAAGGGGCTATGGACAACCATGGACCCTCCATAAGATTCCAGGCGCTATTTCTGAGCGGCAGCAGGCTTTGAATTCAACGGCAGTGGTTGCATGGTCAGCGGGTCTCGCAATGGCAGTTCCGTCAGCCTATTAGCGGCGAGGCTCTGGATTGTCATGGGATGGTCCGGATGTCCTTTGAGAATCTCCTCTTTTTGGCCAACCACCAGGACCACCAGCTTGGACGGATCTAAATACTTTTGAGCTACGCGCTGAACGTCCTCAATCTTCACGGCATCCACTCGGGCACGATAGTTTTTGTAGTAATCCGGTTCTTTAGGATAGCGCCCGGTGAACTCGTCGTAAGCGAAGGTGGTGGCAACCTGCGCCTTGGTGGCGAAGATCCGCGGAAAGGTGTCGATGAACGACCGCTTGGCCGTGTTGAGTTCTTCCTGGCTGATCGGGTCGGCTTTGATCCGTTTGATCTCGTCCAAAATAATGGATGTAGCATACGCCACCGTGCGGGACTTGGATTGAAACCCGGCGCTAAAGGTAAGCGGGTAATAGATTCCTCCTGGGAAACTGGAATAGGCTGAGTAAGCCAGGCCTTCATCGGAGCGCACACGATTCATAATCCGCGACGTAAACCCACCCCCACCCAGAACACGATTCATTACCGCAATCGGAAAGTAATCCGGGTTATCCCGCATAATGCCCGGGAGTAGCATGGAAACACGGCCTTGGTTCACATCTTTATCAACGATGTAAACACCCGGCTTCGCAAACTCGGTGTTAGTCGGGATGGCAGGCGCTGTCTCCCCTTGAAATGGCCAGTTCGCAAATAATTTCTCCAACTTCTGAACCATGGCGTCCCGATCGAAGTCGCCGCTCGCCGCCACCACGAAGTTCGCTGGGGTAAACCACTTTTTATGGAATGCGATCATCTCATCGCGTTTCAAAGATTTGAGAGAAGCCTCAGTAGTGAACCGGTTGTTCCAAAACTTTTCACCAAAAGCCAGAATCTCCCGCTCACGGCTCTCGATTTCCCCGGAATCATCATTACGCTGCTTCATTGCCTGGCCAATCTGCTGCCGGCGCAATTCAATCTTGTCTTCTTGAAATCGTGGGCTCGTCAGAACTTCGCGGAGAATGGAAAGGCCTTCTTCCAGGTCCTTGGAAAGCAGGTTCAGGCTCACGCTCCCCTGCGTGTCCCCCACGGCGGATCCAAGTCCAGCCGCAAGAAAAGCCAAGCGTTCCTCCAATTCCTCCGCCGTTTTGGTTGGCGTGCCTCCGCGGGCAATCATGTAGCCGGTTAAATCGGCGAGGCCTTCCTTTCCCTCGGGCTCCACGTAATCGCCTGTCCGGACATAAATATGAATGTTCACCAACGGCAGTTCGCGGTCCGGCACTACATACGCCACGGGGCCGCTTTTAAGCTGGGTGCGGTAATCGGCCTGGACCGGTGGTTCGTATTCCAGCGGCGGGTAGGTCAGTTTCTCAGGTCGTTCAGGGATGCTGTCGGCAGCAGCAGAAGCGCTGCTAGGACCAAACGCCACGAGGGCAAGGCCCACAATAAGGGGAGTCAATATCTTCATTTCTTAAAATCCTTCAAACGTTGCTCCAAAACTTTCCGTTTGGCTTCCAGCATCGGCTTGGTCTTATCGTCAGCATCGCCGAACTCATCATTAATGGTGGTCAGCTCAGACCGTAGTTTCTTGAGATTCGTTTCCTTCTTTACCTCGGCGGTAAATTTCTCGAGCGCGCTTTTTTCATCGGGCGCCAGTTTGTCGGCACCACTTTCTTCGCCCGGAGATTTGGCCACCTTGCGTGTGTAAACCGCCACGTTGCGGTTCTCCCTCGTAA
>JAQGOV010000503.1 GCA_028293425.1 Verrucomicrobiales bacterium
TGCGACCCAATTGGAGCAGGCTTTTCTGAATCTAATCCTCAACGCCGTTGAAGCCATGCCTCAAGGCGGGAAACTTACGGTGACGACAAGAGCCATATATACGGAGGAGTCATCCCCAAAACCTTTGGAGATCGTGATCGAGATCAAAGACACGGGCCAGGGCATGACCGAGGAACAGAAGCTACGGGCCTTCTCGTCCTTATTGAGCACGACCAAAGCCAAGGGGACAGGTTTAGGATTAGCAATTGTCAGCCGAGTGGTGGAAGTGCATCGAGGCAAGGTTGCGGTGAAATCCAAACCGGACGCGGGAACGACCATGATTATTACGCTGCCTGTTTGAGAGGAAGAAAGGGGACCAGGAATTTCAGTGTCCCTGATTATCTGAGTGTTAGCACGGTGACCTGGCCGGCGGTTTCCACGGTGACGCTCCCGGCATTAATGGAAAGGACTTTGACGCCCTGGCCACTTTCTCCGCACATGAGGGTTTGCCCATTAATGATGACAGAGGACTTGGCCGGATTAGGGCTGAAGCCGATGCCCTGCAGCTTTAGAGATGGATCAGGGTTAGTTTTGGCGGCTCGGGCGCTCGCAAATTTCGGCAGGCGAACCAGGTTTTCCAGGGCAGCGAAGCGCGCCTTCAAGTTACCTGACCCCAGCGTCTGCTCGATCCGGGTTGACCCGCCGACCATGGTGCCGCAGAGCAGGAGAATGACTCCCCAATAACTACCCGTGGCATAAAAGGGTGAAATATATTGCTGCGCCTCATCACCATCCACCTCCACCGGCTTGTGGTGAACTTTTTGAACCAGCCATAGGAGGACCCCTGCTCCGGCCAGCGTCATTGCAATTTGCTTTTGGCGAGCTTGGAGAAAGTGGCTGGACTTGAGGCCTTTGTACGCGAAGAACCCGAAGGCTGCCAGAATCACTAACGATACACCTAAGCGGGTCCAAATTCTCATAGATGGCTACAGCCTTAACGTAAGGCTATTGGTAGCATCGGCACGGATCTGTCCGGGCTTTACCCCGGACAGGTTGTTATGAGAACGGAACGTCTGGATTAGATAAACTCGTTGATCAGGTTTTCCAGGAATTCCTGGCGGCCGCTCACGTTGGAGGGCTCACCCGTCTTCAAGGTATAAGCCTCCAACTCTTTCAAGCCGACCTTACCATTCTCGATCTTCGGGCCGATCCCAGTGTCCCAGGAGCTGTAACGCTGCTTCACGAATTCTGCGAGCCGGCCGTCCTTTCGGATCGCGGCCGCGATCTTCAAACCGCGCGCGAATGCGTCCATCCCCCCGATGTGAGCATAGAAGAGATCGATGGGCTCAAAGCTTTCGCGGCGGACCTTGGCGTCAAAATTCACTCCGCCGGTGGTGAGACCGCCCATCTTCAGAATCGTGAGCATGCACTGGGTGGTGAGATAAATGTCGGTTGGGAACTGATCTGTGTCCCAGCCCAACATGGGGTCCCCGGTGTTCGCATCGATGGAACCCAAAGCGTTTGCGGCGGCTGCCACTTCCAACTCGTGGTGCATCGTATGACCAGCAAGCGTAGCGTGGTTGGTTTCGATGTTGAGCTTGAGTTCGTCTTTTAAGCCGTACTCGCGGAGAAAATTCAGGCAGGCAGCAGCATCGGAATCATATTGGTGCTTGGTGGGTTCCTTGGGCTTGGGCTCAATATAAAAAGTGCCGCGGAAGCCAATCTTCTTCTTGTATTCCACCGCCATGTGCAGGAACTGAGCGAGATGGTCCATCTCCCGTTTAATGTTTGTGTTCAGCAAGGTGGAGTAACCTTCGCGGCCTCCCCAGAAAACGTATCCTTCGCCGCCGAGCTCGTGAGTGACTTCGAGGGCTTTTTTTACCTGGGCTGCGGCGTATGCAAAAACATCCGCGTTGCTGCTCGTGGCCGCGCCATGAACATAGCGTGGATGAGCAAAAAGGCAGGCTGTGCCCCAAAGCAATTTGATGCCGGTTCGCTTCTGTTCGCTTTTTAGAACTTTGACGACTGCATCCAGGTTTTTGTTGCTCTCGGTAAGGCTTTTGCCTTCAGGCGCGACGTCGCGGTCGTGAAAAGCATAGAAAGGAGCTCCGAGCTTTTCGATAAACTCGAAGGCAACCCGGGCGCGGTTTTGGGCATTCTTTACCGACTCGGTGCCATCATCCCATGGGCGGATGGCTGTTCCAGCGCCAAAAGGATCAGACATGCGGTTGCGGAAGGTATGCCAGTAGACAACGGAAAAGCGCAGGTGATCCTGCATGGCTTTGCCTTCCACAATCTCTTCTGGATTGTAATGCTTAAACGCAAGTGGATTTCGTGACGTGGGACCTTCGTATTGGATCTTAGGAATCTTAGGAAACGCAGATGGCATAACGTAATATTTCTTTCTAGAGTCAGCCAGCATTGCTACTGGAAAGAGCCGGCAAGCGCAAGTCGAAACCCCTATCAAACGTGTGATTTTACTCGTTTTTCCAAAGTGCTCACGCCACCTTTCTTGGAAAAAAGCGGTTTAACAGCCTATGCAAAAATCGAATTTGGAACTTTGGAATCGTTTTCAGAAATACCAAACGATTTACCCTGAACTAGGGATGAGCCTGGATATCAGTCGGATCAACTTTCCGGACGATTGGTTCGAAGCCATGTCTGGACCCCTTCAGCGCGCCTTTGAGGCAATTGGTGCCTTGGAACAAGGATCTATTGCTAATCCTGACGAGAATCGGATGGTAGGACATTATTGGCTTAGGAATTCCAAGCTTGCACCAACGGCCGAGATTCGTGAGGAGATCGAGCTTACGTGCAAGGCAATTCAACAGTTTTGCCAAGAGATACACAACGGTAACGTTAAAGGTTCGGCCGGAATATACAAGAACCTCCTGATTATCGGCATTGGAGGCTCCGCTTTGGGACCACAGTTCGTTTCCCATGCCCTTGGGAATCCGACTACCGACAAACTCCGGGTATTGTTTTTTGATAATACTGACCCTGATGGGATGGACAAGGTCCTTTCCGAACTTGGCTCTGAATTGGGGCAAACTCTTTGCATTGTCATTTCCAAATCTGGCGGCACGAAGGAGACCCGCAATGGGATGTTGGAAGCCGAAGCCGCGTACAAACAGGCCGGACTGAATTTCGGAGCTCATACTGTAGCGATAACCGGAGCAGGCAGCGAGTTGGACCGTTATGCTGTGAAGAACTCCTGGCTGCGCCGGTTTCCTATGTGGGACTGGGTGGGTGGAC
>JAQGOV010000211.1 GCA_028293425.1 Verrucomicrobiales bacterium
TTGCCGACTGATGCTTATGTTTGGCAACGAAGTTGGACGGATGGAGTAACGGAGTCGGTAATGCAACATCCGAGCAATTTAACGGAGCTGGTGGTGCTGGGGGCCGAGGTATCCTGGAAAGGCAACACCCCGCGGATCACCCATATGGCGGTCAATACGGAGGTTTTGCGGGAGCACGCAAGCAAGATTGGCCTCGCGTTGAGGATCGGTTCTTATCCCGGTCCTTTCCGGGAGAACGATGCCCAGGCGCAGTGCCTCACGGGTCTGGCTGCGGCGCTCATCCGCGAGGCCGCGACCAATGGGCTTCGCGTTGCGGAACTTCAAATCGACTTCGATTGCGCGGAATCCAAACTGGATGGTTATGCCACCTGGCTAGCGGCCATTCGCCGAGCGGTGGACCCGGTACCAGTCACGATCACAGCCTTGCCAGCGTGGTTGAAACAGCCTGGGTTCAAACGACTGATCGAGCCTATGGAACATTATGTTCTGCAGGTTCATTCGCTGGAGCGGCCAAGGGATGTAAACGCACATTTCGAATTGTGCGAATCGGCGAAGGCACGCCAGGCGGTGGAGCAGGCCGGGCGTCTGGGCAAACCTTTTCGGGTAGCGCTTCCGACCTATGGCTACATGGTCGCGTTTGATAAGGCGGGACGCTTCATGGGTTTGTCGGCCGAAGGGCCAGCGCCGAACTGGCCCGGAAGCACTCGGCTGCGCGAGGTGCGGTCGAGCCCTGAAAGCATGACTGCGCTGGTCCGCGCGTGGAGTGTAGACCGGCCGAGCGCCATGACGGGGTTGATCTGGTACCGCTTGCCGGTGGAGGTGGATCGGCTGAACTGGGGCTGGACGACTCTGGCGTCGGTGATGGCTGGCAACCTCCCGCACGCGGCGTTGCGGGCGGAAGTGCGCAAGCGCGGGTCGCCCCTCGTGGAAGTGGAGGTGGTAAATACGGGGACGGCCGATGACCTCATGCCCCAGCAAGTGACCTTAAGCTGGGAGAGTGGAGGGGTGGTGGCCGGGGATGGCGTGCAGGGGTTTGAATTGGCGGAGACCGGCAGCAGGGCGGTGCGATTTGAGCTACGAAACAGCCGAGCGCGTCTGCAACCGGGAGAGCGCCGGCTGGTCGGGTGGATCAGGTTCAAACAGGAAACCGAGGTTAAGCTGGACGTGCTTCCAAGCCTAACGCCAACCCAAAGCGAACACCGGTTATGATGCTCTCGCGGCCAAGGCAGATCTGCCGTTCCATCCCGCTCGCCCTGTTTCTATTCTGGGTCCTGGCGGATGCTTTCTCGCCGTCCGATGTGGCGCTGGGCTGTGGCCCGTTTTTTCCCAACACCCTGCTGAACGTTGGTGACCGGGCGATGCTGACAGCGCCAGAGGTCAGTTTCCAAGCGGAGATTGAGCGAATGAAACTGATCGGTCCGGTGTTCAGCGCGCGTCCGGCGACCAATCTTGCTTTGCAATCTTTGCAGGCAGATCTCGATGACTTAACAGCAGCGCTGGGGAAGGCCGGACTGCCGGCGGACACGAGAGAAGCGATCATGCAGCAGCACCAGGCCGAGCGGCGGAAAATCGATGTGAGCACCGATTCGTTGCGCCCGACCAACGCCGCGCGGTTTAGCGGCGAGCTGCCGCGGATTGTTCCAGGGTTGCCTGGTGAATTTGCGGATTATTTCCGGGGCGCAGTGGCTTGGCATCAGAACAAACTGGAAGATCCGCGCGCGGCCTGGATGCGGGTGCTGGAGCGGCCCGCGGCCGAACGGCGGTATAAATCGACGTGGGCGGCTTTCATGCTGGCGCGCAGTTGGGAGGAGGAAAATCCAAGTCGTGCCATCAGCTATTTTCAGCAGGTGCGCACGCTGGCAAAAGCGGGCTTCGTGGATTCTCTGGGCCTGGCGACTTCCAGTCTTGGCTTTGAGGCGCGGTTGCACCTGCGCGCGCAACGCTTTGCCGAAGCGATCGACCTTTACCTGCAGCAAGCCTCTGAAGGGGATGCTTCCGCGATCAACTCCCTCAGGTATGCGGCGTCGCACGCTTTGGAACGGGGCAACCCCGTCTTGCGGCCGCTGGCATCACATCCGCGAGCCCAACGGGTGGTCACCGCTTACGTGATCGCCGGCGGCTGGCGATCGGCCCCCATCGACATCGATAGCTCGCTCAAGGAGGCCGCGCTGCTGCTGCAGGAAAAAGCGGCGGCCAAGAGCTCCTTTTTGCCCGCCCCCAACCCTGCCTGGCATACGAAGAAAGAACCCGTCCTCATTTGGCTTGAAGCGGTAGAGGCGGCCAAGGTGAAGGACGTGGATTCGGCGGAACAACTTGCGCTGGCGGCGTATCAGGCCGGCCGAATGGAAGAGGCGCGCCGTTGGCTGGCTCGCGCGCTGCCGACCCCGGCCATGCAATGGCTCCGGGCCAAACTGCTTTTGCGGGACGGGAAAGTGGAAGCAGCGGGAGAAATCCTGGCGCGATTGTGCCACTCGTTTCCGCTGGAATCCGGCAGGCGCGGCGTAAAGAACGAGTCGCTAACAGTTTACCTGCCGCCACCGGCTGGCTCAGATCCAACGAACGGGTCACGACGGCCGAGCCTGGCGGACAGCATGTATGTGAGCGATGGAGATTTCTCGATTATCCCGGCGGCCTATCAAATGCGCGGGGAGTTAGGAGTGTTTTACCTGGCGCGGCGGCAATACGCGGAGGCGCTCCAAACGTTGCTGCAATCTGGCTATTGGCTGGATGCGGCTTACGTGGCGGAGGACGTTTTAACGCTGGATGAACTTAAGACGTCTGTGGATCGGAATTGGCCGCCCGCGATGAATGAGGACGCAAAATTGCCCAGGCATAGTGTGGACGGAGCCCCAGATGATGAACGAGTGCGCGCATATCAGAACCGCCGAGACATTCGTTATCTTCTCGCCCGGCGCCTGGTTCGCGCGAACCAAACGAAAGAGGCCGAGGGCTACTTTCCCGAGGAACTGCTGGGTTCCTATCGCGAACTGCGTGCGATGCTGGAGACAGGAGAGAACCCGAAACTGCCTTTGGAAAAGCGGGCCGAGGGATATTTTGAAGCTGCCAAAATCACTCGCGAACAAGGATTGGAATTGGTTGGCACCGAGGCAGGGCCGGATTGGCAGTTCTACAGCGGTAATTTTGAGTCCAGCCTCACCGCCACGGATCGAATGAGTATGAGCAGCAGTAATCTTCTGGCCGCGAGCACGAGCGAATTGGAAAGGGCGCAAGGGAACGCGCCCACGCCGAATGTTCGCTGGCATTATCGCCGCACCGCGTCGGCACTGGCGGTCAAAGGAGCTAAAATCATGCGCAGTGCGGAAATGATCGGATTGAGTCGCGAGGAGAAAGCCAGTGCTCTGCTTGGCTCCGCCCAAGCGATCCATGCGTTCGACGGTTACGCCGCCGAGACCCCGGGGAGGCCGGGTGCAAAAGGGGAAGAGCTGCTGGAGTGTTTTCCTTCCGCTATTCTGGCCTGGAAAGCGGCGCAGCTCCTGCCGAATAACCAGGACGAAACGGCCCGCGCGCTCTGCATGGGCGGTTCGTGGATCAAAAATATCGATCCGAACGCGGCGGATATTTTTTACAAAGCACTGGTTCGACGTTGTCGAAAAACTGCCATGGGTAATGAGGCTGATCGACTTCGATGGTTTCCTGTGCTGGATGAGCAGGGGAATATGAAAGGGAAGAGTTCTCCCGCGGTAGAGGGGAAGGAAAAGCCAGAGGCCGAGCACTGAACATTGGGGAAAAATAGCCACATTACTTCGGCTGCTACGGGGAGCTTCCCTCTAAGCTGCGGATCTTGCCTGGCTTTGATCAAAATCGGACACGGTAAGATTTCCAGTTTTGGTTCGCCGGTTCGACCTGGAGGATACCGGAGTCGATCTTGCCTGAGGGTTCCTGCGCCTGGTAGTGAATTTCGGAGATGACGCGGATCGGTACATCGATTGTGACCTGACCCAGGGCGTCCGCTTTGACTGGGGAGAGACGAACGGAACGGTTATCGAATTTGAATGTGCAGTTCAAGATTGCATCGGGCTCCGGCTGGCCCTGAGAGTTTTGAAAGATGAAAGGGAGAGTTGCAATATTAGGAGCGGATGGCTGGTCTCGAAGCGATGGCTTAGGCCCGTTATCGCTCAGTGTCACACCGAAAACATAAGCGCTGGATGGCCCGAGGAGGGAAATGTAGTCGGCACTGGTGACCTCGATATCCGGTCGCGGGTTACTGAGGGTGGTTCGAGAAATAATTAGCTCAGCTCCGCTACGATCTGATTCCTCGCTGGTGCCGATCCAAACGATCGCAGAATCTGGATCCAGCGGCAGCAGATCACGTTCGTTGGTGCGTCGCCAGAAGTTATAGATGTGAACTCCGTAAGCGAAATCGAAATGTCTCATCTCGCCGTCCGAGTAATGAAGCACGAGGCGCCAAAGGTAATCGCCTTTCGGAGATGCCCCGTGATCTCCGGTATGCAAAACGTGGATATATCTGCCGCGGCCCCGGATGGAATCCTGGTGGATTCGGGCGAACTCCTGGCCACCCGCACGGGCGGCACGGGAGCCGATCAGATTAAATGGGCGAGGGATGTCAAAGGTAACGCCATCGAAAACCTGAGTTCCGCGCGGGAGCGCGTTGAAAGCCGTTTTAGCCTTGGCCTGTCTGGTCTTGAGTTCCGGTTGGCCAGGCGCAGGCTGCGACTGGGCAAACGGCCGTTGCGCGGCAGTGGAGGGAGGTTCGGCCGCACGCCCGAGTTTTGTGTATGCAAACGAAATGCACAAGGCTATCAGGCATACCCAATGAGCCTTAGTCCCAGTCATGGCGTCACCGTAGTGGAGTAAGATTTGCGGGGAAAGTGAATTTTTGATCATCGTTACCGACTTTGCGGTAAAGCGGGGTTGGTTGCATGTGCACGTAGTCTCCAGTACCTAGCGGGGCTGTCATGTTTTGCCGCCGTTCGTAGGTCACGGAAACCGGGATGCAGCCGTTGAAGGAGTGAGCGGGGTGAGGAATTTGGAGAAAAGATTGCCGCGAGCGTTTGGCATTTTGGGGCGTAATGCCGTTGGGATCGGTGCCGCTTCAGAAGAGGACCATTTAACGTTTCTGGCCCGGGCACGAGGGCAAACTGTCGTTTGGGCAGTACGCCTTCACTTAAGCTGCTACATGAAAAAGGGCGGGTCTTGTGACCCGCCCAAAGTGTTTCGTATGGCCGGCTTTTGGTCAACTATTTCGCCGCCTGGGAATCCGTGTGTTCGATGCGGACGATCTGGGTGTCTTTGTTGTTGCCCCAACCAGTGCCGAATTCGATGAGGTAAAGGCAGCCATCAGGTCCCAGTTCCATGTCCATGGGGCGCTTGAAGGTCATCTTCGGGCAGAAGCGTTCCATTTTGCCGATGCGGTCGTCGTTGTCCAGGTGCACGGCGATGATCCAGTTGCGGGACCATTCGTAGATGAAAAGGGTGTGGTCGAATTCGGCGGGGAGTTTGTGTTCCGATTTGAGGTTCTTGTCGAAATAATAGACTGGGCCAGCCATGGCGGTGCGTCCGCCACCGGCATTTACGACTGGGAACCGCGTGGAAGGGCCATGGGTGTAGTAAATGAAAGCGGGCTGGGCTGGAGGCAACTCTTTCATCCCGGTGTTATTCGGGGAATTGTTCACGAGGTGCATGGGATCGTATTGGAAGGTGTTGGTCTTGTGAGCGAAGTCCCAGTGCCAATACGGTTTGTTGTCGCCGATGACGTAGGGCCAGCCGAAGTTGCCGGCCTTGCGGGCCTGGTTGATTTCGTCCATCCCAGCCGGGCCTTTATTTTCCTTGCCGCTGCCTGCGTCAGGGCCGACTTCGCCCCAATAAAGGAAGCCGTTCTTTTGATCCACGGAGATGCGGAAGGGATTGCGATTGCCCATGACGTAGATTTCCGGGCGAGTGCCTGGGGTGCCGGGCGGGAACAGGTTCCCCTTTGGAATCGTGTAGGTGCCATCGGCCTCGGGGTGGATACGATAAATTTTTCCGCGCAGGTCGTTCGGGTTCGCGGCGGACTTTTGGGCGTCCCAGGGAGAACGGCCGGGCTGTTCGTCGATGGGCGCATAGCCGTCCGAAGCAAAGGGATTGGTGTTGTCGCCGACGGAGACGTAAAGATTGCCCTGGGCATCAAAAGTCATGGAGCCGCCGACATGGCAGCACTCTTCGCGTTGGGTTTGGACCTCGATAATCTTTGTCTCGGAAGCCAAGTCGAGCTTTTCGCCTTTGAGCGTGAAGCGGGAAACGCGGATGAAGCCTATTCTTTTGCCGTTTTCGTCTTTGGTGGTTCCCGGGATGGAACGGTTCACGTAAATCCAGCCGTTTTGGGCGAACTTGGGGTCCAAGGTGATTCCAAGGAGGCCATCTTCCATCCCGCGGGCTCGTTCCTCGTAGGTCGGGAGCTTGGCCAGCACGACGGTTTCTTTGCTATCGGGCTTATACATTTTGACGGTGCCGCGCAGTTCGGCATAGAAGACCCGGCCGTCGGGGGCGATGGCCATTTCCATCGGATCCTCGACGCTGTCCATGAGTTTGCCATCGACTTCTTGATCCGCATCCAGGATCACCTTGCGAAAAGCACCGTCGGTTTGCGGTCCGCTGGGTGTGGGACCTTTCTCCTTGGCGGGTGCGGCTGGCTTCTGACCCTGGGCGAAACCGGAGGCGCTCAGGAGGGACATCAGGGCGATCAATGCCCAGCGGACAAACAACGTGTGGTGCTTCATTCGGGTTAATTGACGATGCAGATTGGAATTCATTCAAGGTTGGAATGACTACTAGCGTTTTAGGGCACGTCTATTTAGCATGGCGCTAAATCACACTGCTGCTATGAACCGAGTGCTTTATTCCTTTGGCTGCGTTCTTCTCACCATTCTCTCCGCTTGGGCGTCCCCGGGCAAAGGTGCTTCCAATGCTCCCGATGGCTGGCAAACGGGGGCACCGCGGGAGGAGCTTCGGCCAGGGTTTTCTTTCGCACCTAAAGGTGGGTCCGATGGGAAGGGCGCTCTGGTGATCCAATCGGACGAACGCGAAGGTCTGCATGGGTACTGGACCAAGCCCTTTTCCGTGAACGGAGGCAGCTATTATGCCTTCCGTGCTGTGCGGCGGGTGCAAAATATGGAGACTCCGCGCCGGAGCGCCATTGCACGTGTGATCTGGCAGGATGCGCAAGGGAGGTCCGTGCTCACCGAGGAAACGGTCGTGAAAGATGTCTTGCAGGATGCGCGTCCGGTTGCCGAACCTGAGTATCCGGCGGAAGGGAGGACCGATCGGAAGGGTTGGATGGAAATGGCTGGTGTTTATCGAGCCCCGACGAAAGCGGCGCGGGCAGTAGTGGAACTGCATCTGCAATGGGCGCCGAAGGGCAGGGTGGAGTGGAGCGATGTCTCGCTGAATGAAACCAACGCGCCGCAACCACGGGTCGTCCGGCTGGCCTCGGTTCATTATCGTCCTTCCGGCGGTAAAACCGCCATGGACAACTGCCGTCAGTTTGAGCCGCTGATTGCAGATGCCGCGAAACAAAAAGCCGACCTGGTGGTGCTGCCTGAAACTCTGACTTATTTTGGGCTTGGAAAATCTTTCGCGGAATGCGCGGAAACTATCCCCGGGCCAGCGACGGAATATTTTGGTGAACTGGCCAAGCGCCACAATCTTTACATTGTCGCCGGCTTGCTCGAGCGGGAAAAGCACCTGGTTTACAACGTGGCCGTGCTGCTGAGTCCGGATGGCAAGGTAGCTGGAAAGTATCGGAAAGTCTGCCTGCCACGGTCGGAGATCGCCGGTGGCATCATGCCAGGAAAAGATTATCCGGTGTTCGACACGCGATTTGGCAAACTAGGAATGATGGTCTGCTATGACGGTTTTTTTCCAGAGGTGGCAAGGCAACTCTCGATGCGGGGCGCCGAGGTGATTGCGTGGCCCGTGTGGGGGTGTAATCCGATGCTGGCGAGCGCGAGGGCTTGTGAGAACCACGTTTATCTCGTGAGCAGCACGTATGAGGATATCTCGCGGAACTGGATGCTGACGGCGGTGTATGACCACCAAGGCAAGACGCTGGCGAAGGCGGAGAAATGGGGGACCGTTACTTTGGCAGAGGTGGATTTGAATCAGCGGCTCCTTTGGCCGAGCCTGGGCGATTTTAGGGCGGAGATTCCGAGACATCGACCGGTTTGGGGCAGGGAGCCAATGACGAAATCAGAATGACGATTTACCAATCCTTGAAGATTCGGTCAGTGGGTTTGTTCTTTGGCTGGGTGTTTTCGGGGACGAAGCGCATGGCTTTTTCCTCGTCCTTTAAAGTGTCGAGAAGTTGAGCGGCTTGTTGCGGGCTCATCATCATCATGGCACGGGCGGCTTGTTCGGCTTTGTCACCTTTTTCCCCGGGTTGACCTTTGCCTTCGTTGCCCTTCTTCGCTTCTTTCTTTTCGTCTTTTGAAGGATCCTGCTTTTTGGCATCCTGAGATTGCTGCTGCTGATCCTGTTTTTCTTTTTCTTCCTGCTCTTTTTGCTTCTGTTGTTGTTGTTGCTGATCTTTCTTTTGCTGTTCCTGCTTTTTCTGCTCGTCGGATTTATTGCCGTCCTTGTTTTCCTGGCTCTTTTGGTCCTGTTTGTTCTGTTGATCTTTTTTATCCTGCTGCTGCTTGTCGTCCTTCTGATCTTTTTGGTCTTTGTTGTCGCCGTCTTTGTTCTGCTGATTTTGCTGCTGTTGCTTCTTTAACTCCTCCAGTTTCTGTTTGACGACCTCCATGTTGTACTTGGCGTCTGGGTCCTGCTGGTTGAGCTTCAGGGCGCTTTCGTAATTCTGGATGGCGCTTTCCCAGGCTTCCTGCTTTTTGGAAGCTTCCGAGGTTTCTGTTCCCAGGCGGAAGTGGGTATTGCCAAGGTTGTAATAGGCGCGTTGCTGGAGTTGGAGGTCGGGCGTGAGGAGGGCTCCGCTGAGGTATTCCGCGGCTTTGTCGTAGTCCTTAGCCTGGTAAGCCGCGGCGCCGGCATTGTATTGAAGACGCGGATCGGTGGGTTTCTCTTTCAAGGCGCGCTGGTATTCGCGCAGGGATGCTTCGTATTTGCCAGCCTGGTATTGCTTAAGCCCTTTGTCAGGGGAAGCGAAGG
>JAQGOV010000244.1 GCA_028293425.1 Verrucomicrobiales bacterium
TAACCCTCATCCCGATTCTGTTGCATTTTGACCATCCTAGGTTTTTTTAGCCAAAACCAACCAAGCTGGAAATAAAGCAACAGAGGGTGGGGATTGCTGATGGGCCTGGCGGAAAGCAAAAGAGCGCGGCTGGCTGGCCGCGCCCTCAGAAGTGCAATGTTGCCAGGGACCCTAGCTTTTCAGGGGTGCCTTCTTCGCTGTGATTGCCATGAAGTCTGTGAGATCGAGCACCATGCTGCGGATGTCTTCGAGCTGGATGTCGACGTCTTTCATAAACGCACCGGTCATCCGCGCGCCAGCGGACACTCCACTGCGACGCGCTTCATAGATGAAGAGTGGTTTGCCGGCATCGCTGGCCTTTCCTTGAACGCGCAGAATCGGCTGACCGGCGCCGTAGAGTCCGGCAAAATACCGGGCAGCTCCCCCGCCCTTTGCATATTCCGTGATGGTGTTTTCGAGTTTCAAGACCTTCGCACCGGGTTTGATCTCGCTTTCGGAGGTGACGATGTTCGGGAAAATGCCTTTCGCCGCGAGGGAGCGTTTCAATTCAATAACATAGTTTTCCTTGGCCAATTGCAAAGGCTGCTCCTCGTCTTTGGTATTGTATTTGGCAGTATTTTGGGTTGGAGCGATATAGAGGGTGTCGTAGCCGTTGAAATCGAAGCCATCGGCAATCCAGCACTTCTCCAGATGTGGATTTTTGAAGTTCAGACCACCATTCGGCGCCGGAGAGGCTTTGCCGATTTCGACCGTGCGGCCGTCCGCGAGTTTGTATTTGGTTGAGGAGCTGTTGGCAGCGGCTGTTCCATTTGTTTCGCTGGTGGTGGCGCAGCCAGAGGCCAAAACTACCAAAGCGAAGCCCGAAAGAGTCCATCCTAATGACCAATTTATTTTCATAACTTCAACTTTTTATGCGGAGGCGTTGGTTTTGAAAAGCCACGATTTGGCTGGTTGAGGAGGTTTTTCCCCAAGGCGGTAACGCCTTTTGTGCGTTATAGTCCTGTGCGGAAGAAACATTTGGATGGAGGAGATATGAAAAAGAACGTTGGAGGAATGGACCGAGGGATACGCTATGCCATTGGCATCAGCGGTTTGGCGGTTGCGCTGCTGGGACACCGGGTTGGGATTTACGGGCGCTTGAAGGGGTTGCTGTTCGGAGCGATGGGGCTTTACACCGCCACCTCCGGCTACTGCCCGATGAGCGAATATATGGGGATTAATACGGCGCAGGTCGAGAGATCCCGCCGCCGCAGGGCTGTCGCCGAGCAAAAATCGGAAGCGGCGGCGCTGATGACGCCGATCATTTGATTTCGGCCCGGAGGTTCAATCGGCACTGCCAAAAAACCGTTTCCGGGTTGCTTGACGCTCATTTCTTCCCCTCGGCTGCCTGGCACTGTAAGCTGAGGCAATGGTTGCGGATGCAGTTGCGCAGAAGAGAGTTCGCGTAGACGGGAAATTTTTCCGTCTAGGCGAGCAAAAGTTTTTTATTAAAGGGGTTGCTTACGGCCCTTTTGCGCCCAATTCAGAGAAAGAGCCTTTCGCCTCCCGTGCACAGACGGAGAGCGATTTCAAACAGATGGTTGAATTGGGAGCGAACCTCCTTCGCGTCTACAATACTCCCCCGCGCTGGTTCCTCGATCTGGCGAGCCTGCACGGGCTGAGAATATTTATTGATATTCTCTGGAACAAAGAGCGTTGCTTTCTTGACTCGGAAAAAGCGAGGGAATTTGCCCGAGGTGCCGTCCGTGAGACCGTGGAAGCGTGTTTGAGCCACCCGGCAGTATTCGCTTACAGCCTGGTCAACGAAATTCCGGCGGACATTGTTCGATGGAGCGGCGCGGAAGAAATAGCGGATTTCATCGATGAGCTGGCGCTCATCGCCAAAGAAATAGATCCCGGCTGCTTGTGCACCTTTGGAAATTTCCCCCCCACGGAGTTCCTCCGTCCCCAGTTGATGGATTTCGTGTCGTTTAACGTGTATTTGCACCAGCAGCGGGCATACGAAAAATACATGGCGCGGCTGCAAATGATTGCCGGCGAAAAGCCGCTCCTGATTGGCGAGTTTGGAATTGACTCGATGCGGGAAGGTGAAGAGGCCAAATGCGAGATCCTGGCGTGGCAAATCGAAACAGGCTTCCGCGCGGGACTGGCCGGCACGATCGTTTTCACTTACACGGATGACTGGTTTGCCGGGGGAAGCCAGGTTGAAGAATGGTTCATGGGCTTGACTACCGTGGACCGGAAACCCAAGCCCTCCTTTGTCGCCGTGCAAAAGCAGTTCCGCGCAGCGCCTTATTTTCTCCTCTCTCGATATCCCAAGGTTTCCGTGGTGGTAGCCTGTTATAACGGAGCCAAGACGCTCAAGAACTGTCTGGACTCACTGCAAACCCTGCATTACCCCGATTACGAAGTCATTTTGGTGGATGACGGATCCACGGATGCCTCCGGGCAGATTGCGTCGCTTTATTCCGAGGTGCAGTATATCCGCCAGAGCAACAAAGGGCTTTCAGTGGCGCGAAACACCGGGATCGCGGCCGCCACCGGAGAAGTCATTGCTTTTACGGACGCGGACTGCCGGGCGGACGAGGATTGGCTTTACTACTTGATGGGCGATTTGGTTCAACACCCATTGGCAGGGATCGGCGGCCATAACTTCCTGCCACCTGAAGATGCGCCGGTAGCGGCTGCGGTGATGGCTTCGCCCGGAGGACCTGCGCACGTGATGTTAACTGACCAAGTGGCTGAGCACATCCCGGGCTGCAACATGGCTTTTTTCCGGTGGGCTTTGGAAGAAATTGGAGGATTTGACCCGATTTTCGCAAAGGCGGGCGACGATGTGGACGTCTGCTGGCGATTGCAGCAGCGAGGGCACAGCATCGGATTCAATCCGGCGGGATTTGTATGGCATTACCGTCGATCCACTGTGAAAGCCTATCTCAAACAGCAGTCCGGTTACGGAGAAGCCGAAGCGTTACTCGTGCGCAAGCACCCGGAATATTTCAGCTTTTTGGGAGGGAGCATTTGGCGCGGGCGCATCTATTCGTCATCCCGACTCGGAGTGGTGGTGAAGGGACCGATTATTTACCACGGCTTGTTCGGCACGGCTTTCTTTCAAACTTTGTACGCAAGCGAACCGGCATTGAGCCTGATGCTTTTCACTTCGCTCGAGTACCATGTGCTCATCACCGTGCCATTGCTGATTCTGTCGGTGCCCTTTCATTTCCTGTGGCCGGTTGCTTTGATCAGCCTGCTCATATCTGCGGGAGTGTGCATTGCCGCGGCGGTTCAAGCGCGGCTGCCCAAAGACAAGATTCGATGGTGGTCGCGGCCGTTGGTTGCCCTTTTGTTCTTCCTTCAGCCCATCGGCCGCGGGTGGGCTCGATACCAAGGTCGCCTCACCCTTAGGCCTACCCCGGCAGCCGCTCAGAAGCAGCTCGCAACCGTTCAAAGGCGGGCCAAAGGCCCGCCTCCGGACCTCACATTTTATTGGGCGAAGCGTTCGATTGATCGGCTGACTTTCATCAATGTGCTTCTTGCCCGGCTGGACCGAGACGGATGGCCAAGCAAAGCCGACCAAGGCTGGTGTGATTTCGATGTGGAGATTTACGGCAGCCGCTGGAATCGGCTTCAGCTTACGATCGCCTCCGAGCAATGGGCCGGCGAAAACAAAATGTTCCGCTGCCGGTTGCGTGGCGCGTGGTCGCTGCCTGCTAAAGTCGCTTTCTGGAGCTTGTGCGGCTTCGAGCTTTTAATCATCGGGGTGCTCTCGCGGGATTTGCCGTACATTTGGATGCTCCTGTTGACCCTTCCCATATTCGGCTGGTATTTCGAACAGGAGAAACAAAACTTCCAGCGCTTGATGGCCGCTTTGGTGGACGAGATAGCTGGGGAAATGAAAATGACCTCGCTCGAGTATAAAGAAGCAGAGGAAAAGTTCTCGGTCGTATAAACCTGATTTGGGAGAGGATTATGAAAGACAGAAAGCTTTCCTTTCCCAACGGGCTCAAGCAGAATACGCCTTCGATATATGGTTCAGTATCTTGATCTCCTGCGCCTCGTTTTAGCTGAAGGCAAATTCAAAAAGGACCGCACCGGAACGGGGACGTATTCGGTGTTTGGCGCCCAGGCACGATTTCCACTGCAAAACAGCTTTCCTGTCCTGACCACGAAAAAGGTTCACCTAAAGTCGATCATTTACGAGCTGCTCTGGTTCCTGCGTGGGGACACCAATGTCAAATTCCTGAACGATCACGGAGTAACCATTTGGGATGAGTGGGCCGATGTGGATGGAAATCTTGGCAGGGTTTATGGCGCGCAGTGGTGCGACTGGCGCACGGCGGATGGCCGCTCAATTAACCAAATAGATAGAGTAATTGAGCAGATCCAGAAAGACCCTGATAGCCGCCGATTAATCGTCAGTGCGTGGAATGTGGGCGAGGTGGACCAGATGGCGCTGCCACCGTGCCACACGATGTTTCAATTTTTTGTGCAGGACGGGGCGTTGAGCTGCCAACTTTACCAGCGCAGTGCCGACCTGTTTCTAGGCGTGCCTTTCAACATCGCCTCGTATGCGCTGCTCACCATGATGGTGGCCCAAGTATGCGATCTGAAGCCGGGCACATTCGTGCATACATTCGGCGACCTTCATCTCTACAGCAACCACCTGGAACAGGCGCGCCTGCAACTCTCGAGGGAACCGCGGGCCTTGCCAACAATGAAGATGAACCCGGCAGTGAAGAATATCCACGACTTCAAGTACGAGGATTTTGAATTGGTGGGTTATGATCCGCACCCTGGGATCAAGGCGCCGATTGCTGTGTAAAATGGGAGCGAGCGAAATGAAGCCCGCTCCCCTGCCCTTCACTTTTCGACAAACAGCTTCCACTCACGAATGTCGTGAGTGTTGCGGATCAGCAAATGAGCCGGGAGCTCTTTGGGAGCGCGCGGCGTGGAAAGCAGCTTCAGCCCGGCCTCTTCGGGCAGACGATCGGCCTTGCGCTGATTCACATCCTTGCTCGACCAGACCAGGTTTTCCCAGGTGTCGCGTCCACCGCGTGAACGAGGAACAACGTGATCCAGGCTGCCTTCCTCCGGTCGCAGGACGCGCCCGGTGTATTGGCAACGGTTTTGGTCGCGCTCGCGGATGGACTTGGCAGAAAGCTTCGGGCGCTTCTTGGGCACCTTGGCGTAGTTCACTGCCACGATGACCGTCGGGACGCGAACAGGACCGCGAACTGTTTGGACGACCTGGTCCTGTTCACGGATGGGCAGGACAAGCCATTCCGCCCAGGAAACGGGGCGGATGTAGTCATCCGCCTCGATGTCGAGCGCGGTAGCCACATTGGTGGCCATTTGGCAAAACGCCTCGGCCGGAGTGCGGACATTGATCGGCTGCCAATTGCGGTTCAGCACGAGCACGACTATTTTGTTCAAGGTGTTGCTCATAATTCTTAGATGGTGTTTGTGCTTGTTGAAATTGGCTGCCTCGCCCGGCTTCGCTCCAGGACCTTCGGGATCAGAACCCGGCATGCTGCTGATTACACTACGAGGCAAAGATTGATCGCCCGAGAAGGATTTGCACCCTCAACTTCCGGGTGTAGGCCGGAAATGATCCTGTTTCACCATCGAGCGAAAAGTTGGCTACCGGGGATGGACTCGCACCATCATAGCCGCCTTCAAAGGGCGATGTCCTGCTTTGAACGACCCGGCAAAAAAGGGGAGAAGTAATCGAACGAAGAATTCACACGCTGCATCATTCGTTCACAACTCTTGAGCAAATTGGTGGAGCCGGAGGCAGTTGCAGCCTCACCTTACCGGATTAAAAGTCCGGTGCCGGTCTACTGTGGCTTCGACTCCTTGAAATTGGTGGGCGAGAGAGGACTTGCACCTCCAAGGCTCACGGATTCTCGGTCCGTGGGGTCTGCTATTCCCTCTTAACCACTCGCCCGAAAGAACTTAGCCGGTTAAACCTGTCGACATAGGGTAACGAGCTACCACGATTAGGATTTTTAGCTTGACGATTTTCCCAGGAGCGACAGACTTCTGGCGCGTCCCCAAAACTGCGTCGAAGGAGCGTTCACGCCCGATCAACAGATGGACCCGAACTCTTTCCCAAACCAAATTGAGCAGACCGCTTTAAATGCTGCCAAGCGCTTCGACAAACCAATGAGGAACATAGAATGAAAACTGTTCGAATGCTAAAGGTGCTTCTGGCCAGCCAGGCTCTCCTGTGCACTGGCACTGCACCCGCCCAGGTTGTCATTTCCGAGTTCATGGCGGCAAACAGCCATGGCATCGTGGACGAGGATGGAACTCACTCCGATTGGCTCGAGCTCTACAATGCGGGGACCACCCCAGTGATGCTCGATGGCTGGTATTTGACCGATGACAGCGGGTGGTCGACCAAGTGGCGTTTTCCCGAGGGGATGGCGCCTTTGCAGCCGAACAGCTACCTGCTGGTCTGGGCTTCGGGCAAGGACAAAAGGATTGCAACAAATCCGCTACACACAAACTTTAAACTCGGCAGAGAAAGCGGTTATCTGGCCTTGCTGGATACTACCGCAACCGTGGTTTCGTCTTTCGACAGTTATCCCCCGCAAATCGTGGATGTGTCGTATGGTCGTGACCGGATAAATCTGGATTTGGTTGGCTTCTTTCATAACCCGACACCGAACGCTCAAAACATCAATGGAGCGGTGCCACCCGTCTTTTCCCACGAATCTGGAATCTATACCAATGCAAGCATCTCGGTGACGATTACGGCGGCTGGAACGGTGTATTACACAAGCGATAGCAGCTTGCCGAACACCAATTCCACGCTCTACACCGGGCCAATTACGCTTGCGACTAATTCGACCATCAAAGCGAGGGCATTCCCCCCGGCTGGCTCAACGGACCTGCCGAGCGATGTGGTGGCGAGGAACTATATTTTCCTGGATGACTCCACGGTAGATTTCAACTCTAACCTGCCATTACTGATCATCAGTACTGAAGGGAGACCATTGAATGAAATCGACACAGGAGCGCCGAGGACGAATGGATCGCTAACAGTGATTGATGTAAAAAACGCCCGTAGCGCGCTCCGGAGTGTGCCAGATGCACAAGTATTGGCAGGCTTCGAGTATTATGGACAGACTTCGATTGGCTTCCCCAAAAAGCCAATCCGCGTGGAAACACAGGATGCCTATGGCAATGATTTAAAAATGAGTATTCTCGGACTGCCCCCTGCCGCTGACTTTAAATTGCGCAACCCTTACGATGACAAAACCTTTCTCAACGATTTTCTATCGACTGAATTGTATGAACAAATGGGGCACTACTCTGTAAAACGGCGTTATGTCGAGGTGTTCCTGAATACAGGGGGAGGCCGACTGCACTATGATACTGATTATTATGGAATCATGGTGCTCTTTGAGAGCATTGAGATTGATCAAGAGCGTCTGAATCTAGCGAAAATTTCCGTTACGGCCACCAACGAGCCAGAAATTTCAGGAGGTTACATCTTCAAGAAGGACAAGGATAGCCCAGGTGACGTCAATTTTTATACGGCAGGAGGTAGTGGCTTCTTCCAACAATATATTAGGATCCATGAGCCAAGGGCAAAAGACCTACGAGCTTCGCTACCGAATGGCCCGTTAACCGATGTTGGTCGGAAGCAGCTCGGATATTTGAATAATTATCTCAACATGATGGAGCGGGCTCTGTATGCAAACGACTGGCTGACGGCCACTGGAACCAACCACTATTCCTATTACCTGGACGCAGACTCCTTTGTGGACCTTCACTGGATGGTGGAGTTCGCAAAATACGTAGACGGTTACCGGGTAAGCAGCTTCTTCTACAAGGACCGAGGTGGTAAAGTCACAGCTGGGCCCATATGGGGCTGGAATTTTGCTTTTGGTAATTGCAATTTCCTTTTAGGCGGCCAGACGAACGGGTGGTATTCGGACGAACTTGATGATTCAACCCGTATTTGGCTCCATCGATTGATCTATGGATCACCATCCGGCACAAATGGCATTGGTGATCCTAACTTTGTACAAAAGATCGCGGATCGTTGGGGCGTTTTACGCACCAATATTTTCAATAGCTCTCATGTCATGGCGCGCATTGATGAACTGGCCAGTTACCTTAAAGGAGCGGCGCAGCGCGATTTCGCCAAATACAATACTTTAGGAAAGTATATTTGGCCGAACCCGGACGGGGGCGTCGCAACAGCGGGCTCCAATGGCACGATCGATGGGCGTGATGTGGATTATGTTCGACCAACGACTTATAACGATGGCACGTCCAACAGCATCATCTGGCAAATGAAAAAGTATGTGAATGGCCGTTATCTCTGGATTGACAGCCAGTTTACCGCGCCGCCTTTCATCCATGTTTCCAGCGGAGCAGTAACCAATGGATACTCCGTTGTTATCACCGCCAAGCCTGGCGCTCAACTCTATTATCGGACGGACGGCTTGGATCCGAGGGGCGCTGGCGGCACCACCAACGGCACTCTTTATACCG
>JAQGOV010000256.1 GCA_028293425.1 Verrucomicrobiales bacterium
CGCGACGGCGTGCCAGACCTGAGACGCATCCTTTGCATTTCCGGCAGCGAACAAATTTCCCGATGGATCCTTGGCCAGACCGCGTGCATAGGCATCTCTTCCAAGCACATACTGGTAGTCATCCACGATTTGCCAGGTATCACCGAAGGCGGCCTGGCTGAGCAAAGAAAGCGCGGCGCAAATGAACAGATGCTGTGAAGAAATTCGTTTCATGGTATTGTTTGAGCGTTATACGTGGTTTCTTGACCAAAGTCACAATCAGCACCCAACCGGAACTCCTTGGCGTCTGCTTTCAGCCTAAAATTGGTCTTTCGCTAGTTACTTAAGCGTTTCGAAGGAAAGATTACAGGAAAGTTGGTGAATCCTTCCTTCGGAAAAGTTCCGTAACCTTGGAAGCGGAACATGGTCTTTTGTAAACTGGAAGCTTCCGGGCTAGGGCCCACTCCGCACTCTGAAAAAGCTGTTCTGGTTCGTCACGGAAACCCTGTTCGATTGAACGCTCGTGCTTGCACCAACGTTCTGCCATAGCCCTTGACTAAGATTCGTTCGGCTTTGCAGTTGGTATTGACCAGCACCTCCTTGCCACTGGAGTTGCGTGGTCCCTGGAACTGATTTGGACGATATAAACCTGGGCAGTCCGCCAAAGGAGCTGCGGCCCATCACGATGGTACCGTCGAATCGTCCATAGGCTATGCCGTACCCGTCCGGGGAAAATACAAGGGGCCCAATTCCGAAAACCTCTCGGCGGTAGTGTCCAATCTCGTTCCAATCCGATACCCTCCACATGCGCAGAGCACTCACAGCGCCATATGTAAGCACGGGGTCAATTTCAGCTACGCCCGCTGCAAGGACGCTCGAGTCGGGCGAGAACGCGAGGGAGACATAACCCACCGAAATTTCGGCAAATCGGTTAACCAAAGCGCCATCACTCACCCGGAAAATGTGCGCGTCCCCCCTATTCCCGGAGGCTGCGACTAACGAACCATCCGGGGAGAACACGACAGCTTGCAAATAATCCCCGGGCACAGGAATAGTTCTAACCGCAGCCCCATCCGAAACGCGCCAAAGTCGAATCGTTTGGTCAAAGCTTGCCGAAGCGAGCAGCAACCCATCCGGCGATGCGGCAAGCGAACGGACCTCGTCACCGTGCCCGGAAAGCGTCTGCAAGTAACTCCCGTCCGCCACGCGCCACCTTAAAATGGAACGATCTGCGGATCCGCTAAATACATTCGAACCGTCTCTGGTGAAAGCGACGCCCCAAACAGCGCCGGTGTGCCGCGCCAGGGTTTGAAGCGCTTCACCATTGTGCGTGTTCCAAAGCCGCACCGTGGTGTCCCAACTGCCAGAAGCAAGAATCCCGTTGGTTGAGATAGACAGCGCGATCACTTCGTCACTATGGCCTGGCAGCCGAAACAAGAGTTTTCCAGTTGCTTGCTCCCAAAGTCGCACTAAGAAGTCATGCCTCGGAGGTCGATCCCCATCATCTGATGCGCAACCGCTCGCGAGCACACTTCCGTCGGATGCGATAGCCATTGAGCCAATCGATTCCGTGCTTTCTCCAAGTGTTCCAATCTGCTGCTGGTCATGAACGCTCCACAAACGAATTGCGCCGTCCAGGCTGTAGCCTGCGGAGCAGAGGGTGCTCCCACTTGGATTGAATCTCAACGTGGCCGGGGGTGTTGTATGGCCTGTAAGCGTCGCCCTGATAGCCCAATTCGTGGTGCTGTACAGCTTGATGGTATGGTCGGATGATCCAGCCGCGAGTATTGCTCCGTCGGGTGAAAAGGTTAAACCATACGTATCCAGGTTCAAGTTGGTTCTGAGTGCGCCGCTACGCCCATCCCAAATGTTTAAGTTGGGGACTGTCGTCGCCGAAGCAATATAAGCATTGTCGGACGAAATACATGCCGTAAAAACGCTGGATGCGTGCAGGATTGTTTGCAAGAGTAGTCCATCTGAAACCCGCCACAAACGCACGGTTTTGTCGTTACCGACGGAAAGGAGAAGCGTGCCATCAGATGAAAATGCCACCGACCTCACTTGACTCGTGTGTCCAACCAAAGTTCGAACAAGAGTCCCATCGGAGAAGCGACGAATCCGAATGCTGCCGTAAGGAAAAATGGGACTGCTAAGAGCCAGAAGTGAGTCGTCCGGAGACAGGGCCATGGCTGTGTTATTCGATTCCGATGTGAAGGTGCGAAGGGAGAAACTATCCGCGCGCCGCCACACGTTGAGTGCGAACACATTATTACTCACTTCCATAACCGTTGCGAGTTGGCTTGCATCACCGGAAAAGACAGCACGCCCTTGGCTGAACGTGTTGACTAATGCTTTGTCAGCCCATCGCCAAACGCGCACAGAATTTGCCGATTGCACCAGATACTCGCCATTCGAGGAGAATCCAAGGTCAGAAACACCTCCAAAGGGGCCGCTAGCCATCCAAATAGGCTTCACGCCATCAGTTTCTGCCGCGGCCGAAACTGCCACAGGGGAAAGCAACAGCATCCAGCAAGCCGTGCAACTGAGAATACACCTATTCATATAATTGACTAAATGGCGGGCAAGGACTTTAGGGACTTAAATATGATTTCTCGGAAACTCCGGAATATGCCGTGTGCTTGTTAAGGGATGAGTTTTCTGATGATCCAGTGCCTCGACCCAGCGGCATCGTTGTAATAACCCATTGAGAAAACGCCTGCGGCAGCATCCGACATCAACGAGCTGGGGTAAAAAGCTGGCCCGGGAGGGGCAGTGGCTATGGTGGCCCACGGGCCCACCCCGCCTGCACTTTTTCGGGTGATGTCGCCTGCTCCAGTGACAAAGAGGTTTCCCGCAGGGTCCGCTGCGAATCGGTAGGCTGCTGAGTTGCCGCTGGCTGGCAGATAATCGTCAACCGTGGTCCAGGTCGCACCACCGTTGCTGCTCTTGCGCACTATCCAATGGGTCAAATTTTTACCTTTCGAGCGTATTTCCGCGGCACCGACCGCGTAGAGATTGCCGAAACTGTCGCGGCCCATCCCAACAGCCGTTGCATCCTGGCTTGGATCAAGTTGGTAGGCGTCCACGTTCGCCCAGGTGAGCCCGCCATCCACGCTTCGACGCACGGCCCATTGGTTTACATAGGAACCGGTTTTATCCACAACGATCCTGCGGCCCGCAATAAAGACCCCAGCGGAGGGATGGCACGTCAACAAGCCGTTCCCGTAGATGAGTGGAAGGTTGCCCAGTCCCGTAATGTCGAGCCTAAACGTCCCTGACACCTGATCCACAGTCCTCCATGTCATGACCCCGGCGGCGTCCGTGATGCCTTTGCGCACAATGGCAAAGTTCGTGAGTGAAGTCCCGCTGGTGCTCGCTGTTCCTGTTACATACACGTTACCCGCTAAATCGGTTTCGAGAGAACGCGGGTAAGCTTCCGTGCCGCCCAAGGTAAAGGAGTCAACGGTAGCCCAGGTGGCTCCGCCGTCAAGACTCCGCCTAACGTACCAGTTCTTCTGGTTACTGGCCAAGAAATCACTGCCCGCCGCATACAGGCGGCCTGCTGAATCCGCACAAATGCCCGCTCCATGATCCGGGCCGAGGTTGATGGTGGTTGTGGGATTCGCAAAATCATCGGCTGCCGCCCACGTATCGCCATGGTTGCTGCTCTTCATTACCAAACCATGATACGTTCCGGCCGAATCTACTCCCGCACCTGCGGCGAAAAGATTCCCAAGCGGGTCTTGAGCTAGCCCACGGGCGAAAGCATTTTTTCCGAGCACCAGTTGGTAATCATCAATATTTTGCCAGGAGGCGCTAAATGCGGTCTGAATCAATAAGGGCAAAGCGGCGGCAATAAGCGATCGCTGCACGAAGGTGTGTTTCATGGTGTCTGGGCTCAACACCGGAGACAGCATCGCGGTCAACGGCGTCTGCCTCACCGCCCTAAGCATCGAGCCCAACGCTTTCCCCCCGCGCTTCTCCGCCGACCTCGCCGCCGAGACCATCGCCCGCACCACGCTCTCCCGCCTCCGCCCAGACGCCATCGTCAATCTCGAACTCCCCACCCCGGCCGGCTCGCCGCTCGGAGGCCACGTCGTCCAGGGCCATGTCGACGGAACCGCAATGCTTCTCGCCCTCACCCCCATCACGCCCACCGCGCCCGAGACCGACTGGCGCCTCCGCATCCAGCTCCCCGAAGCCCTCACCCGCTACGTTGTTCCCCAGGGCTCCATCACCATCGAAGGCATCAGCCTCACCGTAGCCTCCATCGTCGGCAACGAGGTAGA
>JAQGOV010000285.1 GCA_028293425.1 Verrucomicrobiales bacterium
ACGCCGCGGATCGCGCGGAGGACTTTGACATCTTCGCCGGCAATGCCGTTTCGCTCGAATTCAGCGATAATGGATTCGAGTTGGTTGCCCACGCGCTGGGTGGTGGAGCGGAGTTGCTGCTGCTTGAGCTCCTGCTGGAGGATGTTATCGGCAGGAGCGGGCGCTGGCGCGGCCATCAACGAGGAGACAAGGAGGAGCCCGGCCAGGCTCGCGCAAAGGAAATGGACGGGTTTTATCATAAATACTGGTTCCCGGAAACTTGGACCGCTGATGATTCAGGCAAATTCATGCGCTAATTGGTTCACTATAAACCGATTGACGGGAAAAACACGTCAGAAATGCGAGACTTTGGCGTGTTCGTCCACAAAGGGTTGGACGTGGGATGGGGCGGATAGCTCCGGGGATTTCGGATGGGCTCGTTTCGGCAATGGCATGCTTGGCAAGGGCATGGAAATGGATTGGTGGATGGGGGTTGCCCCAGTTCGACGATTCGCCGCAAGGCTTGATGGAGTGTTTTTTTAGGAGGCTTGTCTTGCCTTTGATAGCCTTGAATTACCTTGTTTAGGCGTTGCTGAACTTTTGTAAGTTGGGGTTTGATCAAGGCAATGTCCATGAAGAATTCCGATTGCATTTCGTTATTTTGCGTGATGGGAGAGGCCTTTTCTATTTTACGTGCGAATGCGTTATTACCCGTTATATAACGTGATATTCCGTCATATAACGCAAATTGGGGCGCCGGAATTTCGCAATATAACGACTGACTTGATGATGAATGACTCTGCCTCATCGCTTTGGCAGACACCGAGGAAAACATTCCAAGGGAATCGATCGGAACCTCGTGACGGGCGTGTTGCCCAAAGACGGAAACTGGCGCCGGGCTGGCGGGATCGGCTGGAAAGGTCCACATTCTTTGCTCATCGTGCGTTTCTGCGGCCGGGACGACCGCTCTCCTATATTTGGGCAACACGCCCTGACCTCGTTTCCTACTTTTCCGATAGGCCGTATTAGGCGCTACAAAGCGCAACAGAGCCAGGGTCTTTCGCGGGAAAGGCTGAGGCGTTGCCGTGGGGCTGAGGAAGGAAGCCTTGCAGGCAAGGCTTGCGGACGTTTTTACTTTGGAGGCTTGCGTGGCCTTGCCTAGGCTGGCGCAGCCTTGGCGTGGGCTTGCGTAGGGTTGAGAAAAGACAGGAATGGGACTTTCGGCAAGGGCATCTTTGAGAAAGGATGAAGGCAGAAGTAAGAAGGATGAATTTGGGCAATGGCAGAAAGATGGAGGCAGATAAATGTGGTGCTGGTTCCTGGATGCTGGATGGTCAGAAACCGACAGTAAATCCAAAGACCGATGCTCAAAAGGAGCAAACGGAGAGCTTGGAACCTGGAAATTGATCAAGGCTCGGCGACGTACGAACAACACAAGAGACGGTTCGCTCTGCGAACGGCCTCGCCCTACCGGGGTTGTCTTTTGGGCGGCAGCGAGCGTGGCCTCGACTCTTGTTCCGAGCCCCGCGTCCTGACTCACCAAATCCTGAACTCTATTTACAGTTTCAGTTTTCATAATCGCTCGTTTTTAGCACAAGGAATTGGAGTTGTCTGGCGCGTGGGGCGTCTGGGGTGCAGGAGGCGCGTGAGGCGCAGGAGGAGGATAAATCCAAGGACGAAGTAAGAAGGAAGAATTAAGAAGTCCGCTGGACGTGGGCAGGGCGGTCGCAGCGCGACCTCCTCCGCCACGCATTATTTGGCTTTTCTCGGCGTGGTCTCGGGCTAGACTCGGCGATATGAAAGCCCCTTTTGCCCTTCGAATTTGCACGACGGCGTTTTTGCTGTTGTCTGCAACGTTCGGCATGGCTCAAAGCAAGGAGACGCCGATGAAGTTAACTTTGCGCGCGCAGGAACGAGCAGGTGACGGGAAGTTCAAAACGGTGGAGAAGAAAGCCGAGTGGGCTCCAAGGGAAACAGCTCTCATCATCGTGGACATGTGGGATGCGCATTGGTGCAAGTCGGCCGCCGCGCGGGTCGTGGAACTGGCCGGGCCGATGAATGAAATGATTAAGAAAGCCCGGGGCAAGGGGGTGTTTATTATCCACGTGCCCAGCAGTGTAGTGGATTTTTATAAAGACACTCCGCAGCGCAAGCGAGCGCTCGCGGCCCCTTTTGCGCGCACGAAGTCGCAACTATCCACAGCGGACCGCTGGGGCACCAAATGGGTTTGGCCTGACTCGTCACGCGAGGGCGACCTGCCGATCGACGACTCTGACATGGGTTGCGACTGCGCGGTTAAATGCACGATCCGGGAAGCGTGGACACGGCAGATTTCGACCATTGAGATCGCGGAACAGGATGCGATCACGGACAACGGGCAGGAAGCGTTCAACCTTTTGGCGGAGCGCGGGATCAAGAACGTGATGATAGCAGGTGTGCATTTGAATATGTGCGTGCTGGGCCGGCCGGTTGCGATTCGTCAAATGGTTCAGCAAGGAAAGAATATCGTTTTGATTCGTGATATGACGGACACGATGTACAACCCGGAAAAGAAGCCATTTATGAGTCACTTCAAAGGGACGGAGCTGGTGGTTGACCATGTGGAGAAATATTGGTGCCCGACGTTCCTGAGCAGCGATATCACGGGCGGGAAGGCGTTTGCTTTTTCACAAAATCGAAGCAGTGGGAAGTGAGGTTGTGAGTGGGGTGCGGGGGAGACAAAGTCGGAATGACAGTGGTCCGGTAGACAAATTTCTGAGATAAAGTGGTCAGACGAGGAGGTGAACAGAGACGTACCGTTTTATCAAACGGAAGGAGAAGGAAACAACCGCTTTGTACGCGTTCTGGTAACTGAATGGCAGTGCTCGCAATCGGGGTTTTCGGGTTCGTGCAAGCTTGACTGCCGGTATTCTATTTATAATATCCAAACATTGACCCTGTGTTTGGTTGTTCTGGAAATTGCAGTAGTCGGCAAAGAGGAGCCGGGCGGAGTTACCACTCGGTTAGAAGCCTAAGTTTTTCTCAAGACGCGTCGCACTTCCCCGCTGTGACATCTGTACGAACGCTACTGGTAAATGCAATTCTAGTCATCCTTGCCTTGGCTTGGCGCGATTCTGTTTGGGCGATGAGTTCTGAGACCAACTCGCCCCTCGCCGACCTGGCTTTGGATCGTTATACGGTAAAGCATTGGACCGCCAGTGATGGGCTGCCCGCAGGCCGAATACAAGCACTGTGCCAGACACGAGATGGATATCTTTGGGTTGGCATGCGAAACGGTCTGGCCAGGTTCAACGGGAGCGAATTCAAAGTCTTACCGTATTTGAACTGTTCGTCTCTCGCCGAAGATGATGATGGTGTTCTCTGGGCAGGAACGTCGCATGGGCTTTATCAAGGCAGCGCGGGAAAATTTGAACGCATTGATACTCATCCAGCTCCGACGCGGACAGAGCCGGAAGCTATTTTCGGAATGTGCCCTGCAAAAGGAGGAGGGGCTTGGGTATACGATTCAGAGAGCCTGGTGTTTGTTCGTGGAACAAGTGTGCATCGTCACACGAAGGGAAAGCTGGGGAACCAGCATCCCAGAGCTATGTGCACTGACGGTGAGGGGCGAGTCTGGGTGGCTGGATTAATTCCGCCGCATCGGTGGGATCCTGCAAAGGACTTAATGATGTTTTGCCCTGAATTGCCAGCATGGTTCTCCACTAACGCGATATGGTCGCTTTACCGCGATGGGGCTGGGGCGATTTGGTTTGGTACCTGGTTCACGTCCGCTTATCGACTGTGGGATGGAAACACCCAAGAATATCCACGGGTTAACCATCCAGCCGTCGTAGGGATCAATAGCTTGGCGGAGGACGAAACCGGTACCATGTGGGTGAGCTGCTCTGGAGGAATAAGCCTGATCAAAGACCGAAAAATCCATTTCAGCGATTTGAATACCAATAATTTTGGAGGTCATCCAGTCCTTATCCCCAATCAAGGAGGTGGGATATGGGTCGGAACACAGGAAAAAGGCCTCTATCTGGTGCAAAGGAAGAAAGTCGCTGTGCTAGGCAAGGCGGAAGGATTGAATCACGACTCAGTCTGGAGCATTGCTGAAGGCCATGACCAATCCATGTGGATTGGAACTTTTGACGGCTTAGACCGAATGAAGCGAGGGAAGCTGACGCATTATGGAGTGGCCGAAGGCCTGACTACTCCGTTAGTGCGTGCGGTGGCCGTGGACAAGGAGGGGCGTGCCTGGGTGGGCACGGGCGGAGAGAAGTTTGGCGAGTCAGGAGGGTTGCATGTTATTGAAACCAACGAGCTGGCGAAGATCGTG
>JAQGOV010000313.1 GCA_028293425.1 Verrucomicrobiales bacterium
ACTACCGGGTGTTGGCTTTGCCTTGAGCGACGGACTTGGGCAAGGGCATGCTGGGCACTGGCATGGAATCGTGACGGATACACCGAACCAAAGCCCCCCGACTGCTCGATAAGAGAATTCAGACGAATGAGTCGAAGCGAGGAATCTACGAGACACCGTTGGATACTAACCCGTCCACCAGTTCCAAAGCTCTGGGGGCGCGGGCAGCGATCTTAGGATCGTGGGTGGCGATGATGAGGGTGGTTTGCTTCTCCAATCTTAATGCGAGGAGCAGGTCGATGATTTCTTCCCCGGTGTGGGAATCGAGGTTGCCGGTGGGTTCATCGGCAACGATCAGCACAGGATCATTGATCAAGGCCCGGGCCAGGGCGACGCGTTGTTGCTCGCCGCCGGAGAGTTCGTAAGGTTTGTGGTCGAGGCGATTTCCCAGGCCGACTCGGTTAAGCAAATCACGGCCGCGTTCCTCGGCTATAGCCGCGGGGGTCCGGGCTATGCGAGCGGGGAGGCAGACGTTTTCCAGGGCGTCCAACTCCGGGAGCAAATGATAAGCCTGGAAGATGAAGCCGACCTTTTGGTTGCGCCATGTGGGGAGAGCCCAGCGCGAAAACTCGGAAAGGTTCTTTCCATCGAACCAAATCTCGCCGGTGTTCGGCGTGTCGAGTCCGCCGAGGAGATGAAGGAGCGTGCTTTTGCCAGCGCCTGAAGCGCCGCGGAGCGCGAGGAACTCGCCGCGTTGCACGGTCAGGCTTACGCCTTTGAGCACTTCCAGGCTGCGGCGGCCAATGACGTAGGTTTTATGAACGTTCCTGGCTTCCACGAGCGGGCCGCTCGCGCCCGTGAAAGGCGTGGTCGGCGCGAGAAGACCTTGAGAATTATTCATGGCGCAAAGCCTCCACCGGTTGGAGACGTCCAGCGGTAATAGCGGGAATGAGCCCAGCCAGGAGGCAGATGATCAAAGCGCTTCCGCAAATGATGGAGATGTCCTTCGGCACGATCAGGGCTGGAAGTTCCGCGAAGGAATAAATGCTGGCAGGAAAAAGTTCAAACCCGGTCATGCGATTCATAAAGTGAAGAAACGGGTTGCGGTAAGTAACCATCAACATGCCCAGAGCGAAGCCGGTGATGACCCCCACGACCCCAACCGTCAGGCTTTGGCTGAGGAAGAGCCAGAGGATTTGTTTCCGGGTCGCACCCAAAGCCTTGAGCATTCCTATTTCACGTGTCTTCTGCACCACGAAAGTTATCTGAGAATTCATGATCCCGAAAGCCGCGACGATCATAATGAAAAAGAGGAGGTAAAACATGACGTTTTTTTCCACAAGCAGGGCATTCAGGATGCCCGAGTTCTCTTCGGTCCAAATGGAGATGGCGTACTCAGGCCCGAGCCGGCGCGACAAATCCTCCCGAACAGCCTCCGCCTTGAAGGGGTCCTTGAGCATGACCATAAGACCGTGCACGGAATCGTTCAGGCTATAAAGGTCCTGAGCGTTCTCCAGGGACATCACCATGACGTTGGCATTGTATTCGTAATATCCGACATCGAAGATACCCCGAACCTCGAATTCTTCCGGCAGAATGGCTTCCTCATTTTCCTTGCCTCTCTTTTTTTCCATCTCCTCCAAATTGCGGGGGGAGTAAACGGCGAGGCGGTCGCCGACGCGCAAGTGCAAATTGTAAGCGAACTCTTTACCAACCAGAACGCCCCGGCCATCGAGGTCGAATTTCCCGAACGGCACACTGGTGGCAATGATGCTGACATTGGTCTCGTAATTAGGGTCAATGCCACGTACCCAGGGCGCGCCGACGAGCGGGTTGCCGACCTGGGGCTGAGTTTTGACCAGGACCTGGCCCATGACGAACGGGGCGGCGCCCTTCACTTCCCGATCGACGTTCACTTTCTGCAAGGCGTCCCGGTAGTGGCCCATGGTGGTATCGCGCTTGAAGACCTTGAGATGGGCGTTGAAACCGAGGATCTTCTCGCGGAGTTGGCGGTCAAAGCCGCTCATGACGCTAATCACGATGATGAGCACAGCGACGCCCAACATGACCCCCAACACGGAGATGACCGTGATGACGGACACAAATGTCCGTTTCGGCCGCAAGTAGCGGAGAGCGAGAAAAAACTCGTATGGCAACCTCGACATGCGCGGAAGCTAAACAGCACGGCTGACAGTGTCAACCAGCGCCCGTTGTAGAGAACGAATAAACATTTATTTCCCAGTGATTGGACGCAAATCGGCGAGGGAATTCGATGGGATTGATCCCGACTACGTGGGTAGGGGGGCATTACGGGGAGACGGGAGAGGAAGGGGGACCGGATTAATCAGTGCCAGCCGAGGAGGATGCCGCCGCGGTAGACTATAAAAGCAAAGGTCCAGGCGAGGGCACCCATGTAGAGCCACTGAAATAAGGGCCATTTCCAGGAATTGGTTTCGCGGCGGACGATGGCTACTGTGCTGACGCATTGGAGGGCGAAAACGTAGAAGACCATTAACGTAATGGCTACAAGGGTAGTGTAAACGGGGGTTCCGTCGGGGTGCGTCTGTTTCTGCAGTGTGGAGGCCAAGGATGAGGTGGAAGCGTCGGATTTCTCGTAGTCACCGACATTGTAAACCAAGGACATGGTGCTGACGAAAACCTCGCGGGCGGCAAAGGAGGCAACAATGCCGACGCCGATTTTCCAGTCAAATCCGAGTGGCTTAATCGCCGGCTCGAGGAGATGCCCAATGCGACCGGCGAAACTGTGGCGGAGCTTCTCCCCTTGCTCATCCTTGTTCAAGGTTTCCAGTTCGGCCTTCAGTTTTTCGGCGGCTTCAGGAGTGGGTGCTACGGCCACGGAGGATTCGATGGCTTGTTTGCGCAAAGCAAACTGTTGTTCAACCTGGGGGCTCTTGGGATAGCTCATCAAGAACCACAGGAGAATGTTGATGCCCAGAATGACCGTGCCGGCGCGCCGGAGGAACAGCTTGGAGCGTTCCCACATTTGGCGCAGGACTGAGCGGAGCAGGGGACGCTTGTAGGGAGGCAGTTCCATGATGAGCATGGGAGTCGGGCCTTTCAGAATCGTCTTCTTAAAAAGCAAGGCCATCAAAAGCGCCACCACAATTCCGAGGAGATACATGGCCAGCAGGGTCAAGCCCGGGAGTCTAAGGAAACCCAACACCGTTTGATGCGGGATGCAAGCGGCAATCAGCACGGTGTAGACCGGCAGGCGGGCCGAGCAGCTCATCAGCGGGGCCACCAGGATCGTGACGAGACGATCCTTCGCGCTCTCGATCGTCCTGGTCGCCATGATCCCCGGGATGGCGCAGGCGAACGAGCTGAGCATGGGGATGAAGCTTTTGCCATGGAGTCCCACCTTGCTCATGAGGCGGTCCATGAGGAAAGCGGCGCGGGCCATGTAGCCGGTGTCCTCCAACAGGCCGATGAACAGAAAGAGCAAACAAATCTGCGGCAAAAAGACAATGACCGCTCCCACGCCCTTAATGACTCCGCGCACCAGCAAATCGTTCAGCGGACCAGGTCCCATGGAGCGTCCCACCAGGTTGCCGAACCAATCGACGCCCTGACCAATCAGGTCCATGGGAATCTGGGCGAAGCTAAAGATGCTTTGGAACATCAGGGTCATAATGCCCAGAAAGATCAAAACGCCCCAAATCCGATGCGTGAGGATGCCGTCGAGCTTGTCGCTGAAGGTCACCTGATTGAGGAGAGTTTCCGTCGTGACTGCTTGTTGGACCTGCGAAATGGCAGCGTAGCGGGCTTCGATGACCGCGCTGCGCCAATCAATCCCTGCGGCTTCCAGCCGAGTCCTGGCGGTGGAGACGGCTTCCTGGATCGCTGGCGGGTAATGAGTGAGGCTCGATTTGAGAAATTTATCGTCGCTGAGGAGGAGCAATGCCTCGGCCCTGACCTGGTGTTCAGTTTCCGGGAAGACTCCTTCCAACTGAACGGCGAGTTCCCTGGCTTCACGATCCAGGAAAGCCGGGACATCGCAAAATAGCTTCGGTGCCAGCGGCGGAGAGCTCTTGACGATGGTTTGCTTGAGTGCATCCACGCCTTCGCCTTCGCTTGCCACCAAGGGGAGCACAGGAACGCCCAATTCGCGACTTAAGAGGTCAGTGTCGATCTCATGACCGTTATTGCGCGCCACATCCATCATGTTGAGCGCTACAATCGTCGGATAACCAAGCTCGATGACCTGGGTGGCGTAATAGAGGTTGCGCTGAAGGTTCGATGCATCCACCACGACCACCACGGCATCTGGAGCGGGGACATCCGCCAGGCGATTGAACAAGACATCGCGAGAGATCTGTTCATCCAGCGATTGCGGGCTCAGGCTGTAAGTGCCTGGAAGATCGATAATGGTGATGGAGTTATCTTTAGCAATGCCAATGAGACGGCCCTCTTTGCGTTCCACAGTGACGCCTGCGTAATTGCCCACCTTGGCGCGCAAGCCGGTGAGAGCATTGAACAGAGTGGTTTTTCCGCAATTGGGATTGCCGGTAAGCGCTACGTAGCTGATGTCAACGGGCCGATTCGGGGATGGTTTGCGCGCGAGGACGTCCATGGCATTGCGGGCTATTACTTACCGTGGGCGAACCCAAATCTGTTCGGCCTCGTGCTTGCGCAAAGTCAGGTGGTAACCGCGCACTTTGATTTCGACAGGGTCACCCAGCGGAGCGAACCGAACCAGTTCGACAGGTGTGCCAACGAGCAGCCCCATTTCGAGGAGGCGTGCTTTGTTTTCAGGCGGGACTTTGATTTCCGCGACCGTGGCAGTAGTGCCCAGGGAAAGGCTGGTCAAAGGCTGAGGGTCAGCGGGCATACTCACGCCCTTTCTGCGGGGCGGTGAGGGGTTCCACCATAATAATATCCGCAAGCTGGGAGCTGATGCCGAGACGGGCGTTGCAAACCTGGCAAATAATATTGGTTTGCCGGCTTACCAGGCGGATTTGCTGCTCTTCGCAGAAGCCCATCTCCCGCAAGCGCTTGGAGACCTCCGGAGGAGCGGAAAGCTGTTTGATGCGCACGGCGGTGCCGGCCACTACCCGACTCAGCGGGCAGAGATATGGGTCCTGGGGGCACCCATTTTCAGCGGCACAGGATGGCATCGGTTCGTTCACAGCAGGTCCAAACTATGGCAATTGAGACTGAGTTGCAACAGCATTTATTCGACGTTTCTTGGTTCGGATCGGCTATTTTTTGTAATTTAGGATGCTATTGCATGGAAAACGCTTCCCTCCCCTAAGCGAGACGAATGGCATTATTGCACGGAAGGCGTTCCGGGATTGGCCGGACGAACAGGCTGGGGGGGCAGATTGGTCCCAGGCACGGAGCTCACCTGGCCTGGAGCATGGGTTCCGAGTTTTAACGCAGGGAGGGACACCGTTTGATTGGTCGGGAGACGGTTGGCTGGGATGTTGGCACCGACAGGAGCTGCTGGAGCCAACTCCTTTGAAATGAGAGTCGCCGCGACGTTATGCATGGTGGCTGGAGGCAGGTTTTTCGGTTCAGCAGCCGCCGGCAATGAAGTGAGCAGCAGGTTCGAGCTCACCGAGCTAGCTATGGAATTGGGCACTGGGGACGAGACATGAGTTGAGTTGGAGGCTCCTGCGTTTGTCACGCTTGAGGTTATCCTGACAACAGTCTGAGTTTGCCCAACCAAAACAGGGGCGACGGGGTTTCCAATGGAAACGTCCGCGATGGCAGCCCACATGTCGTTCGTATGGAGATCCGCTCGCCAAAAACTGACGCCTTTGTAACCGTCTTTTCCCGGGGGATTCAGGTCCGTTTTCAAAGCATTGACGTATTCCATAATCTCCGCGCGAGTGGTGATCACGGTTTTGGAAGGATTCCATGCTTGGGCAACAGGAGCTATAGGTTTGATAGCGTTGGTGTAAATGCCGGTCAAAGAGTTCTGCCAATTGCGCCACTCCTTGTCCATCCAAAAGACCATGCTTGCCGGGCTAACCCCAATCTTTTTCCAATACGCCTGGGGCATAACGGCATCGCAGTAGAAGCCGAATTCCTTATAAGGAAAAGTGGGATGAAAGCTGATGATGGGAAAAGGAGCATGGGCCAGGAATTTCTTTGGATACCTTGCCTTGATACCCTGGCACAATTGCAAGGCCAATGCGGGCCCTCGATCGCCAAGGTGAGAACTCTCCCATTCGGCTTCCGCATCAATCACGAACCCGTCGGCGCCGAGATCGTAAACGCGACAGGCCAAATCGATTTCGCCAAGGATATCGGTACCATACGAGCGAGTGTAGCCAAAGATCTTCAAACCAGCCAAATGCGCGGCAGCGACGAGGTTGCTGTCGAATTGGTTATTGTTGAAATTGGTTGGGCCATTTCCAGCCTTCACCACGATGAATTGCATTCCCAGATTTCGATAGTAGGACATCAAACTGGGAATGCCCGTGACACCCGGAACGTTGCCCCCCAGCCGGTTGGTGGCAGAGTTCAAGACGTAAATCCAGCCTCCTTTTCCCAGGTTCCTGGGATCAATGCCATTTTCCAGTGTCTGGGAATGCGCAGCGGGCAGCACCAAAGCGCAAGCCAAGTGAAAAAAGAGCGCGCTCAACAGCGCAGTTGGACGAGAGCCTGTCATGGTTAGCCGTGTGAAGACCATAGCAGGTCAAAGGCTTTTAGCCATGGGAATCGCCCATTCGAACCAGCGGAAAACCACCCGTTTGAAGCGGCGAGTGTTTGTTTGCAACAAGATCCTGAACAGTCCTGACACGGCATTGGACGATTCCATCCGGCGGCAGGTTTTCACCTCATTGTTGAGTTTGGGTAGCGCTTCTAACTTCAACCCGTCAATGAACCGTGGCGCAAACCAGAAGGAGACAATATGAGTGAATTACGTGAGACATTTTTAGACGAGCTGGCGGACCTATATGATGCCGAGCAACAAATTACGAAGGCTCTGCCCAAGATGGAAGCAGCAGCCGAGAGCGAAGAACTGAAAGAGGCGTTCACCAGTCACATGGAGGAAACGGAAAACCAGGTGGGGCGGTTGAAACAAGTGTTCGAGCTTTTCGAGAAGGAGCCGAAAGCCAAGAAGTGCAAAGCGATGAAAGGCTTGATTGAAGAAGCGGATGAATTAATCAAGGAAGAGGCTGGGGACGCAGCGTTGATCTGTGCCGCGCAAAAGGTGGAACATTATGAAATCGCCTCTTATGGCTCGCTGCTTTCATGGGCCAGGTTGATGGGCGAAGATGAAGCTGCCGATTTGCTCGAGGAAACCTTGGACGAAGAAAGAGCCACGGACGAGCGGCTGACTGAAATTGCCGAATCCACAATAAATGTGGAAGAGGCCGAGGAAGAAGAGGAGGAGGAAAAGTAATTTCCCAGTTTACGCCTGTGCTGCTTTCCGGTAACGGAATGGATCCAGTCCGAGGGTGGCGCAGGTTTTGATGTCCAGGGTTGGCTCCCGAAAGGGCAGGGAACCGGACAGGAGGGACAGCCCCTCAAAAGAAAGACGCGTCGGGGTTTCCGGCGCGTCTTTTGTATTCAAAAATGCAGGTTAAGGCAAGTCCGTGGCACCCATCAGAAACCGGTCGCACTCGCGAGCTGCTCCACGTCCTTCATTGAAGGCCCAGACCACGAGGCTCTGGCCGCGGCGGCAATCGCCGGCAGCGAAGACTTTGGGGATGCTCGTTTGGTACTTGTCGTAATCAGCCTTGATATTGGTTCGCGGGTCGCGTTCCACACCGAGGCCATCCAGCAACGGCTGCTCCGGCCCCATGAAGCCCATAGCGAGCAGGATGAGCTGCGCAGGAACCACGCGTTCGGTTTCGGGCAACTCCTTGGGCACAAATTGCCCTTTCTCATTCTTACCCCACTCGATGTTCACGAGGTGAACGCCCTTCAAGTGTCCATTTTCATCCCCAATAAACTTTTTGGCAGTGGTTAGATAAATGCGCGGATCGTCGCCGAATTTGTTAGCGGCTTCTTCCTGGCCGTAGTCCATACGATAAACCTTGGGCCATTCAGGCCATGGATTATCCTTGGCGCGCGCCATCGGGGGCTTGGGCAAAATCTCGACCTGCACTAAGCTCTTGCAGCCATGACGCATTGAGGTGCCCACGCAATCGGTGCCGGTATCACCACCACCGATGACGATCACATCTTTGTCCTTGGCGGAGATGTAATTGCCATTCTGATGGCCATCCAGCAGGGACTTGGTGTTGGCAGTGAGGAAGTCCATCGCGAAATGGATGCCCTTGAGGTTGCGGCCTTCGATGGGCAGGTCGCGTGGTTTGGTTGCGCCGGTGCAAACGACGATGGCGTCGAACTCGTCCATGAGCTGTTTGGATGAAATGTCTTTGCCGACCTCAGTCTTGCAAATGAATTTGATGCCTTCCTGCTCGAGAACTTTGAGGCGGCGCAGAACGACTTCTTTCTTATCCAGCTTCATGTTGGGGATGCCATACATGAGCAAGCCGCCCGGTCGGTCCGCGCGCTCGAAGACCGCGACAGAATGGCCGGCCTTGTTCAACTGGGCCGCGGCAGAAAGCCCGGCAGGACCGGAGCCGATCACAGCGACCTTTTTGCCAGTGCGATTTTGGGGCGCTTCCGGGGTTACCCATCCTTCTTCCCAGCCCTTATCGATGATGGAACATTCGATGTTCTTGATCGTGACGGGTGGATTGTTAATTCCAAGAACGCAGGACCCTTCGCAAGGAGCCGGGCAAACGCGGCCAGTGAACTCGGGGAAGTTGTTTGTCTTGTGGAGACGATCGAGGGCTTCCTTCCAGAGGCCGCGGTAGACGAGGTCATTCCACTCGGGAATAAGGTTGTTGACGGGACAGCCTGAGGCCATGCCGCCGAACAAGGTGCCGGTATGGCAGAAGGGAATGCCACAATCCATGCAGCGGGCAGCCTGCTGCTGGAGCTTTTGCTGCTCCATGTGGTGATGGAACTCGTTCCAGTCCTTAATCCGTTCGGCGGCGGCACGGTCGACGGGCAGCTCGCGAAGATATTCAAGAAATCCAGTTGGTTTTCCCATTGCAGTTCTTCAGGTCAAAGTTTCCGATTTAGTTCTGTTGAGTGTTAACCGCCACCCATGCGTGAAGCGTCCTTCGCATTTTCCTCAAAAGCAGCCATAACGGCTTCCTCGCCGCTCAGGCCAGCCGCTTTGACCCGTTTGATTGCCTGGAGCATTCGTTTGTAATCCTTGGGCATTACTTTCACGAACTTCGGCACATATTGTTCCCAGAGCGCGAGAATCTTAAAGGCTCGCTGGCTTTTGGTGTAGTCCGCGTGGCGCTGGATCATCGTGCGGAGTTCCTCGATCTCTTCAGCATCCTCCAGCTTTTCCAAGCCAACCATTTGCTTGTTGCAGCGTAGCGAAAAGTCGCCGGCTTCATCCAGCACGTAGGCCACGCCGCCGCTCATGCCGGCCGCGAAATTGCGCCCGGTCTGACCGAGGACCACTACTTTGCCGCCAGTCATGTACTCGCAGCCATGGTCGCCCACGGCTTCCACCACGGTATCCACGCCCGAGTTACGAACCGCGAACCGTTCGCCTGCCATACCCCGGATATAAACCTCACCTCCGGTAGCACCGTAAAGAGCGACGTTGCCCGTAATAATGTTTTCTTCGGAAAGGAAGGTAGAGCCTTCCGGCGGGAACAGGACAATCCGTCCACCAGAGAGCCCCTTGCCGAGGTAGTCGTTGGCATCGCCTTCAAGCAACCAAGTCATGCCCTTTGGCATGAAGGCCCCGAAGCTTTGCCCGGCCGAGCCCTTGAAATGAATGCGGATGGTATCATCCGGCAGGCCTTCGGGCCCATACCGGCGGGTGACTTCGCTGCCCAGGATGGTGCCGACCACGCGATTCACATTGAAGATGGGGATGGTAGCACGGACGGGCTGCTTCTTTTCCAAGGCCAGCTTGCAAAGGTCCAGCAGCACCGTGTTATCAAGGGCTTTGTCGAGGCCGTGGTCCTGGGTGATGGTGCAATAACGGCCAACATCCGGGCCGACTTCCGGCTGATAAAGGATGCGGCTGAAATCGAGACCCTGCGCTTTCCAATGATCGACAGCTTTCCTTGGCTCAAGCCGTTCGGTGCGGCCGATCATTTCGTTCATATTCCGGAACCCGAGCTGGGCCATGATCTCACGGACTTCCTGAGCGATGAACTTCATGAAGTTCACGGCATGCGCCGGATCACCGGTGAAATTTTTGCGCAACTCCGGGCTTTGGGTGGCCACGCCAACCGGGCAGGTGTTCAAATGACAGACACGCATCATGATGCACCCGAGAGCAACTAGCGGCGCAGTTGCGAAGCCGAATTCTTCAGCGCCGAGCAGCGCGGCAATGACGACATCACGTCCGGTTTTCAACTGGCCATCTGTTTCCACCACAATGCGGCTGCGCAAATTGTTCAGCACGAGCGTTTGGTGAGTTTCAGCCAGCCCGAGTTCCCACGGAATGCCTGCGTGCTTGATGGAAGTCTGGGGTGATGCGCCTGTGCCACCATCGTAACCGCTGATGAGAACGACATCCGCGTGGGCTTTGGCCACGCCTGCAGCGATAGTGCCGACACCCACTTCAGAAACCAATTTTACGCTGATGCGTGCCCGGTGGTTCGAATTTTTCAGATCGTGGATCAGTTCGGCAAGATCCTCGATCGAGTAGATATCATGGTGCGGGGGAGGGGAGATGAGCCCGACGCCCGGGGTGGAGTGACGTACCTTGGCGATCCAAGGATAAACCTTGCTGCCAGGCAATTGGCCGCCTTCACCGGGTTTGGCCCCTTGGGCCATCTTGATTTGCAGTTCTTTTGCACTGACCAGGTAATGGCTGGTGACACCAAAGCGGCCAGAAGCGACCTGCTTAATGGCGCTGTTTTTCGAATCACCCTGTTCGTTGGTCCAGGTGTAACGCTCGGGATCTTCACCGCCCTCGCCGGTATTGCTTTTGCCGCCGATGCGGTTCATAGCAATGGCGAGAGCTTCGTGAGCTTCCTTGCTGATTGAGCCATAGGACATCGCCCCTGACTTAAAGCGCTTGAGGATGCTGTCGACGGATTCGACTTCCTCGATCGGTACAGCGGTTGCAGGCTTGAAATCGAGCAAACCGCGGAGGGTGGCCCATGACCGGTACTGGTTGTTGACCAGAGAGGTGTATTCCTTAAAAACGCTGTAGTTCGTGGTCCGCACAGCCTGCTGGAGCTTGTGGACTGTTTGCGGGTTGAAGAGGTGATACTCACCATCCCGGCGCCATTGATATTGGCCACCCACTTCGAGCGTGTGGCCATTGACTTGGCGGTCGGGAAAAGCATGGCGGTGACGCAGTTCGACTTCCTTGGCGATCACGTCCATGCCGATGCCTTCGATCCGCGACGCGGTCCAGGTGAAATACTTGTCGACGACGGCCTTATTCAGACCGACAGCCTCGAAGATTTGAGCACCGCGATAACTTTGGATCGTGGAGATGCCCATCTTCGAGGTCACCTTTACCACGCCCTTAACGGCTGCTTTGACGAAATTCTTGCAAGCAGTTTTGTGATCCACGCCGACTAGCAGGCCCTGGCGAATCATGTCATCAAGAGTCTCGAAGGCGAGGTAAGGATTGATGGCGCCGCAGCCGTAGCTGATGAGCAGCGAGAAATGATGCACCTCGCGAGGCTCGCCGGATTCCAGAACCAAACCAACCCGTGTGCGTGTGCCTTCGCGAATCAAATGATGGTGAAGGCCGGAAACCGCCAAGAGCGCGGGGATAGCAGCGTTGTCATGGTCGATGCCGCGATCAGAGAGGATCAGGATGTTGACGCCATCCTTAATCGCCTGGCTGGCCTTGGTGAACATGTCCTCCAAGGCTTTCTCGAGACTTTTCGCGCCTTCCTTCACCTTGTAAAGCATCGGCAAGGTCACGGATTTGAATCCAGACTGCGCGACATGCTTTAACTTGGAGAATTCCTCGTTCGTCAGGATAGGCGTTTTCAGCTCGATTAGGTGACAGCTTTCCGGCTCGGGCTTAAGCAGGTTGCGTTCGGAGCCAATGGTGGTTTCCGTGGAGGTAATGATTTCCTCGCGGATACAATCAATGGGCGGATTCGTCACCTGCGCGAACAATTGCTTGAAGTAATTGTAAAGGCACTGCGACTTGTCCGAGAGCACGGCCAAAGGCGTGTCAGTGCCCATAGAACCAACCGCTTCCACGCCGTCCCGGGCCATCGGAACCATCAACAGACGCAGGTCTTCGAACGTATAGCCAAATGCCTGTTGGCGCTGAAGAACCGTTTCATGGCTGGGTTCGGGTAACTTGCCGAGGTCAGGAAGATTCCCGAGCTCGATCATATATTTATCGAGCCACTGCTGGTAGGGCTGCTCCTTGGCAATCTTGGTCTTGATCTCTTCGTCTGCAACAATTCGGCCTTCAGCCGTATCGATCAGGAACATGCGGCCAGGCTGAAGCCGGCCTTTGTGCAAAACGTTCTCGGGAGCAACCGGCAGAACGCCGACTTCCGAGGCCATGATTACCAGATCATCCTTGGTCACGTAATAACGTGAAGGACGGAGACCGTTACGATCGAGGCAGGCACCGATGAGGACGCCGTCCGTGAAAACAACGGAAGCCGGACCATCCCAAGGTTCCATGAGGCAGGAGTGATATTCGTAAAATGCCTTCTTCTCCTCACTCATGCTCTCGTGACCGAGCCATGGTTCGGGAATCATCATCATCATGGCGTGCGGCAGGGAACGGCCGGAAAGCACGAGCAACTCCAGGCAGTTATCGAACATGGCCGAGTCGCTGCCGTCGGTATTAATGGTCGGAAGGATCTTCTTGATGTCATCGCCGAAGAGCTCCGACTGGAACATGGCCTGACGGGCATGCATCCAGTTAATGTTCCCACGGAGAGTGTTGATTTCGCCGTTGTGCGCGATGTAGCGATAGGGATGCGCTCGCTCCCAGCTTGGGAAAGTATTTGTGATGAACCGGGAATGGACCAACGCCAGGGCCGTATCCATGATCGGGTTCCGCAGGTCGGGAAAGAATTGATCCACCTGGGCAGGCATGAGCATGCCCTTATAGACAATGGTCTTATAAGAGAAACTCGGCACGTAAAAACGTCCTCCACCGGGAATGCCGGAGAAGCGGATAGCGTTTTCGGCGCGCTTGCGGATTACATACAGCTTTCGTTCGAAAGCCATCGGATCCTTGACGTTGGCGTTGGGTGCCACGAAAACCTGCCGCACCACCGGTTCGGAGGCTTTGGCGGTTTCGCCCAGCGAAGAGTTGTCTGTTGGAACAGTACGCCAGCCGAGCAATTGCTGGCCTTCCTCAGCGATGATGTTTTCGAGAATCTTCTCGCAGTTGGCCCTTTGGGCTGCATCCGGAGGCAAAAAGATCATGCCGACGCCATATTTTCCAGGCTCAGGTAGCTGAATGCCTGCCTCGGGGCAGACTTGCTGGAGAAAAGTATGGGGCATCTGAAAGAGAATGCCGGCGCCATCTCCCGTGTTGGCTTCACAACCGCAAGCGCCACGATGATCCAGGTTCTCCAGAATCTTGATGGCTTGACGGATAATGTCGTGCGATTTCCGGCCTTTGATGTTCACCAGAAACCCCACGCCACAAGCGTCATGCTCAAATTGAGGATCATAAAGACCCTGTTTGGGCGGAAGGCCGGTGAGCTGCTGTTTCGGGCTGCTCTGCATATCTTCTGTATTGCTCATCTTTTTCGGGCGCCGGATGTAATCACTTCTCAATAATTTTGAGAATATAAATTTTTCTATTTTTCACTCATTTCACGTCTGAGTGCAATAGAACAATCGAAGAACTTATCCACATATCGGGATGAATTCCAGTGATTTAGGAACTATTGCGATTGATTCTGCTCATGCAGCGCGGAATCGGAGCACCTGGCCATGGTGCGGCTGAACAATGAGAAAGAGCGACTGCCCGATCAGGCGCCAGTCAACGTGCTGAAGCGAAGAAACGCTGAATTCAGATGTGCAAATCCAACCTTTTAAAGTGTTTTGAGCACCGGGAAGCTGAACCCGGCAGGCGGCGGACTCGGCTGAAAGGTTCACTGCCACCACATCAAAAGCGTCTGCCGCCGACTGCCATTGTATGAATAGAACGCCTGACGGCACCGAGCCTCCTGACATCTCAGGGTCTGCCTCGAGCAAACGCCATCGACCTTTTCCGACGAAGGTTGTCGGGAGGAAAGCGAGCAGCTTTTCGTAAAACCGGACAACTTCGTGGGACGGATCGTCCGGCGGCCTCCGACCGAGGTGGACGCTAATGCGCTTGCTGAGTCCTTCAAGCTGGCCTTCATGCAGGAGGCGGAGCCCTGGCAAACTCAATAACAACAGCGCCGCCGCCTGATGTTCCGGCCAGGAAAGCAGGTGAGCGATGCGAGGCTCATCATGATTCTCGAGGAAGAAGGCTCCATGCTCCAGGAAACTCACCGGTCGTTCCAGAAAAGCGGTGAGTTCCCGATAACGGCGAGCAATCAGATGGTCATAAAATGTTTTCAAGTACACGAAATCAAACCCGAGCTGCTGGAGCCGTGGTTCCAAGTCCCAATAGGCTTCCGCAAGAAAAAGAAACCGGGGATGCGCTGAGCGGACCGCTGGAATAGCCTCACTCCAGAATTCCTGTTGGGGGGCAGGATGGTTTGTGGGAAATGTCGACCAGGTTTTCTCGAAAACGTCGTTTAACATGAGCATGGCCATATCACAACGCACACCGTCGCAGCGGTTGGCAATCGAAAGAAGTTCCTGGCGCATTAGCAGACGAGCTTCCGGGTTTCGATAATCGACCTGAGCTGTGTCCGACCAGGGTGGGAAATAGGGATCTTTGCCGTGCGCGATAAATCGTATTCCGGCCTTCGTGTGCTCGCGGAACGTCCCCGGTATCTTTCTATGATTGTGCACCAGAAGTTCCGGCCGCTCCCGAATCCACGAGTGATCCAGCCCGATGTGATTGGGAATGAAATCCAGGATCAGGCTAAGCCCGTGACGATGCAAGCGTTCTCGAAACTGGAGCAAACCATCCTCGCCGCCTAACCGTTCGTCGACCCGGTAACCGGCGATGGAATAGGTGGAACCGTGTATTTCGCTTTCGTGACACCCCAATCCCACGGCCTGCTCGCGCACATGAGCCAAGCTGTGCACCCGACTCCGCAGGCCCACCTCCCAGATCCCCATTAGCCAAATATGAGTGAAGCCGAATTGCTTCCAGCGGAGAAATTCACTTTCGGGAACAGCCCCGAGAGTCATTGGGCTTCCACGGTCTGGAGACAAGCTACGCAACCAGCAGCGAGTATTTACCTCGTAAAGAAGAGGATGAAGTGTTTCAGACATTGGCACGGTTACGCGCAGAGGTGTTCATTGCCGCGAAGCGCTGGTTTTGGAAGCGGATGCCGCTTAGCTGTTTAAAATCTTCAACGCCTTCTTGGGATTCGAAACTCTCAAGATGAGGAGTCCTCGTTTTGCATCTGGCGGCGTCGCGCAATAGCAATATTCGATATTGATCTTTTCTTCCCCTAAACGGTGGGAAATTTTGGCGAGGGCACCCGGCCTATTATCGCCCGTCATCATGAGCACTTCGGTTTCAACCACGAGCGTGCCGCGCTCTTCGAAAAGGAGCAGGGCCTTGCGAGGGTCGCTGACGATCATGCGAATGACCGTATGGTCCACGGTGTCACTCGTGGTGATAGCGAAGATGTTGATTTTAGCCTCGCTCAAAGCCTCGCAGACGCGAGCGAGCATTCCGGGGCGATTGTCGAGGAAGAGAGCAAGTTGAGTGGTGATTTCCATAAGATTCCATTGTTGTTTCCGCCCTACCACTACCTCGCGACGGATCCGCCGCGCACGTTGATAATGTTCCTCATTGGGGCACTAAAGAAAAATATAAAAGTCCCGGAATAACTCCTTTTCCAAAAAAGATTGAAGTTTTCGCGAAATTCTGGCAACCTGCCTCTGTCTTGGCATTATGCGGACACTCATCTCCAACGGGACTCCTAACCCTCTGAAGGAGAGCCAACGGAAGGCCTTAATCAGCCTGCTGGTGGACGATGATCCCGCGATTTACCAAATTATCCGACACAAACTCCTCTCCTACGGCGCCCAAGCCTGCGATTGGCTGCGACCCTACATGCTGAGCAGCGATCCTGCGATGCGGCGACGAGCCCGTGAGATCGTGGAACATTTTGCCCGTGAGAACAGTGATCAGGCCTTTCTCGCGTTTTGCCTGAACAAGGGCGAAGAGTTTGACCTTGAAGAGGCGACCGGCTTGCTTTCCCTCACGCAGTATCCCAGCGCCAATATAGCAGCTTACCGCGCGCTCTACGATAGCTGGGCTGCGGAACTGTTGACCCGGATCGACCGCAGCACCGATGCCGAGACGGTTCTCGGGACCATTAACCATTACTTGTTTGAGGAGCTAGGTTTCGCTGGAGATGACCATTATAGCCAAAATCCGGAATGCTGCTATTTAAACCAGGTGGTGGATCGCCGAAGTGGTAATCCTATCAGCCTGTGTGCTATCTACTTGTTCGTTGCCCGCCGTTTGCGTTTGCCGGTAGTGGGGATTGGGTTGCCGGGGCATTTCATCTGCCGCTATCAATCGAGCATCAAGGAGATCTACGTTGATGCATTTCACGGCGGAAAGTTTTGGACGAAAGCTGATTGTATCAAGCACTTGCTTAACAGCAGCCACGGACTTCAAGAGGGCTATCTCGCCCCGGTGAGTTCGCGTCGCATTCTCTTGCGGATGTGCGCGAATTTGCACCAAACCTACGCCACGCTCGAGATGTCCGAAGAAGCTTCGCGGATGCAACGATACCTTGTCGCGCTAGCGAAGTAGGATTTCAGCGCGCGTTGGTAACGACTCAGCCTCTCATATCCGCCAGGTCCATCAGCTTGGCCGTTTCACGGTAGGCTTCTTCCACCCAGTTCACGATCTTTTTAGGGTCAGGAGAGTACTCCAGTTCAATCGAGACGACGCCATCCATTTTCAATTCCTTAATCGCCTGGAGATAAGGCAGGAACTTCACCACGCCGCGGCCCGGGGGCAAATCGCCGTGCACCTTGCCGTCACAATCGCTCAAGTGCACATGGATGGCCTTACCTTTGAGTTGCTTCAGATCAGCAGGGCTTGTATCAGATAAAACGAGGTGACTGATATCAATGTTGGCGCGGAGGCGAGGGTGAGCGCAATCATCCACGAACCGGCACATTTCTGGAATGTTGTTGAGCAGGCTCAACCGAAATGGTTCCAACTCCAGCGCGATATCAATTTTCTTCCGATCCGCATAATCACCCAGCCTGCGGCAGGTTTCGATCGCCCACTGCCACTGAGCAGCGGGAGGAATCACTTCCCGCTGCCAGATGTATTCACCCAGGACCAGCAGGATATTTTTGGCGCCCCAGGATTGGGCCAGATCGATGAACTTCTGGCATCGTTCCACATGAAAATCGCGCACAGGATCATTGAAATCTACCAGGCCCACCGCCACGACCGGCAACGAGATAACCGGCAGGCCAAGCTTTTCTGTCGTGCGGGCAACCAGCGAGATTTCTTGTTTACTTATGCCGACGGCTTCGGTAAAAATATCCACTGTATCGAAACCGATGCGGGCAATGTGCTTCAAGCCTGTTGCGGTATCGACCCCTGCTTGCTGGAAGGCGCTGTTGATGATGCCAAGTTTCATGCGCCTCGTTGTAATCCCTGATTTTGCAAATGAACAGCGTTTGTTTTAGCAGCAGCTTGCTCAATGGGTTGTGCGTCAGTTAGACGCCCTCAGTGCGTGAGATTGGCTCAAGTAGCGAAGGATGTCTCACATGCTTGTCCTTTAAATATTAGGTTTTCGGCGCAACGAGTCCTTTGGCCTGGTGTTTGCTTTAGTGGTCATGAAGCAATTGGCGACCGCATTAGAAGACGGAACTTTAACCCGGGCTGCTGACCCAGCCCTACAAATTGTGGAACAACTTATGCCAAAAACTCTGAAGACCATTCCAGCTTCCAAGACGGAGATGCAGTGGAAATATGTCCGGAACCTTTTTTTCGGACATAAGGTGCTCGATGAACTTCGCATCCTGACGAGGCTTTCCTCCGATGTTGCACGTTCCGGTCCTGACAAAGACCGCCGGGCAATCTGTAGTAATTAACGATTTGCGCAGGCTGGTTTAAAAAACTTACGAACTGGCGGTCGTTTTTAACCGTTCAAGCAGACCCGAAAACCGGGCTTCGGTCCGGTTATTACTCACAGCCATGGCAAGGGCTTTTTGCTGGCCAATAAGCATGACTAACTTTTTCCCACGCGTGATGCCTGTGTAAATGAGATTGCGCTGGAGCAGCATGTAATGCTGGGTCGCGACGGGAATGACCACCGCCGGAAATTCTGATCCTTGCGACTTGTGAATCGTAATTGCGTACGCGAGATTTACTTCATCCAATTCGCCGTAATCGTAAATCACCTCGCGAGTATCAAACAGCACAGTCACTTCCCGCTCTACTGAGTCCAACTTCGTTATTTGGCCGATGTCACCATTGAAAACCCTCTTGTCGTAATTGTTTTCGGTTTGGATGACCTTGTCCCTGGCTCGGAAATGCCAGCCGAATTTTTCAAGGACCGGTTCATCTGGGCGGACTGGATTTAATTCGTGCTGGAGTCGCACGTTGAGTTCACGGATTCCGAGGGAACCTCTGTTCATCGGGCAGAGAACCTGAATGTCGCGGATTGGATCGAGCTGAAACTTCGCAGGAATTCGGACTTTCACCATTTGGACGAGCACATCAGCGATCTGTTCAGCTTCCTCGCGCTCGAGGAAGTAAAAGTCTGAGTCAGTTCCTTTCTCGGAGATTTCCGGCATGAGCCCTTCGTTAATGCGATGGGCGTTGGTGATGATGCGGCTGCTGGCCGCTTGACGGAACACTTCAGTGAGGCGGACCACTGGCACGATACCGCTATCAATTATGTTTCGCAGCACCATGCCTGGGCCAACAGATGGCAATTGGTCCACGTCGCCAACCAGCAGCAAGGCGGCGTTAGCGGGCAGGGCGCGCAGCAGGTGGTTCATGAGCACAACGTCCACCATGGAGCATTCATCCACGACCAGGAGATCACATTCCAAGGGATTCGACTCGTTCCGTTTATAGGATCCGATGCCAGGCTGTGCCTCCAAAAGGCGATGGATTGTGATTGCTTCGATCCCTGTTGCTTCGGAGAGGCGCTTGGCCGCGCGCCCGGTCGGAGCACATAAGCGACATCGGACTGTTTTGCCCTGGAGGATCATCAGGATACTATTGAGCAGAGTAGTCTTGCCGACTCCCGGGCCTCCCGTGATCACGAGAGCGCGGCTGGTGAGCGCCTGCTTCAGAGCCAGTTGCTGGCTCGGGTCCAATGCCTTGCCCGTTTTCTCTTGGCACCACGCCAGGGCCTTTTCGGCATTGATGCGCGGATAGTTTGAGGATGAAGCGCAGAGCGTTTTGATTCGAGCTGCAATGCTCTCTTCGGCTCTTTTTAGCGAGCACAGGAAAATCAGTTCCTGATCGCCTATGGTTTCGCGCGTGATTTCACCCTCGCCCAGCGCGCGCTCCAATGCCGTTGAAATAATCGCCTCATCCACCAGGAGGAGCTTGCCGGCTTCATCCTTCAGCAACTCCAGAGGGAGGGCGCAATGTCCCTGGCCGGTGGCCTCCAGCAGCACATGGCTTAACCCGGCCGAAGCGCGGAGGAGGGAATCCACTGGTATGCCGATTTTCTGCGCAATCTGATCGGCTGTCTTGAATCCAATGCCAGGGATGTCCTTCGCCAGCGCATATGGATTTTCACGGACACGCTCGATTGCTGCATCTCCATAAGTTTTGTGGATGCGCACCGCCCGGCTGGTGCTAACGCCATGGGAGTGGAGAAAGACCATGATCTCGCGAATGACTTTTTGCTCCATCCACGCAGTTTTGATTTTTCTTCGGCGGATCGGCCCAATGCCTTCGATGCGTTCGAGCATTCCGGAATGGTCGTCAATGATCTTAAAAATCTTTTCTCCGAACTCATCGACCATTTTTTTGGCATAGCTCGGGCCGATGCCTTTAACCATGCCGCTGCCAAGATATTTTTCGATGCCTTCCTTGGAATTTGGCGGGGTGCAGGCCAGGACGTCAGCCCGGAACTGTTGACCAAATTGTTTATCATGTACCCATTGTCCCTCGGCAGTGATCCATTCGCCAACATTGACGGAAGGCAGGGCGCCAATGACAGTCACGAGGTCTCGATGTCCTTTAACCTTTGCTTTGAGCACGGCAAAGCCACTGTCCTCGTTGAAGAACGTGACGCGCTCGATTAAGCCGGAAAGGCTCTGAGCCAATGGTTTTTGACCATTCAACCAGTAAAACTTTGGCTGCAAACAACGCTTAACACAAGAGCTGTCCGCGCCGTGGCCAGGCTTTTTTTTGGCATGGTGACCTTCAATTCGGGTTGGTAACTGACCAGGTAATGCAAAATGTATCCCTTTTTAATATAAGTGCTTCCGGCTTGAGTTGGCGCTCTCGAACGTCATAGCCTTATTCAAGTTTTGGTAGTTTTGCAGATGCTTCCTCCAGGCATGGCAACCCCACGCGCGATTTCATGGCGTGCGGTGTGTGCCATTCCCTGGAGCCCGTTAATACCTAAAAAGCAATGATTTCAAAATTAAGGTTATTTTCAATGACCCTGGCTGGTTGTTTGGTGAGCGTGATTTACCCCGCCACAGCCCAGACCCTGCAATTTGATAACTCGATTGCAGGATACGCCATCGCCCGCCTCACCAACTCCATCGACTCCGCGAGCGAAGTTGACGCGTGGTCGTTTGATGCTTTGGCCGGCGACGTGATCTCAATCAGTGTCGATGCGCCGAGCGGTTCACTTGATCCGTACGTGGAACTGAGAAATTCCGCCAATGGTCTGCTGGCCTCGGATGAGGATTCCGGCCCAGGTTCTGACGCGCTCATCAGCAAATTTACCATGGCGTCCAGCGGCACTTACTCGGTGCGAGTGCTTGGCCGCTCATCGACAACCGGAGGCTACCATCTTCGGGTGGATATTGGCCGCTCTGTTCAATTGGAACAGGATGCAAATTACTCGAACGATACTATTTCCGGCGCGAACCTTCTGGCCAAAACAGCTTCCGGCGTGCAGGCCAAAGCCAGTGTTGCTGGAACGATCATGGAGCCGGGGCCGGCTGGTTCCGGTGATGCGGGGAATGTTGATGAAGATTTTTTTAGTTTGGGCACGCTGAATCCAGGCAATACTGTTGAGTTAAGCTTCCGATTACCGACGGGCAGTACGCTTTCTCCCAAAGTGACCTTGATGAACAGCGCCGGGAGCGTGGTTTCCGACCAGGACGGAAACGCTTCGGACGGACACTTCCTCGGAAACATCCCGGCGGCAGCGACCTATTTTGCCAAAGTCGAAGCAAGTAGTGGGGCCGGTCCCGAGGCCCAATATGTGTTGGATGTTGTCATTTCGGATACCGTCGCACCCAAGGTGATCGGGGTGAGTCGGTTTCCCGCCTCGAACGGCACGACGGATCGTGTCATCAGCACATTCAGAGTAAATTTCGACGAGAGCTTGAGCCCGGCAGCGGTCCTGGCCGGCAGTCCGCTCAGCAACTGGGATTTGCGGAGCGCGGGACCAGATGGTCTTTTTGATACAGGAGATGATGTGATTTACGCCTTGGCGGTTTGGCCCGCTTACGACGGCGGCACGAGCGTTCCCTTTTTGATCACCAATGGTCCGCTTGCCAACGGAAAGTATCGCCTCCGGATTTCAGCCGGGCTCACGGATATTGTCGGCAACTCGATTGATGGAGATTCCAACGGTGTCGGCGGGGATCCTTACGTACGGATCTTTAGTATTGCCCTCGAGCCAGGCCACACGTTTGAGGGGCCGGCAAACGATTCATTATCCAGCGCCACGCCTTTACCTTTAGTTGAGGCCTTCACCAACTCCGGACTGTTCATTGGGCGGGGCGTCGGCGCGATCGATCCGGCATATGACTTTGATAACTGGAACGAGCAGGATTGGTGGAGCTTTCAGGCCAAGGCCGGTGACCGTGTTTCCATTTACGTGGATGCTCCAAACAGCAGCGCTGATCCTTACGTGGAGCTTTACGGCACAGTTGGCGGCTACATCACAGGTGATGGCTCGTCCGGCCCGGACGGGAATGCGTTCATCAGCAACTACGGTGTGCCGACGGACGGCATTTACTACTTTCGAGTTGGAAAAGAATATCGCACCACCGCTCAGGATAATTATTACATTCATCTGGAACTCGCACGCGGCCGGCAGATGGAGAGTGATGCTGGCTATTCGAATGACACGTTCAGCCAGGCCAATGGGGTGAGCCTGGTGCAGCAGGGCAACCACCGGCTGGGGAAAACGGCCGGGGTGGTGATGGGTCCGG
>JAQGOV010000332.1 GCA_028293425.1 Verrucomicrobiales bacterium
GGCTTGCGTTTGCTCAACCGCGTCTTCTTTGCTGGAGTTCACTGTTCGGATTTGCGCGAGCCAAAATTGAATCCCATATTTTATGAACAAAAATCTGTCGTGTAATGAGCCCTTAGGGAGAGGGAGACCCGTTGACCGCGCTGGGTGGCCTTGTCGCGGTAGCACATCTCATGGTTTCCTTAGTCGGTGCGACCTCTCCCATTTTAGCAAATTGCTGAGAGGGGGAATCACGGCGTTGTTCGTTGTGTTTTTGGCGGCATTCACACTGGGCTGCCAGACCATCAAGCCTCTCCCCGCAGTCGACTTGGCCCAACCAGGATGGGTCGTGCGGCAGGGACAAGCTGTTTGGAAGTCGAAGGCGAACGCTCCGGAAATTGCCGGGGAATTGGTGCTGGCGACGCGGGCGGATGGCTCTTCGTTCCTGCAGTTCACCAAGACTCCCCTGCCCTTTGTGGTTGCCCAAACCACCGGCCATGCGTGGCAAATCCAATTCGTGCCGGAGAACAGAACTTTTTCCGGTCCGGGCACACCCCCGCGACGGCTGCTTTGGCTGCATCTGGCGCGCTGCGTTGAGGGAAAATGCGACGAAAAGCATTTTACTTTTAAAACACTGCCCACAGGCAACCAAGTGCTGGAAGATCGCAGCACGGGCGAATCAATTGAATTCTTCCTGAGCGCGTCTAGCGCACAGCCATGAAAAGAGCCGCCCGATTTTGGCCCTTGTGGCTGCTTCTGATTCCGATTGTGGTAGGCCTGCTTCGACTGGGTTTTGATGTGGAAGTGCTGAACCTGCTCCCGGGAAAAGCACCGGTTGTCCAGGGACTTAAACTGTATCAACAAAACTTTTCGAACGCCCGGGAATTGATTATCACATTGGAGGGAGCCGAGCCCGAGGCGGTGGAGAATGCGGCTCGTTCCCTGGCCGATTTTCTGCGGCGGCAGACCAACCTGGTCATGTCTGCAACCTGGCAGCCTCCATGGTTGGAGCATCCCGGCGAAGGGGCCGAGTTGATTGCATATCTCTGGCTGAACCAGCCGCCCCAGCTTTTCGGATCACTCACAAATCGCCTTGCCCCGGAGAATCTGCCTTCGCTGCTGACATCCACCCGCGATCGCTTAGCCACATCCTTCTCCCCCGAAGACATTGGCCGGCTGAGCTACGATCCGCTGGATATTACTCGCCTGCCAGAAAGCGTGGCCAGTGCCGGCGCGGGGTTCGGGCAAGGCCAGGAACTGTTCGCTTCCAGCGACGGCCAATTCCGGATCATGTTCGTGGAAGCCAAGCCGGACCTGGCCAGTTACCGCGATTGCGTGAAATGGTACAAGGAAATCAAAAGTCTCATTGGCGCTGAAACAAACACGGCCAGTTTGAAAGGGGTCACAATCCATTATACTGGCCGCCCCTCCTTTGTCTCCGAAATTGGCGGAGGCATGGAGCAGGACATGGGATTACCCTCCCTGGGAACGCTGGGGGTGATTGCGCTGCTCTTTTACATCAGTCATCGGCGGTGGCGGCCCCTCCTTTGGCTGCTGACTTTGCTCGTTTTGATTTTGGCAGGGAGTCTTGCGCTTGGCGGTCTCTTCTACGGGAGGCTGAATGTAGTCAGCCTGGGGTTTGCATCCATTCTTCTAGGGTTAGCGGAAGATTACGGGATCGTTCTTTATCAGGAATCTCGCAGCCACCCGAACCTATCGCTGAAAGAGATTCAACGGGAAGCCGCACCGGGAATTTTTTGGTCCGCGCTCACGACCAGCGGAGCGTTTCTCCTCCTGAATCTGAGCGGGCTTCCCGGCCTGGGACAGCTTGGGACCCTGGTGGCCATCGGCATTGCGCTCGCTGCCGTGGTCATGCTCTACGCTTATCTGCCGCCTTTGCTTGGCAAAGAAAAATCTACCCTCGCAGCTGTTGCTGATTTAGCCCATGAGACCACGCGTCCGGTTGCGTCCACGCGCCGTTACAATGCGTTCATCTGGCTCCTGACCGCCCTGCTCGTTTTGGCAGGTGCGATCGTTTTCTGGCAAAGACCTCCTCGTTTCGATAAATCTCCCGATGCTCTCAAGCCGAGGAACAGCGAAGCGTACGCTACACTGGACCTGATCAAGAAACGGATGAACCGGGAGCAGGAGCCGCTCTGGGTGATGGCCAGGGGAACGAATGAACTCGTGGTGGCGAACCGCTTGCGTGAGATTGAGCCGGTCCTTCAGCGCGCCATTTCCAACGGCTGGATCAGCACCTTCACTCTGCCGAGCCAACTCTGGCCGCAGCCCGACAATCAAGCTGGCAACCGGGCAACCGCGCAAACTCTCGTCAGGCAAAAAAGCGCATTTCACCAGGTGGTGCTAACAAACGGTTTTACCACCAACTCACTGGTCCTGCTCGATAATGTTTTGCAGACGTGGGCAAGCGCAATGGCTTCCCCCAATGTGTTCTGGCCGAGTAACGCCAACAGCCAATGGATCCTGGAAAAGCTGACCGCCCGAACAACCAACGAGTTGCTGGCGATCGGCCTAATTCACCCATTGCCGGGGCCGGGCAAGAACGCGGGGATCACCAGCCTGGAAAAAGCGTTGCCGCACGAAGGCGTATTGCTTTCCGGATGGGAATTGCTGGGGACCTCCATCGCGCGGGAAGTGCTCAGCGACATGCCCCGGGTGGTCATTCCAATCCTGCTGCTGGTCCTCATCTCGCTTTGGCTGGCTTATCGCAACTTGAAGGATGTTTTCCTGAGCGTGGCGACCATTGTTTTCAGCGCTTTCTGCCTCGCCCTGGTGATGCACTTCGCGGGCTGGTCCTGGAACATGATGAACCTGATGGCCCTGCCGCTTCTGCTCGGCATGGGGGTAGATTTCAGCATTCACATCCAATTAGCCCTGCGGCGATACCACGGAAATTTGGGTTTGGTTCGCGATTCCATGGGTCGTGCGCTCCTGCTGGCAGGCTCGACCACTGTTGCAGGATTCGCCTCGTTATCCCTTTCCACGAACTCCGGAATTGCCAGTCTTGGAGCTGTTTGCGGCGCCGGCATCCTCATTTCCATGCTGGTGGCCATTTACCTTTTGCCGGTTTGGTGGAAAGCCTGTCACAGGGATTAACCGTTCGGATCCTTCAGAAGCCGGGCAGACAGTTCCGTTCGGATTTTATTTATGGCAATGCATCTCCCTTTGCCCCACAATCTTTTCAACACGCTATGATAGAGAAACGCTGGCTGCGAATCATCCCTGTAGCCCTGATCATGTACACGATCTCCTACGTGGATCGTACAAACGTGTCTCTGGCGCTCGATCCAAGTGTCTCCTCCATGATGAAGGATCTGCTCATGGACGACCGCATGAAGGGCCATGCGGCGGGCATCTTCTTCTTTGGTTACGTGCTGCTCCAAATTCCCGGGGGTTTCCTGGCCAGTCGCTGGAGCGCTAAGAAATTCATCTCCATCCTGCTGGTTTTCTGGGGCATTTGCGCGGTGGGTTGCGGTTTAGTCCATACTTACAAGGGGTTTGCCAGCATGCGATTTCTGCTGGGTGTGGCGGAGAGTGGTGTTTTTCCTGCCACGCTCGTATTGTTGGCCCACTGGTTCCCTCGCGCGGAGCGCGCTCGAGCCAACGCGTTCTGGAATCTCTGCCAGCCCCTCGCGGTGGCAGGCTCCGCACCGCTGACAGGATGGATGCTGGGGATGTGGGACTGGCGGACCATGCTCATCCTTGAAGGAGCCCTCCCATTTATTTGGTTGCCGATCTGGCTCTTATTTATCAGCGACCACCCACGCAACGCCAAATGGATTTCGGCGGAGGAAAAGCAGCATTTAGAGGAAACCCTTGCCCGGGAAGAGGCGGAGCTTGAGACGGGGGACAAAGCCCCGATCTGGCAGGCATTCCTGCAGCCTGCCGTCTTTGTAATGTTGCCCATTTATTTTCTACAGAACTGCGCCAATTACGGGCTGATGACATTCCTTGGAGAAGGGTTGAAAGGCGCAGGGATAACCCCGCGAGGCTTCCAGTATGGATGCCTGTTCGCGCTTCCCTACGCCCTGGCAGCGGTCCTGATGATCATTACCGCGCATCACTCCGACAAAACCCATGAGCGGCGGGGGCATGTGGCTTTTGTTTACGGAGTAAGCGGTATTGCGCTGATTGGGAGTGTTCTGCTGCACAATAAGAGTTTTTGGGCCTCGTATGCCTGCTTGTGCCTGGCAGTGCCGGGACCTTTTTGCGGGCTGGCTCCGTTTTGGGCCATCCCTGCGGAGACGCTGCCGCGGCGTGTCATGGGAGCGGTAATGGGTTTGGTCAATGCCATCGGGAACCTTGGCGGATACTTGGGGCCGTTTATTGTAGGGGCCCTGAAAAAGGAAACGGGCGGCGTCACGATCCCATTCAACCTCCTGGGAGCGGCACTGATTATTGCGGCGGGGTTATGCTTTCTGTTGCCCAAGCCAAGGCCGTTCCGCCTGGACAAAGTAGCAGTTCGTTCGGCGCAGAAACTGGAGCTTTCCTGAGCTGGTGCAAACGCCTCCCAAGGACATTAAACAGCCTTCCTCGCTGTACCGGGCTGAGCTCTGGCGGGTGGGAGTGTTTATTTCCAGGCACATGCCCCATTTCCTGCTTGGCCGGCTGACAGTGCACCTGGCGCAGGCCTATTGGCTTCTAGCCCCCGCACGCCGCCGAATTGTTTATGAAAATATTCTTCCAGCGTTGAACGGAGATCAAAAGGCCGCGCTGATCACCACTCGCGAACTATTCGGGCAATTCGCGCTTAAACTCGCGGACCTATGGCGATACGAGAGCGGACTCTCCATTTACAACCTTTTCCGTGACTTAACCGGGTGGGAACACTTTCAAGCAGCTCAGGCAAAAAAACGAGGGGTGCTGCTGGTCACAATTCATTTGGGGAACTGGGAGTTCGGAGCACCGCTGCTGACCCAGCGAGGGATTAAACTCCAGGTGATCACTGGTCCGGAACCACAGGCCCGGCTGACGGAGGTCCGCCAGGCTGCGCGTGCACGGTGGGGAGTTGAGACGTTGCCCCTGGGTGAAAACCCCTTCGCGGCGGTGGAGATTATTCGCCGACTGGAAGCAAACAATGCCGTGGCATTGCTCATGGATCGCCCGCCCGCGGAAACGGCGGTTCCGGTGCAATTGTTCGGCCACACTTTTCATGCATCCATCTCCGCGGCGGAACTAGCCAGGGCTTCAGGATGTGTGGTGCTGCCGGTTTACATTCCGCGCACCTCCACGGGTTATATTGCTCACATTTTGCCGGAGGTGCCTTATGAGCGTGCCGCATTGAGAAGCCGCGAGGCACGAACAGAGTTTACCCAGCGAATCATGGGAGCTTTCGAACCGGCGCTGCGCCTTTACCTCAACCAATGGTACCACTTCGTCCCCGTCTGGCCAAAACCTGGCGCTTAGGTTTCTGGCCGGGCACCGGCGTTGGAAATTTCATGCACTTCCCGCATTAGTCGTTTATGTTCCAGGCATGATGTTACGTCTGCTGTTTTGTTGCCTGGGGCTGCTCGCGGGATCTTCCTTACGCGGAGCCGACACATCCGCGCTTACTCGCTGGCTGAGTTCACAGACAAATATGCAGACATGGACCGCAGACGTAACCCAAACGCGTTCCCTGAAAACCCTGGTTCAACCCCTGGTTGCGCGCGGACATGTCTGGTTTGCGGCTCCGAACCAATTCCGCTGGGAGATTGGCAGCCCGGCAGAAACCATTGCGGTGCGGCAGCCTGAGGAAATGCTGGTCATTTATCCCCGCCTCAAACGCGCCGAAAAATATCCACTCGGAGCCCAAGCCGCTGGACCATGGAAAGACACTCTGGCTTTGCTCGAGGCTGGTTTTCCTCGCAGCTCGGAGGAGCTTGAGTCCAAGTTCAAGGTGGTCTCGGAAAAGGAAACCGACCACACCCACGAGGTATCACTGCAACCCAAGGCTGCTTCCGCGAGACGCATGATGCCTCTGATCAAGATTTCCTTCAGCCTGGATGATTTCAGCCTGCGAGCCACGGAGCTTCAATTTGCGGATGGCTCGTCGATGAAGAACGAATTTACCAACCAAAAGCTGAACCCCTCCCTGGGTGCCGACGTTTTCAAACCCGTGATCGCAAATGATTTCAAGATTGTTGAGCCCTTAAAAAGGTGACGTTTACACCAGCTAAACCTCAACAGCTCTCGAGGGCTTCAGATCCAACATCCTAGGATGAAGGATTTGCTTTAGGCGCGGTTGGTTCGTAAACGCGAATCCAGCCCTTCCGCAGGTCATCAAGGCGCAGCTTTGCTTCGGTAACCAATTTGTTGTTTCCGTAGTTCTGGTGAAAAATCCGGAGCATGTTGCCTTTGTCCTCCACGGCCGCCACGATTGCTGTGTGGTGCTCCATATCCATCCAATAAGTTCCTCGCGGTGTTTTGCCTTCCCATCGGACATCGCGGAACTGAATGATGCAACCAGGCTTAATGTCCTCTCGTTGGCCTTCCGTCTTGAGACCAGTGCTGACGTGCGCCAGGTAGAAAATCTGACGGCCCCAGGAATAGTCCTCCGGGCCCGGGGTATCTTCGCCGCCGCTGCTCGCGCCGGCCGCAGTCAACGCATGTTGGGCGAGGCTGGAGCATTGGCCATTGCCCACCATTCGGCCCTTTGAAATTTGGCAAAAGGAAAGCACCTTTTGGAGCAGGCTTTTTTCCGCCCCGTGCAAAAGCAATGCAGGGCCAAGAAGCGCCAGAAGAAACAGGCTGCAAGCTACGGCTTTATGCCTATTGGTATGCGCTGTTTTCATACCCACATGGATTGCCACGGCTTCGACATAAAAGCAACAGCGTTTCCACCAAGGAAACGCTGTTGCCGTTCAAAGAATATAGGTGGAGTCTTATTTGCCGCAGCACTGTTTGAATTTCTTGCCGCTGCCGCAAGGACAGGGATCATTCCGCCCAACCTTCGGGCCGACATTACGGGCCGGTTTGGCTTTGGACACAGCCTCATTCGCTTCACTCACCAGGTCACTCCCCTGCCCGGTGGAAGCAGTGGTGGTGGACTGGTTGGAGGTTGAACCACCAAAAGTCGTGGTCGAGGTGTGCTCCGTCCGTTTCGGCATGTTCCGCAGGAAATTCTCGAAGGCGATCATGCTCGAAGCGCTACTGAAGATGTTATGGCAGACCTCCGTTTTGATGTTCACCATCAGGTCCTCGAAGATCTTGAAGGCTTCGGCCTTGTACTCGATCAACGGGTCTCGCTGGCCGAAAGCGCGCAAGCCAATCGCGTTGCGCAAGCTGTCCATCTCATAGAGATGCTCCTGCCAAAGCTTGTCGATAGCGCTCAGGATTGTATAACGCTCGATGGTCTGCAGAGCTTCTTTGTTTTCGAACTCGATTTTGATTTTATAAGCGTTATGGACGCTGTCAGAAATGAACTGACAAACCGAAAACTGGGCTGGGCTTAACCCATCAAAAATAGAATCTGGCACGGGCTCTTTCGTGCCAGCATTGGCAGCCTTCACGATTTCTTCCTCGGGCATGCCCAGCGGGAAGTTCAGATTCACCCAGTCGGCAAGGGAACGCAGGTTCCATTCGGAAACGTCCTGGTTCGGCGAGGTGTTTTGCTCCACTTTTTGGAGGACGACTTCCTCCATGATATCCATGATGCGGTCGCGGGCGTCATCCGTGGTGAGAATCTCGTTGCGGAAGCCATAAATGACTTCGCGCTGCTTGTTCATCACGTCGTCGTACTCCAGGGTGCGCTTGCGGATTTGGTAATTGTGCTGCTCGACCCGCTTCTGAGCGGTTTCGATGGAGCGATTGAGCAGCGGATGCTCCAGTTCCTGGCCCTCTTCAAGGCCCATTTTTTCCATGTATTTCACGATCCGGTCCGAACCGAACAAGCGCATGAGGTCATCCTCAAGGCCGATGAAAAAGTGAGAAGAGCCGGGATCACCCTGGCGCGCGCAACGGCCGCGCAACTGGCGGTCAATACGCCTGGCTTCATGGCGCTCCGTGCCGATCACGTGCAAGCCGCCCAGATCAGCCACTCCCGGGCCGAGCTTAATATCAGTGCCACGACCAGCCATGTTGGTGGCGATGGTTACTCCGCCGCGCTGGCCTGCGCGGGCCACGATTTCAGCTTCCTGCTCGTGGAACTTTGCGTTCAGCACGGAATGCACAATGCCTGCCTTGCTCAGCGCGCGCGAAAGCTGTTCGCTGACCTCAACGGAGATAGTGCCGACGAGGATCGGCCGGCCCTGCGAATGGATAGTCTGGATTTCTTTAACGACTGCTCCGAATTTTTCACGCTTGGTTTTATAAACCGTGTCGTGGCTGTCCTTGCGGACGCAGGGACGGTTGGTGGGAATGACGAGCACTCCGAGTTTGTAAATGTCGTAGAACTCATTCGCTTCTGTTTCAGCCGTTCCGGTCATGCCGGCCAGCTTCGAGTAAAGGCGGAAATAATTCTGAATCGTGATGGTCGCGAGGGTTTGGGTTTCGCGCTCCACTTCCACGCCTTCCTTGGCTTCCACAGCCTGATGAAGGCCATCACTCCAGCGCCGACCGGTCATGAGGCGTCCCGTGTTTTCGTCCACGATGATAACCTTATTATCCTGCACCACGTACTGCACATCCTTCTGATACAGCGAGTAAGCCTTCAAAAGCTGGGCTGTGACATGAATACGTTGAGCCTTTGCTTCGAACTCGGTTTGGAGCTGGTTCTTAGCCTGAAGCCGTTTTTGCGGATCCAATTCTGGCCCATGATCGATGTCGTGAAATGCTGAAATCAAATCCGGCAGCATGAAAGCATCCGGGTCCTTTGGGCTGAGAAAATTTCGGCCTTTCTCGGTGAGATCAGCGTCGTGGCTTTTCTCATCCATGGCGTAGAAGAGCTCTTCTTTCTGGGCGTATAGATCCTTCTTCGATTGATCAGCGTGCAACGCGAGCTCGGCCTGGTTGAGCAGCTTCAGGTTGGCCGGCTCCTCAAGGACGCGCATGAGGTTCTCGGACCGGGGATTGCCGATCTTAACCCGATAAAGCAGCATGCCAATTTCCTTCTCCAGCGCGTCAGGATTGGAAGGATTGGAGCTGTCTTCGGGCCGTAACTTTTTGATCAAGTCCTGAGCCTCGGAAAGGTAGCGGTTGCAAAGGCGTTCCTGGTTTGAAACCAATCCTGCGACCACCGGCTTGAATTGATCGTAAAGGTTATTGTCGACGTTCACCACGGATGGACCGCTGATAATCAGCGGTGTGCGCGCTTCATCGATCAAAATGGAATCCACTTCGTCAACGATCGCGTAATAATGCCCGCGCTGAACCTGTTCTTCACAACGCGTGGCCATGCCATTATCGCGAAGGTAATCAAAGCCGAATTCGGCATTGGTGCCGTAGGTAATGTCGCAATTATATTGCTCGCGACGGACCTGCGGCGACTGATCGTGCAGGATGCAACCGACCGTCAGACCCAGGAACTTGTAGACCGCGCCCATCCACTCGCCATCACGGGCGGCGAGGTAATCGTTCACCGTGACGACATGCACGCCTCGGCCACTCAGGGCATTCAAATAGGTCGGCAAAGTAGCAACCAGGGTCTTGCCTTCGCCCGTGGCCATTTCAGCAATCCGTCCCGTATGCAGCGCATAGCCACCAATTAACTGCACATCAAAAGGCACCATTTCCCATTTGAGGGGATGGTCGCGGACAATCACATCCGTATTGCAAAGGCGGCGGCAAGCGTTCTTCACTACCGCGAAAGCCTCGGGAAGAATCTCCATGAGGCCAGCAGCCAACTCCGCATTGTCTTGAATCGTGGAAAAGCGCGCCTTCCAATCCGCTGTCTTCTGGCGAAGGGCGTCGTCGGACAGAGACTGAAGTCCGGCTTCGAATTCGTTCGCCTTGGCGACAATTGATCGAATCTTCTTCACTTCCCGGTCGTTCTTGGACCCGATAATCTTTTTAAGTATGGTGCCTAACATGTAAAAAACGGTTGAAAATCGCGCTTGCAACCTAAGGGAATCGAGGCAAAGCGTCAAAGACTTTAAAGATGCCGAAAAGAGGCATTTTGGCACACATGAAATTGCTGTGCCAGCTCCAAAGGGGAGCAAACTCCTTTGGTTACGCTTCTAATGACTTTGCGGGCGCTCCCACGAAAGGAGCCTCTGATTTCTTGCCCTGCGGGTCCTTTTTAGGAGTGGAACTGCTGGTTGTTCCCTGGAGGCTGCGCCACATCGTGGCGGGCAGCAATCCTAAGGCAATCAACACAAGCTGAGAACCGACAAAAATCAGGAGCCACTTGAAAGCCTCCCCCATGAAACCGTAGGAATGCAGCCCAATGTTGAGCATGTTGACCCCGAACCAAGACCAGCTTGTCACGATGTTCCCTACCACGGCCATCGTCGCCAGACCTCGTTCGCGAACCATTCCGCCCCAACGGGCATGAAGAATCAGGGCATTCCACAGCACAATAATCAGTGCTCCGTTTTCTTTTGGATCCCAACCCCAGAATCGACCCCAGGATTGGTCTGCCCAGATGCCGCCCAGCACAGTGCCGACAAAGCTGAAAAGTGTGGCGAAGCAGAGGATGCCGTAAATCATCCTGTTGAGAGATTTACGGGTGGCTTCATCCAGCGACTTGGTCAGCACGCCCCGGAGAACATAAATGATGCCGAGGAACCCAGCCACGAAAGTGGAAGCGTAGCCGAGGGTCACAACCACAACGTGAGTAGCGAGCCAGAAATTTGTATCCAGCACGGCTTCGAGCATTTTCATGGTGTCACCACTCAAGCTCAAGTGATGCGCAATAATCAGACTCAGGAAACCGATTACGGAAGAAATGACAACTCCAATAGAGTTTTTCCAAAAAGACTCCAGAATAAGTCCCAAAATGGTAGCTCCCCAGCCGATGAAAATGGCAGAGGAATAGAGGTTGGTCACGGGGGGGCGTCCCTCCAAAAACATTCGAAAACCTAAACCCAACGTATGAATAAGCAGTGCAAGAAGCACGAGGCCAATGGCCGCCCGGCGTATCCAATCCCACTGACCGGGCTTCACCCAAAAACCGAGGGCCAGAATGAACGCGCACACATCTAAAATCATCGCCTTATAAAACGGCTCGATATGGTTGAAGAACTGTTCGTGCTTACCCTTGACCACCTGCTGTGGGAATAAACCCGCGAGCTTCTGGTGGTAATCGGCGACAGCGGCATTGAATTCATCCACCTTCCCGTTCAAATAAGCAGCCGCGATTCGGTGCAAAGCCGGAACCGCGAAATGAAGAGGCACTCCGGTATTTGAGGTTTCTACTATGGAACGCGCGACTGGTTTCCAATCATCCTTTTTGTTCCCAGGGTCATTGGCAGGGATTATGATGGGCGCCTCGAACCGTTCTCCCAACCATTCAAGGGCAGCGGCATCGAAATCCTTGCCCTGCTCCCGAGCCAGGTAAGCAACACGACCGGCCTCGAAGTTCGTTTTGAACTCCACCAGTGCTTTATCCAAGTCAGGGGATGCGGCGGGCCCGAGCGTATATTTCAACCGGTTATAGACCACTTGCCCACCCCAAAGTTTAAGCAAGGCTTGATCGTAAGGACGACGCTTGGATGCCTCAACTTCATTGGCACGAGCCGCTTCGCGACGGAGGTCAGCCATCTTCGGCTTGACCTGGTTCCACGAAAAATGTTTGCCGTCCTGCATCTTTTCCTTGCTGGCTTCCGCTGGCAAGGCAAGCAGGCTTTTTACATCCGGATTATCGATTCGGAACACCGGCCAGGAATCAGCTTCCTCGGGCTTGGTCATCACTCCCAGCAGCCACTCAGTGGCTGAGATAATGCGGGGCTTTTCGTTCCAACCTTTCCAAGGTTCCAGGTTAGCGGTTTGTTTCTCACGAAGCTGAAGCATTGTATTGCGAGCCAGCGAATCCAGGGGTTGGAAGCGGCCATTGGCAACGACCGGGAGACGCCCAAATTCGTTGAACGCAAAACCCTTTTCCTTTGGCATCCTGAGCGAGGCCAGCACCCACACGGTAAACACGGCCGCGATAATCCAGGGAAGTGACTTCTTCATGGTGCAATCCTCCTTTTTGAAATAAAGCCGACCAGGTGCATCAAAAATTGGATAAGCATGCCTGCCCCCACCATGAGACATCCGATATAGGGCGTCCGCCAGCTCGGGTTTTTGACGACTTGCAACGTGCTGGAACCGCGGGATATATCCATTTCATCGCGTCCCATTTGATATTGGAAAAAGGTCAGCCCCTCATAACGCAACGGATTATTCATATAGATATCTACCTCGCGGTTTTCCGAACGTTGTGGGTTCTCAATTCGAATGCGACTTTGGAAGTTTTTCGGAATTTCCGTTCCCGTGTAAACTTCGTGTGTCGCCTTGAGCAACTGCATGTTAAAGGGAAGGTATTGTCGTTCCCAGCGATAGCTCACTCGCCATGTGCGATCTCCGAGCTTAATTTCCTGGGGACGATTCAGCATCGTAGAAACCAGCCATGTTCCCAATGAACCCTGGGGCCCGACAAGGTCAATGACAGCCGCTGGAAAATTACGGGCATCCATGGTGTGCGTCTCAGCCAAGGGAGTAACTACTGCTTGAGCCCCAACCCCGCGGGTTGCTGGCGGCTCGCCCTTGTCCACCATCGGGCCTCGCGCCCGAACTTGCGCATTCGGATAATATTGCGTTACCCGGACCACAAACGGGAGCTTCTCGTGCCGAATTTCCTTTTCAGTTCGGAGGATGGATTCCGGAATCGAGACGACCTCTTCTTCGTTCAGCTTGCCTGAGTCGGTGGTGATGACCAATTCGTTGCTGAGAGCGCTTTCGGAGAAGTTTTTACTCTCTCCCTCGGAAAACCTCATTTGGGTCTCGTGGGAAAGAAGGTCCGTGGCTAATTGCCCAACCAGCAAAAGAATAATTCCGGCGTGGGTGACATTGATCCCAAGTTTCTTCCAACTCACCTTAAAGCGGGCCACATGAGCAGTGATCAGGTTTGTTAAAAGGACTCCCCCGACCAGGTAACCACCCGGAAAAAACGGAACCTTCCAACCCGCGGCTTCGGGTCCCCACCAAACGAAAAAACTCCGAAACCAGCGCGCTTGAGCCTGGTAAAGTCCTTCATTTACCTGCGCAAGCGTGCCAAAGAAAACCAGCAAAACGGCAAAAATCAGGCAAATAACAGTCAGCCGCAACGAACTAAAAATTTTGAATGCACGCTTCATTTATTCAGGCTTGGATTTGGCAAAGCCGATGAACGCGTCCTTTTCCGGCGCAACGGCTGCAGGCGCGCCCATTAGCTTATAAAACCAATATTGTTCGCCTCTGGGGACGATAGCACCAACCATCCTTTTATCGTTATTGGTCATGTCCACTAAGATGGAGCCGGGAAGCGCCGGGTCAAGAGGCTTCACGAGGCTGGAAACCTCTGATTCCTTCACTTCGTTCAACTGAAGCTGTTTTCGCCAGCGGTTGAGGTTCGCCAGGGTTCCTCCCGTATCTCCAGGGAAAACACTGACCGAAACCTCCGCAGATGCGTTGCCCTGCTCTGGAACTTGAAAACGCGCTACCTGCATCTGCTTCGGAGCCGCGGCTTTCCACGATGGAGGAACGTTCCAGTGGAAACGGTCATCATGACTTTCATCCGCAGCATGCACTTGAGTCACTTCCTTTACCTGAATGGTTTGGAGGAAATCCAAAAAAGTTTGCTTTTCCTTGTCGACTACAGCGATGTCGCCGGAAAGCTTATAAAACCAGCTTCCCCCTGGATCATGAACAACCGCAGTGACGATCTTTAGAGGTTCCGACTTGCTGGAAATTTCAAAAAGGTTGCCTTTATGACCTGCGACCTGCACCGGCTGAAATTGCTTGAGCGCTTCATCCCGGCTCAATGCCTCCAAGCCGACCTGTTGGCGCCACATGTTCACAATTTCAGCGTCCTTGCCCTCCAGGTTGGTCAGTTGGGTAACGCTGACATTCGCTTCTTCACCTTTGGCACCCTCCACTTTGAAGCTCGCAAGACTAATCTCGCTGGCAGGGACTTCTTTCCAATGAGCAGGAGTTTTATAAGAGAGTTGCGGCCGGGGGCGGCTCGGAGCTGGTCCACTTTCGGTTTCGGCGCGCTGCTGCGGAACAGTGTCCTTGGGTGCCGTATAAACTCGAATTTGCTCTTTTTTGCAGCCAAGAGAGAGCAGCACTACCGCTGCAAGCGATATTACGACCGAACTAACTGATTTAAGTATTACCATGTGCAAATAGGCTCACTGCGCCTCGCGAATTAATTAGACTTATAAGCAGGGGAATTTGTTCATGAACAAGCCTCCTTCGCATACGGTTTCCCTTTTGATTATCATCGAGATTAGAAGAGAAGCCTCGGTGAGAATAAAACAGGCGCGGACAGGTAAGCTGCCGCGCCTGTAAGAAAAACCGCAAAATGTCATTAACCGACGGACATTCCCAAAAGAAACTCGATGTTGTGCCGGGTCTTTTTGAGTTTGTTGAGGAGCAATTCCATTGCTTCCACTGGAGGCACACCTGTTAGAGCGCGCCGCAGCACCACTACCTTGTTGTATTCGTCCGGATGGTAGAGCAGTTCTTCTTTGCGTGTGCCGGAGAGTTCGACATTGATGGAAGGGAATATGCGGCGATCCACCAAGTGGCGATCCAAATGCACTTCCATGTTACCAGTGCCCTTGAACTCTTCGAAAATTACTTCATCCATGCGGGAACCGGTATCGATCAAGGCTGTCGCGATAATGGTCAGCGAACCGCCTTCTTCGATATTACGGGCCGCACCGAAAAAGCGCTTTGGCTTGTGCAAAGCATTGGCGTCCACACCACCGGAAAGAATCTTGCCAGAGTGAGGTTGAACGGTGTTGTAAGCGCGAGCCAGACGAGTGATGGAGTCGAGCAGGATGACAACATCCCGCTTGTGCTCAACCATGCGCTTGGCTTTCTCGATCACCATTTCGGCAACCTGCACATGCCGTTCAGGCGGCTCATCGAAAGTAGAGCTGATGACCTCGGCAGGTTTGCAACTCCGCTCCATGTCCGTCACTTCTTCGGGACGTTCATCAATCAGAAGGATGAACAGGTAAGCTTCCGGGTTGTTCTTCAGAATGGCGTTGGCCAGTTTCTGCATCAGCACCGTTTTACCGGTGCGAGGCGGCGCCACAATCAATCCACGGCTGCCTTTGCCAATCGGACAAACAAGATCCAACACGCGGGTCGAGAGTTCATCACCAACGGTCTCGAGCAAATAACGTTTGTTGGGGAACAACGGCGTCAGGTTATCGAAGTGAGTCTTGTTCTTCGCCTTGTCCGGATCTTCGTTGTCGACAGCTTCAACCTTCAGCAATGCGAAGAAGCGCTCTTTGTCCTTCGGCGGACGAATCTGGCCGGCGACCATATTGCCCGTCTGAAGATCGAAGCGGCGGATTTGCGACGGAGACACGTAAATGTCCTCGGGGCAAGGCAGGTAGTTAAAACTTTGGGAACGGAGAAAGCCGAAGCCCTCGGGCAGAACTTCCAAGACGCCTTCCGAGAAGAGCACACCACTGCGTTCCGCGTTCTTCTGGAGAATATGGAAAATGACTTCATGCTTCCGCATGGTGCCGTAATTCTCGATGCTCAGGTCCCGCGCCATCTGATTCAACTCGGCCATCGACATAGCCTGAAGCTTGGCAATGTTGATAGTTAAACCGGCGGGCTGTAGGGGACGTGGAGCCTGGCTTTCATCATCCTTCGGTTCCTCGTCGTGCGCCTCTTCAGCAGGCACAGGCTGCGGCGGGCGAACGTCCCTCGGCTGCTTGCCTCTGCCCCTGGGCCTCTGCTCTTCCCTTGGCTGGGAGGCTTCTTCTACCGGACGGGTAGGAGGTTCCAATTCCATGGTGGTTTGAGAGGCCATGGGCACGGGCGCGTCTTCGGTAGCGACAGCAACATTCTGCTGCTCTTCGGATTCAGGTTTAACTTTGACCGCATTTTTTGTTTTGGCGGTTTTTTTAATTGCTCTCGGTGGCATAGCTCAAATGTAAAAAATCTAACGGCAGGCGGACTAACGGATAAGCCCGTTGAACGCTGATGGATTGGCCAGGATTACAAACTGCTGCCCGGATTAACCGGTGAGGACAGGCTTATTCCACTCGAACTTAATACGGCAAAGGGTACTTTGCCGTGAGTTCAAGAACACGTTGCCGCACAGAATGCGCGGCGTCAACATTCTTTATATCCATTAAAACTTCACTGATCATGTCAGCGATAGCGGCCATTTCCACTTCCTTCATGCCTCGAGTGGTCACGGCAGGCGTGCCCAAACGAATGCCGCTGGCCTGGAATGGAGACCGCGTCTCAAAAGGAATAGTATTTTTATTCACCGTCACACCCGCTTCATCCAGCGCGAGTTGACAATCTTTTCCAGTCAATCCCTTGGACCCAACATCCACGAGCATCAGGTGATTTTCGGTTCCACCGCTGACGAGGCGGAAACCGTTACGTTTCATTCCCTCAGCCAACGCCTTGGCATTTTTAACAATCTGTTGCTGGTAGGACTTAAAAGAGGATTGAAGTGCTTCATGGAAGCAAACGGCTTTGGCGGCGATCACGTGCATGAGCGGCCCACCCTGAATGCCAGGGAAAACCTGAGAATCAATTTCCTTCGCGTATTTTTCTTTGCAAAGAATCAATCCACCCCGCGGTCCGCGCAAGGTCTTGTGGGTGGTCGTGGTGACAAAATCGGCGTGTTCGATCGGAGACGGATGCTCCCCGGTGGCAACAAGGCCGGCAATGTGGGCTATATCCGCCAGGAGCATAGCCCCGACGTCGCGGGCGATCTCTCCCATGCGGACAAAGTCAATAATTCTGGGGTAAGCGCTTGCGCCTACTGTGATCATCTTGGGCTTGTGTTCCTTGGCCGCCTTGGCGAGCTGGTCGTAGTCAATCCGTTCATCTTCCTTCCGAACGCCGTAATGAACGATCTCGAAAAAGCGGCCGGAAAAATTTGCCTTATTCCCGTGCGTAAGGTGACCGCCATGGCTGAGGTCCATGGTCAACATCTTGTCGCCCGGCTTCAGGAAAGCAAAATAAACGGCCATGTTCGCGCCGCTGCCGGAATGAGGCTGCACATTGGCGTGCTCTGCCCCGAATAATTTTTTAGCCCGATCAATGGCCACCTGCTCCACCACATCCACGTTTTCGCAACCGCCATACCACCGCTTCTTGGGATAACCTTCGGCGTACTTATTCGTAAGCACCGAACCCTGGGCTTCCATCACGGCGGGGCTCGTGAAGTTCTCGCTGGCAATCAGCTCAATGTTTTGCTGCTGACGCTGGCGTTCGTGTTCAATTGCTTCAGCGATTTCGGGGTCGATCGTTTTGAGTCGCAGGTCCATGGTGGGTTGGTTGATTTCGATTTTATTCACACGCCGCTCATGGCGTCCGCCTTCGAATTGCGCGGAAAGAAAATTTTCAACAATTTTGCGGGCTGTCTCGGCATCCATGCCGTGGGAGCCAAGGCAAAGCACATTGGCATTATTGTGCTGCCGAACCAATGAAGCCATGTCCTCATTCCAGACGAGGGCCGCTCGAATTCCCGGCATTTTGTTGGCCGCGATGCTCATTCCTACCCCGGAGGTGCAGATCAAAATCCCGAAATCGCACTTGTTCGTGGCGACAGCTTTGGAGACGAGCTGGGCGTAATCCGGATAATCAGTGGATTCCTGGGAATTGGTGCCAAAATCATTCACCGCCACGCCGAGCTGCTTGAGATAGCTTTTGAGAAACTCCTTCAGTTCGAATCCACCGTGATCGGCTGCAAGCGCGATTGACACCCGCGCGTCTACCATAGGCTCAGACTTGGAGCTTCCGACGTTCTGATCGATGAACTTCAACATCGAGACGATTCCCTGCTCGATTTGATCCCGGCAAGCGCGATAAACCTCGTACGAACCGCCTATGGGGTCACTGATGTCGTTCTCGTAAGTGTCGAGTGTTTCGTCGAACTCACGCAACAAGAAGGTTTTCTCAGCCGCCTGGGGATAGAGCATCGTGATGGCATCGACGTGGCTGTGGGTCATGCCGAAAATGTAGTCGGACTGATTGACTATTTCCGCGGTCAGCATCCGGCTGCGCTGCCGGGAAATATCCAAGCCGAGTTCGCGGACAGCTTTCACCGCGTAGTCACTGGGAGGAAGCCCTTCCACCGCTCCAACACCCGCGGACATTACTTTGAAATCGTTGCGCCCTTTGGTGGCATGCCGGAACAGCCCCTCGGCCATGGGGCTCCGACAAATATTTCCTGTGCAAACGAAAAGAATTGTCTTCATGCCACTAAATTGCAGTTAGTTAACCGTGCGGCCTCGCCGCAGGGGGGTCAAGTAGAGCGGGTGCGCTGAACAACGGCAAGCCCTTTCAGCAGGTCAATGGCTCGCGCCAGCGCTGGATCATGAATGATAGGCCTGGCTGTCTCAAGTTCCCGAACTCCCGTCGCGGTTTCCAAATCGGGGTTCTGGCCATCGCGTTGCATCCGGACCAATTCAGCTTCGTTCATTCTATGACGCGGAACCCGGTTGGTTGTTGAACCGCTTTTGCCGGCCACCGGGCTAAGAGTCACCAACTGATTGGTTTTGTTCATCGCCTTGTAAGCGTCCGAAAAATAGATTTTCTCGTCGTCAGGAGTCACATCTACTTGAATGTCAGGCTTCAAACCCCCGTTTGGAAAAGCTTGGCCATCCCCGAGAATAATCGGAGTTGTGGCAATCCGAAGGCGCTGGCCGCTTTTCAGGGGAAATTCGTGAGCGATACTCGCCATCCCCGCCGTTTTGGAACCAATCAAAAGCCCGCCTCCCGCGTTATGGAGCGCTCCAGCGAAAGCCTCCACCGAACCGGAGGTCCCTCCGTTCACCAACATCACGAGCGGCAGAGTGATAGCATCTGACTTCAGATTGGATTTCTTCATTCCTTCCCCAAAGTCCATCAAGGGTTTTTCAGCAGGAATAAAGGCATCCGCCAAAGCAACCGCAGCCGCATAGTCCTCGCCGGTAGAATAGCGAAGATCAAGAACCAGACCCTTGATTTTATTGGTGGACAAAAGGTTTCGACAGGTTTCAAGAACTGGTTTATCCGAGCCAGCATCCAAACGGGTGATTCGCAAATACCCATAGTTCAGGTCATAGACTTTCCCCGCCAAGTTGTTGGTAGCAGAAATGATAACGTTGGTGCCATTTTGCCCAACGAGGCTCACACGGGGCGCTAATTGAGAGATCAGGCCCTGCACCGCGGCGCGGTTAATTTCCTCATCCTTGGCACCGGCCAAATTGGCGCGGAGGAGGTCTAAAACCTCCTTTAAATCAGCAGATTCATTGGCAAAAGCCAAAGGCCCAGCCAGACAGCAAATACAAGCAACTAATAACCTAAGTTTCATGACGTTTTACGCTTTTGGGAGCGCTTTGGCCGCAATATCGCGCCGATACTGCGCGCCGTCGAATCTAATTTTTTCAACGGCTTCGTAAGCCGCCTTCCGTGCTGCAGGGAGGCCCGATGCCCAAGCCGTAACTCCCAATACCCGGCCGCCGTTCGTCACTACTGCATCCCCTGCCCTGACCGTGCCCGCATGAAAGACCTTCGTCTGAGGCAGAGCCGCGGCTTCAGCTAGACCGGTGATGGGCTTTCCCTTCGCGTACGAACCCGGGTAGCCACCTGACGCCATCACAACACAAACGGAGGTCAACGCGCTCCATCGCAGGCAAATTCCTTCCAGTTTTCCATCGACACTTGCATCCAGCAATTCCATCAAGTCATTCTCCAGTCGTGGCAAATATACCTGGGTCTCTGGGTCACCAAACCGGGCATTAAATTCCAGCACTTTGGGGCCATTTTTGGTGAGCATGACTCCAGGATACAAGATCCCACGAAAATCGATCCCCTCCTCTGCACATCCGCGGAGCCATGGCTCTAAAATTTGTTTTCCGACTTTTTCCAACTCCGCATCGGACAGAAAAGGAGCCGGTGAATACGTGCCCATTCCTCCCGTGTTCAGACCTTGGTCGCCGTCGAGCGCGCGTTTATGGTCCTGGGCAGTTGGAAACAGCTTGGCCGTTCTTCCATCGCACAAGGCGTGCAATGAAATCTCCATCCCTTCCAGAAGCTCCTGGATAACCACCTGCGCGCCAGCCGAGCCAAAGGACTTTCCCACCATGATTTCGTCCACTGCCCTCTCCGCTTCACCGACATTCGAAGTAAGTAAGACCCCTTTGCCCAGCGCGAGGCCATCGGCCTTCACGGCACAACGGCCGCCGAGGCTGGCTGCAAAGCGTTTGGCGTCATTCGGATTAGCAAAGGTTCCAGACCGTGCGGTCGGAATTCCATGCTTTTCCATAAAGTGCTGCGAAAAGACCTTGGAAGACTCGAACTGCGCTGCTTTTTGGTTTGGTCCCCAAATGCGTTGCCCGTTTTTTTGGAAAAGATCCGCAATACCTAATGCCAGAGGGTTGTCAGGACCAACCACCGTGAGCGCAACCTTCTTTTCCTGGGCAAACGTGAGCAGCTTGGGCAAATCTTCTGCGGCGATGTTGACACACTCAACGAGTGCGCCGTTTTTGGCCAGGCGTTCGTCCGCAATCCCGGCGTTGCCCGGCGCGCACCACATCTGGGTGACATGCGCCGACTGCGCCAGTTTCCACACCAGCGCATGCTCTCGACCACCCGAACCTATGACCAGAATTTTCATCTAATCACACCACCCGTGCTTCCCCACTGCCCTTTACGACCTCACCAACAATCCACGCTTTATGTTTGGCGGCCTTGATCGCTTGCAGAACAGCATCCGCCTTGGCGGCAGCAACAATCACTGTCATCCCAATTCCCATGTTGAAAACCTGGTAGAGTTCCTCCTCCGGCACCCCACCCTTTTCCTGGATAATTCGGAAAATCGGCAGCATCTCCCATGAACCCTTGCGAACTACAACATCGCAGGTCTTGGGCAGCACCCGCGGAATATTATCCACGAAACCGCCGCCAGTGATGTGCGCCAGGCCTTTAATCACTTCTGCTTTGCCAAGACCTTTGTTGAACTTTTTCAGGAGCTGCTGCACAATGGGCCCGTAGCTCACGTGGACTTTCAGCAACTCGTCGCCGATTGTATTGCCCAATTCAGCAACACGGCTGGTCGGCTTCAGCTTCATCTGCTCAAAAAAGATCTTTCGCCCGAGCGAGTAACCGTTTGTGTGCAACCCGCTTGCCTCAATCCCAATTACCGCATCCCCCCGGCGAATGGTCTTGCCATCGAGCATGCGCGATTTTTCCACCGCTCCCACAACGGTTCCGCTGACGTCGTACTCACCGGGCTGATAAAACCCGGGCATCTGAGCGGTTTCTCCGCCAATGAGCGCACAATTGTTTTTGGCGCAGCCTCTCACAAATCCTTTGATGATTTCCTTGAACACATGGGGTTCCAGCTTGCCAGTCCCGAGATAGTCCAAAAAGAAAAGGGCTTCCGCGCCGAGGACCGCGATATCGTTCACGCAATGGTTCACGAGGTCCTCGCCAATGGTGTCGTGCCTGTCCATGGCAAAAGCGATCTTCAGCTTGGTGCCGACGCCATCCACGCTCGAAACAAGCACCGGCTGCTTGTATTTTCGGGTGTCCAGGGCGAACAGCCCGCCAAAACCGCCGACCTTGCCCAACACCTCGCGGCGATGTGTCGAAGCCAGCAGTTGCGGGAGCGTGGCTTTGACTTTGTTGCCGAGATCAATATCAACGCCCGCGCGGGCGTAAGCTTTCATTTTCATTTTCGCGGGCGCTAGTATCGGCACATGCGCTAAAGAGCCAAGTTTAAAAACTGGCGTTTTCTTGCGTGTCGCCAGGCTAACGGATACCTTTGAATGCATGACATTTCCGTTGACAGCCTACATTGTAGCGGCGATGGAATTAGCCACCTACGACAAACTCGAGGATGCCAGCTTTGCCGGTGAGATTCCGAAACCCCCTGGAGTCCTGGCTTTCGGCAAAACGCTTAAGAAATGTGAAAACGAGCTTCGCTCAACCTTGGAAGACTGGATACTGGTTGGCCTCCGCCTCGGGCACAAACTCCCAAAGCTGTCAGGAATTGACTTGAATACACTCGCGGCAATTTGAATCCGTCCTGGATCGGAAAGTGTCCTGCAATGAATGGGAAGCTTTATGACACATCTTCAAACGCGCCGTCATTTTCTAGCTAGCGCTCTCACACTTGCTGCCGCTGCTGCTTCTCCCAAGGTCTTGCACGCCGGACCCAAGGCAGGCACCTATAAAGCAGCCGTCATCGGCCATACCGGACGAGGAGATTACGGCCATGGCCTGGATGGAATCTTTTCCGAGCGGAAGAATATTGAACTAGTTGCCATCGCGGACCCGGATGAACCCGGGCGAACGAAAGCCGCTTCAAACGTGAAGCCCCTGCGGACCTACTCGGATTACCGCGAAATGCTGGCGAAGGAGCGGCCCCATCTTGTCAGCGTGGCGATGCGTCACGCGGATCTGCATTATCCCGCGATCCTCGACTGCTTGAAGGCCGACGCTCATGTCTATTCTGAAAAACCTTTCGTGACTGCGCCAAACGAAGCGGACGAACTGCTCTCGCTCGCTCGGAAATCCGAGCTGAGAATCGCGGTCGCGCACACGATGCGCATGATGCCCATCATCGTCCGCCTCAAACAGGGTATACGCGAAGGATTAATCGGCGACCTGGTGGAAATGCGCGCATACGGGAAACAGGATTCCCGTGCGGGGGGCGAGGACATGATGGTTCTCGGCTCACACCTTTTTGACCTGATGCGTTTCTTCGCAGGCAGTCCCGTGTCATGCTCAGCGCGCGTTCTTCAGTCAGGCCATCCAATCACCCGCGAGGATCGGCGAATGGTGAAGGACAATATCGGTTACGTCGCAGGAGATACTGTGTTCTCCCAATTCGCCTTTGAGAACGGGATCAATGGGACATTTACGAGTGCCGCCAAGCTGCGGGATACGATGGGCCATTGGGGAATTGAACTATTCGGCAGCAAGGGCGCAGCACGCATTAACTGCGACATTTCTCCCAATGTTTTCCTCCGGCGCGCTACCGCTTGGAGCGCCAAGGGCAAGGCGGACACTTGGGAACCGCTGGATTCTGCCATGGTTCAATCCCCGCCTGAGCACAATCTCGGACCAGTTGGGGACTGGCTCCAAGCCATCGAGCAGAAACGTGATCCTGAATGCAGCGGCAGGAATGGAGCCTGGGCTGTCGAGATGGTTTGCGCCGTTTACCAGAGCGCCTTGACGAATGCGTCCGTGCCTTTCCCGCTTCTCAACCGGGCGCATCCGCTAACTTAAACCTCACTGTTTCCCGGGCGGTTTCACTATGAATTCCACGTGCGCAGGCTTCTGCGGAATGAACTCCAGGTCCACCTTCTGGAGTCCCTGCGGCAAGTCCAATTCGTAGCGATAAATGTCCTCAGAACTGAGATTGAAGCTGGCGGGATGGAACTTTCCTGTTTGGTCCCTCGCCCGGATCAGCATCTCTTGATTTCGTGTCAGCCCCTTCATATCCAGGATGAGACTGAACTTCTTTTTCCGGAACTCCAATTCGACCAGCCTCTGATTTCCGTTATAGGACGAACTGGAACCTGAGGTTTCCGTCCAGGTCTCCTGCCATGACGCCGCAGCGACACAAACCTCGTTTGAAAACTTATAATCACCCGGCCCACAGAGCGCGAGGAATCGAATGTTTATGTTACCGATTGAGCACGTCACATCCCTTTGGACCACTTGCCCTGGCGTCGGGACACGGGCGTCGCTCATGCGCGCGATACTGCTTTCAGGAAAAGTCGCCTGGTAGTTTTTGAAGAAGTTTACCTCCACCTTCCACGCGGGCTCATAAGGACAAAGCTTTGGACCGCGATTGCCTGTTTCATCCGCGTAGATCACCTCGTGCTTATACCATTCGGTTCTGTCCTGGCCGTTTTGAAAAACCTGAAAGTGAGGTTCGAAATAAGCGCCTGCTGGAAAGAATCGTCCCTGCACCTCCGTGCAAACAAACTCAAACTCCCCAACTTGCCGGTGAATTGGAAAAGGTTCTGGGGTCCAGGTGTGCGGATCCGCCCGAAAAGGATTGGGCAAAGAAATTTGCACAGGGTTGCCGCCGGGGGATCCCGATGCTGAGAAAAGAAAGGTCTCCTGCCGCCTTGGAAATACGGGCACACGAGCATAGTTCATGGAGAAATTGGGGTAATTGCCACTCGTGCCCCTGTTACCGGCTGGGAAGACGCAGCCATGCAAATCGGTCACTTGAAGTTGATTCACGGTGGAACTGACCGTTTCTTGCGTCGAAGGGTTTACTTGTGCGAACCAGATCACCAACTCGGGCTTCTCCGTGGATGTCGAAGCTGTCTTTGGGGATCCAAACATTCCCCTCAAAGGTCCCGGCAGTGCTTGGCGCAATTTGGCGGTAATGGGTGAACCCTTTGCAAACACGTGGTTTGTTCCGTAGGTAAGCTTCTCGATCCTGAGCACAGTTCCATCCGCCAGCTTCCCTTGAGGGATGGCGGGCTCTTTATGCAGGATGAGCACCAGCAGGATCAGCACATTGAAGCCAAACGCCAACGCCAGCACCAGAAATCCTATTCTGCGCATGGTCTTAAAATAAACGGCGCCGCATTTATCACCAGCCAATTTTGCCTATGCGCAAGCCCTGGCGCATCCTTCACCTTGCCCTTGGACACTTAACCTTTCTTAGGTTTTCCTCAGGTAAACTGGCTGCTACTTCTTGTAAATTCTCCCCAGAGCACCCCATAACCCCGGCCGGATTGTGCCCCATACCCTCAAAAACGGTTCTATGATTTCAGGCGAGGAAGGTGCCTCCATCCCGAGGTCCTGACAAAAATCCTAATTTTTTGGGCGCATACTGCGGACAGATCGCTATATTACCGCGGGAGAAGATAATTCATGAGTACTAAACTGTTTTCTGAACTGGGCCTTTCGGACGAATTGCTGAAGGCCATTGATAAATTGGGATACGAGAAAGCTTCGCCCATCCAGGCTGAGGCCATACCCGTAATGATGCAGGGCCACGATGTGGTGGGGCAATCACAGACGGGCTCCGGTAAAACTGCCGCTTTCGCAATTCCAGCGATCGAAAAGGTCATTGTGACTGAAAAAAGGGTACAGGTCCTTGTGCTCTCCCCTACCCGCGAACTGGCCGTGCAAGTTTCGGAGGAGATCCATAAGCTGGCTCTTTTCAAGCGCGGCATCCATGCCTTGCCCATTTACGGCGGGCAATCCTACGAACGCCAATTTTCCGGCCTCAAGCAGGGAGCGCAGATTGTGATCGGCACTCCTGGGCGCCTCATGGATCATATGCGCCGAGGCACACTCCGGCTGGATGCCATCAAGATCGTCATCCTGGACGAAGCCGACGTGATGCTGGACATGGGTTTTCGTGAGGATATTGAGTTTATTCTCCAGGCGGTCCCCAAAGAACGCCAAACGGTTTTCTTTTCAGCCACCATGCCCCGGGCCATCCAGGAATTGATTAAGAAATTTTCCCGCGATCCCCAGACCATCCAAATCGAGCAGAAAGCCATGACCGTCCCGACGGTTGAGCAGGTCTTTTACGAGGTGGACCGTCGTTTCAAGATTGAGCTACTCACCCGTCTAATCGATATTCATGATCTGAAACTGGGGATTATCTTTTGCAACACCAAGTCGATGGTTGATGACCTGGTCGATCACTTAAATGCCCAGGGCTATTCCGCTGACCGGCTGCATGGCGATATGAACCAAAACATGCGCGACCGGGTGATGAACAAGTTCCGCAAGTCCGGCCTTGAGTTCCTGGTCGCCACCGATGTCGCCGCCCGGGGAATTGACGTTGATGATGTTCAAGTCGTCTTTAACTATGACCTTCCTTACGACCCTGAGGATTACGTGCATCGCATCGGCCGAACCGGCCGCGCGGGCCGCAGCGGCAGAGCCATTTCCTTCGTAGCCGGGCGGGAACTTTTTCAGATTAGCCACATTGAGCGCTTCACCCGAATGCGGATCCAGAGGGGCAAAATTCCGACTGTCGACGAGGTGGAAGAAGCCCGGGCCAGCGCCACTCTCCAGAAATTGCGGGACACCTTGCAAAAGGGCGAATTTAAAAAGCAAGACCATCTCATCTCGCGGTTGCTGGAGGAGGGATTCTCCTCAACAGACATCGCCGCTGCGCTCCTCCATCATCTGCAAGCAAGCGAGACCCTTACTCCAGCCCGCCCTCAACGTGAGGAGGAGATCCCGGCCAGGCGGGAACCGCCGCGGTCACGCGGAGATGGGTTCGGACGCCGGGATGAGCGTCCCGACCAACGAGGCGGCGACAGGTTTAGCGGGCGCGACGATCGTTCCGAACGGCCACCGCGCGGTCGGGAAATCCGGCCACCGATGGAGCGTGCGCCACGTGCGGAAGTCAGGCGTCCTCTTGCTCCCCCTCGCGATCCAGTGCAGCCCCGGGCAGTGCGTGTGCAGGCTGCGCCAGTGCAGCCCAAGGCTCCCGCTCCCGCCCCCGTTGCTCCTCCCGCAGCCGCTCCTGAACCGGTTGCTGCCACTGCTCCCAAGGTTGTGGAGCCGGCGAAGAAGAAGTCAGATGTCAAAATCCCGGAGCGCCGTCCCACTGAGGAGCCAGTTCGCGCTCCCAAACACAGTCGGCGCACCCCCGAAGATATGACTCGGCTTTACATGAATGTAGGGGAGGAAATGGGGGTTCAATCTGGGGATGTTGTGGGGACGATTCTCGGCGAAACGGGCCTGCCAAGCACGATAATTGGCGCAGTGGATATCCGCGAGCGGCACCTGTTTGTGGATGTTGCAGCCGACGAAGCTAAGTCAATTATCTCCAAGCTCAATCGCACCAGCATCAAGGGCAATAAATTGAAGGTAAAAGTCGCTTAAGCTTCTTGCCAATCTGTCAGAGCCGGCGCTGAGTTCCTTGCTCACGCCGGCTTTTTTATTCGGATTGCCTCTGCCCGGTTTTTCTGCTACGAAAATCCAGAGGCACCATGAAAACACAATCCAAGCGGCAACCGCGCGGAGAATTCTACCCTTCTTCCTGTACAAGAAACGCCTTTAGCCTTATCGAAATGCTGGTCACGCTGGCCATCATTCTGATCATGTTTGTGCTCCTATGGGGACGGGGTTCTTCCAACTTTCAAAAACAGCAAAAGGCTGCCTGTCAAAAAAATCTGCACACCCTTTATTTGGCGCTGGACCTTTACGCCAAGGAAAACAAGGACCTTTACCCAGCCAAAACGGGTGCCACCAGTTCAGAATTACCACTCGGTTTGCTCGTGCCGCGCTATACCACCACCATGGCCCCTTTCATATGCCCCGGGACCAAGGATTCCCCTCTTACCGAGGGAAGGGACCTGGAATCCCAGGCAACCAGCTATGCCTATTATATGGGCTGGAAAATCGCCGAAACCAATGCACCTATCCTTTCCGATCGCCAAATAAACACCTCCGCTAAAGACGCTAAGGATCAGGTCTTTTCCATGGACGGCAAAAAGCCGGGGAACAATCACCACAAGTTTGGCGGTAATGTTCTCTTCACCAGCGGTGAAGTCGAAGCTATGCCGAACCGGACTCCACTTGCTCTCCCAACTCCTCCAAACATACAATTGCTCAACCCAAGGAAATGATATGGGCCTGAAACTCCAATGCGGCTGTGGTCAGAAAGTGGAACTGGATGTCAGACCGGAGCATGCGTCCCAAGGTGTGCAGTTTATTTGCCCGACGTGCGGAGTGGACAACTCCGAAGTGGCAACCCAGGTGGTGCGGCAACTGTTTGGAACTGCTCTAGCTGCGCCAGTGCCCGCCCCGCCTCCCGCAAACCTGCCCGCTGGTAATCCAGGTGTGCAACCCCATTCAGCCGCATCAGCGCCAAGAATCAGGGTTCAAGCCCACGCACCGATCGCATCGACCGATCCAGAAACCGCACCAACTCCTGCTGCGCCTACTGTCGCCCCCATTTGCGCGAAGCATTACGGGTTCGCGGTCACAAACCATTGTCTCGTCTGTCAGAAACCGCTCTGCCCAAAATGCATGGAGATCTTCGGTTACGTATGCTCGGCGTTCTGCCGCCAAAAAGCTGAAGCCAACCACATGGATGTCCCCATCTATGAGAACCAAACCACCGTCGCCCAGGCGCGCTTTGGCCGAAAGGTGATGCGTAACACTTTCGCGGTTGCCGCGGTCCTGGCGGTTTTCGCAGGCATATGGATCTGGTGGGAATGGGTAGCCACCATGCCCAAAGTCATGTTCGCGGTGACGTTTCCGGAAAAGGGCTACTCAGGCCAGGCGCGGATGAATGTCCCGAACCAATCCGTAGTCCTTCATGGTGGCCTGCTTGCCCGTTACGACCTGAAAACCAAGAGACAATTATGGTCCCAATACCTCCTGGACCGCAAAAAAATCGCTGATGATGCAGCCGCTGCTCTTGTCCAAATGAAAGCAGCGCGGGAAAAGGCCATTTCCGACGGCGCAGACGCTGATGATTGGAAACTTCCGAGCGTGGAGGAGTTAGCCGAGCAGATGATCCGCTCCCAGGAAAGTGCACTGGCTCTGCATGTTCATCGAGAAAATGTATGGGTGCAGTTCCCTGAGAAGTTGGTTCAATATGAATGGCAGTCTGGCAATAAAGGGAAGGAAGTCGCCACTGCGGAGCTTGCGAGCCGATGGGCCAGCAAGGGACCTGAGCTGGTCTCGAATTCTCAAAACGAAAGTGGCGACCGGGTGATTACCCGCTTCGATTTAACCACGGGAGATATCAGGAAAGAGGAGTTCGCCCGCCCCAAGCCCGCTCAAGCTTCCTCTCTTGCCAAGGTTGGCACGGGAATGCCTACGAAAGCCGCAGTCAAAACCGCGGTTGCTGCACGACCTGTCGCTGGCGGGAAAGTCCAACTGGCGAGCGTCAGCAAAACCGCCACCAAGGGCATCGATCCCAAAGCAGCTGCGCAACGCTACCAGAACATGCCGCTTCCCTCGAAGCTCGCCCTGCCAGCCACTCTCGCCGCAAATGCCAACCAGGAGCGACTCAAGGCAGAGCTGAGAGGCGATTCTGAAGACCCAATCGGCCTCGACTCTCCCATGGCCGGCGCGAGCCCGGACATGACCGAGCGTTCATCGTTCCTGTTCACGGGAAACGGTTTTGTCGAACTTTCGGTGAAGCTCCTGGAAACAAAGACCGTGGAACGCAAAGTAATGAAGGCAGCGCCAAAGAAAGCCGCGTTGGATGGAGAAGTATCCACCGGTAACTCCATGGCCATTGCGAACGACCTGCTCAACGAGATGCAACGAGAGAATCTTGGTGACACAATGAAGGAAGATGTGAGCCGTTACCAAGTAAAGCTGCGGAAGCAAGATGCCGGCAGTGAAGAATGGTCCGGCGAAGTGAATGGCAGCCCCCAGTTCTTCGGCTTGAAGACCGTGAACATTCTTGCAGCCGGGGATAGCCTGTTTGCGTTCGACAAGAACCTGAAAAAGCTGTGGGAAGGCAAATTAAGCACTACGATTGTGGACGGCTACTCGGATTTCGATGGAGCAGAAGAATCCTCCCAGTTCGGCCGAGGCCCGTGCGTGGAGCATGGTGACCGTCTCTACATCTTCGATCAGACGGTTCTCACGTGCTACGAAAAAAACAGCGGCAAGCCGGTTTGGCGGCTGCCCTCCGTCGGCACTGCGGGACTTTTCTTTGACGACCAAGGTCACATTTATGTCAACACCACCACGGCCAGCCCCGACAGCGTGAAATACTCCCGGCAAATCGACCTCAGTTCGAAAACCAGGAATCAAGTGGTCAAGCTCGAGGAGAATACCGGCAAGGTCTTATGGCGGACCGACGGCGAAGGATTGATTAGTTACCTTTCGGGTAAATTTATCTACACCATGGAAATGCATCATGGGGATTTGGGTGAAGGCGCGGGTCTTTTTTCCGGCATGAAAACAGGACTGGAAATTCCCGCTCACGTGCGCATCAAACGTATCTCCCCAGGAAACGGTCGGGTCCTCTGGGAACATTACCAGGCGGGAGCGCCGCTGGATGTGCAATTCGATGGCAACCGCATCGAACTGTTATTCAGGAAGGAGCTCCAGGTGCTGACCTTTATGACTCTCTAACCAATCCTATTTAGCGGAAAGCTGCTTGGGCGCTTCCATGTCCCAGGTGACATTGTACCAG